>JADLDL010000178.1 GCA_020846655.1 Saprospiraceae bacterium | reverse complement strand
TGCGGTTCGATATTCGATATTCTGCTGTTCGATATTTTTAAAATAACGAATATCGAACCGCAGAATATCGAACCGCAGAATATCGAAGTAAATAAACGCTCCAAAACCCTTCAGCAAATCGCCTTCGGCGTACCGGCTTCCCTCCTGGCCATCAACTGAAGCCAGCATCAATCCTTACTACTTCGACATTCGATATTCGATATTCTGCGGTTCGATATTTTTAAAATATCGAATATCGAATATCGAATATCGAAGTAGATAAACGCCCCAACCCCCCTCCGTTGATGGCTCTCTCCGCTGCACAACTTTTAGCGCCACAGCGCTTTTGGCCCTGCATTTTTTGCAAAAAGTACAATTTTCCCCCCAATCGGGGATGATTTTCCCCCTGCTGGCATACCCATCTTTACGACTGTAAGTTGCTGCTCATGCTGCTTCCGGCCTACGCTTGCGTACCGGAACGGGCTGCGGGGAGTGTTCCATTTGATCTTTTATCTCTATTTAATACGTCCGTCTATGAAACAGTCTACTTTGTCTTTGCCGCTGCTGCCTTTAGGCTGCGCGTTTTTTCTCTTCCTCTTTTCCGCTTGTGGCGACGGCCCTACCGACCTGCCTTCCTGCGAAGGTGTCGAATGGGAGTATGAGGGCGCTTATGGCCCTGAAGAATGGTCCAAGCTCTGCGTCGATTTTACCACCTGTGCCGGCGCTGAAAACCATTTCCACATTTGATCCTTTACAAGTCAGTCCAATCACTACATTTTATTAACCTTTTTTCATTTCCCATATTATGAGCAAGTCTTTCCGCACCCAAGGGGGCCTTACCCTGGTATTTATTCTCCTCGCCTGCTTCGGCGCTACGCTACTTCAGGCACAAAACGCAGCCCTCACCGTACAAGGTATTCTGAAAAAAAGTGACGGCAGCGCCGTGCCGGATGACGTGTATAAATTAATTTTTGCTTTTTACGATGCCGAAGTCGGTGGGAATAAGGTTTGGGAAGAAACGATCAATGATGTAGAAACAACCGGCGGGGTGTACAGTGTGGTGCTGGGTGTGGGTACGCCCCTAACGGCATCTTTCAATGTCCCGTATTACCTCAGCGTGAAAATCGGGAGCGCTTCCGCCCAGGAATTGCTGCCCCGCCCGCGCCTCAGCGCGGCGCCCTATGCGCTGGCGCTGCGGGGGCAGGACAATGTGATCCCCAGCACCGGTAATATCCAGGTCTATGGGGTCACTGCCTCGCATGCGATTACTGCCAGCGGCAATATCTCCGGCGCTAACATTTCTGCCGGCGGCGACCTTAATGTGGGCAATGATGCCTATTTGACCGGCACTTTAAACGTGCAAAAAGGCGTTCTGGCTTCCACAGGTCCAATAAATTCCGGTACCGGTCCTTTTCATGGTTATGGTTTTCTTGGCGACGGCAACACCGGGTACGGTTCCGACGCTTATGGTACGGCCAGTATCTGGGCAGGCGGCGAGAATGTGCTCAATGCGACGAATAACCAGGTACTCATTCGCCCCGGTGGAGTGGATGTGATCAATGCGACCAATGCACAGGTCACGATGACCAAGCCTCTCCATATTACAGGTTTAAAAACCCTGGCCTATGGCGGCACAGTTTACTCCATGTCTGGCGCCGGTTTTCAAACCTTGGCCAGCTACACTTCTGGATTCAGCCTCGAAACGGACGGTTATATCAAACCTTATGGTGTGTATGTCATCTCCGACCGTCGAGTCAAAAAGGATTTCACCCCCTCCAATCCGGTCAATGACCTCGCGCTGTTGCAACGCCTTAGTGTCACAGACTATAAGTACAAAGATGTTATCACGAAAGGCGATGTCTGGAAGAAAGGTTTTATTGCTCAGCAAGTAGCAGAAGTAGTACCGGAAGCCGTATCCAAAGGAGGAACAGATGTCATCCCTGATATCTACGCCCCTGCAAAAAATGCCCGGCTTGAAGCCAGTACACTTTTCCTTACGATGGAGCAAGCACACGGACTGAAACCTGGCGACAAAGTACGCCTCATGGGCGATGACCAGCAGGAAGACCTGCTGGTGCAAACTACCCCCTCCGCTACAACCTTTACTGTCGGCAACTGGACATATAAGGCCCCCGAAAAAGTATTCGTGTATGGCCGCGAAGTGACGGACTTCCATTCGGTCGACTACGACCGCCTGTTCACCCTGAACATCTCCGCCACCCAGGAACTCGCCCGCCGTGTGGAAGCCCTCGAAAAAGAAAACACAGACTACAAGGCTGAAAACGCCGAGCTCCGCCGGCTGATCGAAGGAATTCGGGCGGATGTGAATGCCCTGAAAGGCCTGGAGCGCTAAAAAAAGCCGCAGTCGGGACTATTATCCCTTTTTGAAGTAAAAACGATTCAATCGTCCTCCGGTACCACTGCTGTGCGTCAGCAGGGTACCGGAGGGTGGAGTTGCCATTTTCAAAATCATTGATCGTGAAAAAATCTATCCTCATCATCATAGCCGCATGGCTGTTTGCGGCTCAGTTGCTGGCCCAGTCTCAGTCCTACAACCTTGGGGCAGAGTACGGCGGCGGCTTGATTGTATACCTCGAACCCGGCGGAACCTGGGGGCTGGTGGCTGCAAAAGAAAACGTCCCTTCGCCGGGGGGCGGCCTTACCTGGTACCAGGCCTTTGACTCTTGCCAACAATGGGTGCACGCGCACAAAGGCAATTGGTTCCTGCCCTCGGAGCCGGAGTTCAACTACATGTTGCCCTACCGGAGCCAGCTCAACCTGACCGGATACCAATACTGGACGGCTTCGGATTTCGGTGGGGCCAAGTCTGTAAAAAATATTCAAGGCTTGCCCTTTACGACAGCCGGGTTCCCGGGCAGTACCGCCAACGGTTTTGGTTCGATCTATGCCCGGGCTATGCGCCGGTTTTATATCCCACTCACCGGGGCGGCCGGCGAACCCGCCTGCCTGCCCGCTACGTCCGGAGCCGCCTATGTGCCCGGCCCGGCCACCATCACCTACGGCGCCGGCATTAATATCGGCAATACCTCCCGCCGCATGAACGTGACCATCGGCGAATTGGCTGTCGGGCAGGCCCGGGATGGCGTAAATTCCGTGGCATTCGGCTCCCTCAGCGGGTTTCTGCTCGCGCCGTTTGAGCCCATCGTGACGGCTTCACAAGGCGAACTCCTCGACCGCATCCAGATCTCCTGGGCGCCCAACCCGCTGGGCCCATTGCCCACGGAAGGCTACAAACTTTACCGCGACGGGGTGTTTATCGGCGCATTCGACAATAAAGTACGCAATTTCAACGACTTCAACGTGATTGCCGGCCGGCCCTATAAGTACGAAGTGGTAGGTATCAATGTGTATGGCGATGGCGCCCGCGGCGCTGCACTCGGCTTCCAGGTCCCCAACGGCGTCGTCACCGGCTATATCCAAACCATGAACAGCAGCCCGGTGGTGGATGCCGTCGTGACGCTGATGCCCATGCAAGGGTTTTCACTGCTCCTGGACCCCTCTGACCTGGCTTTTGCCAATGATACGGCAGGCTTTTTGAAAGATGCCGCCAACTGGACCCTGTCGACCTGGATACAAACTGACTCGGCCCACATAGGCTCTAAAATTTTTGAATTTGAAGGCGCATCCTGGTCGCTCACACCTATCGCAAGCGCTACCTCCCACGAGGGGGTGACACTAAACGTGACCGGCCAATCCTCCCTGGACATCCAATTCCCGGACTCCACCAAACATGGCTGGCACCACATCGCCATCACCCACGACGGGGCGCAATTCCGCGCGTATCTGGATGGTGCGCTGGCCGGCAGCATCATGGTGGCAGCCGTTAACGGCGATACGAAAATGCTGAACCTCGCGGGCGAAGGCTCGCAGTGGAAAGGGCGCATCGACGAACTCCGGATTTACCACCAAAAACTCGACGAACTGGACTTCGGCGAAGTCATCGAAGGCACGGCCTCCTCGCTCACGCCCGGGCTGAAGTATTACTGGAAAATGGACGAGGAGCTTGGCACCAAGTCCTTCGACATCATCGGCCGCAACCGACTCTTTTTCTGCGGCGGCGCCTTCGACAAAAGTCGCCCGCCCGTGCGGACCTCCGGCAAAACCGACGAAAACGGCTACTACCGCATCGAATCGGCCAACTACGGCACCGGTACAACGTTCATCGCTACGCCGAGCAAACTGTTCTACATGCACCGCGCCCTCAAGTTTGCGCGCGCCGAGCAGGACTACGCCACGCTGCCCGATTTCGGCCTGACTGACAGCACCGAACTGGAAACAGCTACGCTTGAACTCTGGGCCAACAGCGCCGGCCCCGACGGACCCCAATGCCTGGTCTCCAAAAAATGGGGCAGCAACGAGTTCCGCCTGTCGCTGGCGCCCAACGGCAACATCAACGACCTGAAGTGCTACCTGAACGGCACCGAGCAAACCCTGAGCAGCTTTGGCATGGGCTTTCAACACATCGCGCTCACGTTTCAGCGGGCCGGCAGCGACCTGACCGTCAATACCTATAAAAACGGCTCGGCAGTGGGCACCACCACGTTTCCGGCGCCAGCCGGCAACTGGTCGGACACCACCCAAACCTGGCTGCTCGGCGCCCGTACCAACGGCCTGGCACGCACGGATTATTTCGGCGGTTTGCTGGATGAACTTGCGGTGTATGACACAATTCTACCCGCCGCCGACATCCAGGCGCACGCCTCCGCGTCCCGCGACCCCTTGCAGCGCCACCTCCGGGCCTATTTTGCCCTCGACGAAGGCGCCGGCAACCAACTCAACAACGCCGGCGCCGCATTGACCGGCGCCGGGAAAAGTTTTGGTACGGAATGGACGCCCTTCGCCGCCAACCAGACAACCGAGCCCCATGAATTCGCACCCAAAACCCGCCAGGTAACCCTCAACCCGAGTGTCACCTCGGTGGACCAGGTGGATTTCACCGACCGCAGTACGGTGCCCGTATCGGGTTTCGTACGCTACAAAAACACCGACTGTTTTGCCAAAGGCATAGAAATTTTGATCAATGGCGAACGGTTCAGCCCGCCTATTTTCACCGATTCGACGGGCCAGTTTATTGTCGATTTTGAACCCGGCGTAACCGCCGTGCTCACGCCCCAATTTGAAGACCACCAGTTCCTTCCGGCAAGCTGGCAAGTTATCAACATAAACAGCCCCATCGCAGGGATCTTGTTCAACGACGTCACCACCCGCAAGATCGACGGGCAAATCGCCGGCGGCCATTGCAAAAAGTCGATCATTTCGGGCCCGGCCGAGGACTGCCGCATCAAAGTGCGCACCAAAGACGGTTGCTACGAGCGCGAAATGCAGGTCACTGCAGTGGATGGCGCCTATCTTTTCGAGAACCTTCCCCCCCTGGAACTGACGATTGCGATCACCAAACACAACAATCTCGCTATTTATACCGACTTCCAGAACCAGGGTGGCCGTACGATCGACCTGAGCAAGAAGGACTCCACAGACGTGGACTTTATTTACATCGCTCCGCCGCAGGTATTGGTGGAGGGCTTTGATGACTACCTGACGACCTGCGCGCCGCCGCTTATCGTTATCCCCCAATGGGATGTGGTGGAACTGACGATCAAAGCCTACGAACAATACGGTGTCGGCCAGGACCCTGACGAGCAATGTGAACTGGATAGCGCCCTGCTGTCGATCAACAACACGTTTGACCACGACTATGACTTTACGACGCCCCTGGATACCTTCTACACCGGCGGGCAGTTTAAGTATAAATTTATCGTGGATCGCCCCAATCCGTTTGAGCCGTTTAAGCGGACCATGGAGGTAGTGGCGGATGACCAGGGCAGAAAAAGCGTACCGTTCCTCCAGGAAGTCATCGTTACAGGCCTTGTCGTGGGCGAAGCAAAATTCACCACCCAATTGCCGATGATGCCGAGTTACGTGCTGCGCGACCCGCCGGGCGATGGCAGTTATGCCTACCTGGAAAAGGAAACCAAAGTTTGTAACTCCCTGCACTTTGGCGAAGAAGTAAAATTGGCGTACATGACGGAGTCCGAGTACACGAAAGGAGCAAACATCGAAACGACGCTGCCCTTCGTCGGCACGCACGTGGAAGCCGAAATAGAGTATGAGAATAGCAAAGAGTTTACGACCACTTTGCGGACGACGTCCACGCAGAATTTGGATTATTGCGTGACAAACAAAGAAGTGCTGAGCACCGACGATGGCGACCTGGTGGTGGGCGGCGCCACCTTGCTCGACCTCGTGTCGAATGATACCCTCGCCGGAAATGATATCTACGTCGGGATCGGATTCAACGTGATCTTCTCAGACAGCAAGGAAGTCAGCTTCAACAATTGCGAGGCCAAAGTAATGACGGTCACGACTGTGTCGCCGGATACGTTTGTGACCAACTACAAGTATTCGGAATGGAACCTGGAAAACCATGTCATCCGCTACCTGGATACTCTGATCCAAAATGGCTTTGATGCCGATGGTATCAATACCACCTCCAAAACCAAGTGGGAGAATTATATCGCGATGAACAAAGCCTTGAAAAAGGCGGCACAATACCAACAGAACATTTCTTTCGATGCCGGCGTACAATACGAAGCGTCCGTAACCATAGATTCCAGCTTTCAATGGGAAGCAGATGAGACGATAGAGCTGGAATCCATGAATGAACTCTTTTTTGAGGTGAAGGTCGTTAAACCTGTTACGACCGGATTTACGATTGACGCCACTATTACGGTGGGTGGTTCTGCAACCACAGGTGGAGGAGGAGAATCCAGCGAAAGCGTGACCACGGGGTATGTGTTAAAAGACGACGACCCGGGCGACAACTGGACCATTGACATCAAGGCGGACCCCATGTTCCATACGCCCGTATTCGACGTGAAGGCCGGGCAGAGCTCCTGCCCCTGGGAAGTGGGTACGGCCCACCGCGACCGGATTTCCATGATCCCCATTGATGGCACCAATCGCACGGGTGTGGCTTCCAATGAGGCCGCTGTTTTCCACTTTGAACTGGGCAACAACTCCCCGACCTTTGAACTCCGGACCTACACCCTGACTGCCGGACCGGAAAGCAACCCTGATGGTGCAGTGATCAAGGTAAACGGCGCTATCCTGGACCACAACATTTATTATGCCGTTGATTATGGCACAACCCAACCGGTTACTATTACCGTTGAACGAGGGCCGGAGGCCTATAGTTATCCCGGCCTGGAGGTGGTGACCTTCGTCGATTGCCACGATGGTCGCGCTGCAGCGCTCGGCTTCATCCCCGACAATGAAACTTTCCTGTATTCGGCAAATTACCTTGCGGTAGAATTCGTCGAGCCTTGCAGCGAAGTGGACATCAGTTTTCCCTTCGACGGTTGGGTGGTCAAGCCTGATACGATTGGGAACCCGGACCTTTTGCCCATTACCGTTTATGGGTACAATAAAAACGATCCCGACTTTCTGGGTATTCGCCTGCAATACCGCCCCTCCAACGGCGACGGCGCCTGGATCAATATTACCGGTGGCATGCCCGATTATATCCCCAAAGCAGAGTTGGGGAATATATTTACCCAAAAGGACTGGGATACGGGCGGATCGCCAAAACTGGCCGATGGCCCCTATGAAATCCGGGCTATATCGGTGTGCGATGGCGGCCCCAAAAATAATCCGGGCTATTCGCATGTCATTAAAGGGCGTATTGAACGCCAGGCACCCAGCCTGGTGGGCACGCCGGAACCGGCAGACGGTGTGTACAACGTAGGCGACGAAATCTCTTTTACGTTCAACAAAGAGATCAATTGCGCCAAATTGAACGAGGTGGACAATGTGCTGCTTTTCGATGCAACGACGGATATGCCGATTGATATCGGTATTACCTGCTACGAAAATAAAATCGTGCTGGTGCCAAATGTGCAAAACCAGTTTTTGGAAAACAAAATCCTCCGCGCCGAATTGCACGGCATCCGGGACCTGACAGGAAACGAGTTTGAAGGCACTAAGCCCAACAAAGGGATCTGGGAATTCTTCGTCGATCGCAACGAACTGGCCTGGCTGACCGACAGTATCGGCATGACCAAAACCGAGGGCGAAACCAAAACCATGACGGCCAGCATCCACAACCGGGGCGGTGCGCCTATGCCCTTCACCATCACCGGCGCCCCGGCCTGGGCGCGCGTGGTGCCCGACAAAGGGACCCTGGTGCCCAACGAAATCCGGCCCATCCGCTTCGAAGTCGATTCCACGCTGGCCTTCGGCCTCTGGTCCGATACCGTCGTGCTGCACACCGAAACCGGCCTGAATCCCAATTTCATGGGCGGCGACGAAGCCCTGCCCATCGGGGTGCGCGTCGTGTGTGAGCCGCCCAACTGGGACCTGGATGCCAACAGCCACCCGGTCACCATGAACATGGTGGTGGCGCTCAACATCCAGGGCACGCTTTCCATCGACGAGGAAGATATCGTGGCGGCCTTCATCAACGACGAACTCCGGGGCCGCGCCCGGATCCAGTATTTTCCTTCGGTCAACAAATACCTGGCCCACCTGACCATCTACGGAGAGACCAGCGAACAGAACCAACCCGTTACGCTGCAAATCTGGGACGCCTCGGACTGCCTGCGCTACGGATCGGTGGTAGAGTCGTTTACCTTCCAGTTCGAAAACGTGGTGGGCACGCCGCTCAACCCGCAGGTGCTGCACACCAACAACCTCGTGCTGCGCGAAATCCCGCTCAACAACGGCTGGAACTGGATTTCCTTCAACCTGGCTTTCCCCGACCCGGCCCTGGACCCGGCCCTGGCCAGCCTGGATCACCCGGCCAACGACATGATCAAGGCACAGAACGGTTTCTCGATGTACAGCAGTGGCTGGTTTGGAACCATCCCGGCCCTGAACAACACCGGTATGTTCCAGTACCGCGCCGACCAACCCGACACCCTCAACATGATGGGCAACGTGGTTGACCCGGCGACCACCAACATCGCGCTCAACAGCGGCTGGAACTGGGTGGGCTATGTGCCCAACTACTCGCTGCCGGTCAATGAAGCCCTGGGCTCGATCACCGCCGTCACCGGCGATTTGATCAAAGGCCAATATGGTTTCTCGCAGTACATCGGTGGCTTCGGCTGGATCGGCAACCTGAAATTTATGTACCCGCCGCTGGGCTATCAGATGAAACTGACCAACCCCGGCACGCTGACCTATCCGCCCAACAGTCATTTCAAGGGTGGTAACCTGGAAAGCCGCCGCGAATCGCCGGCCATCAGTTCATTCTGGAGCCCGGACCCGACCAAGTTTGAAAATTCGATGACCCTGGTGGGCATGCTGGCCAACAACGGTCAGAACACCACGCAGATGAGCCACGAAATCGGGGCCTTTGCCGGTGCAGAACTGCGGGGCGCCGGGCAGGCCATTTACGTGGAACCCGAAGACAGTTACCTGTTCTTCCTGACCATGTATGCCAATAGTTCGGGCGAACAACTGCATTTCAAACTGCACGACGCCGCCTCGGGCCAGGTCAATACGCTGGCAGAAACCATGTATTTCGCACCCGACCTGCACCAGGGCAGCATCGAAGCGCCTGTTCCCTTCAGCCTGCTCACCAGCGGCCTGGTGGAAACCGGCGCCCGGCAATCGCTCGACGTGCAGCCCAACCCCTTCACCGATGCGACGATGCTTCGCTTTAGCGCAGCCAAAGACCAGGAGGTGCAATTCATCGTCACGGACGTGCAGGGCCGCGAAATCGAACGCTTCCGGATGACCGCCCGGCAGGGCTGGAACGCCTGGAACTGGCAACCCGATCTCAGCGCCGGCTTGTACTACATCCGCCTGCAAACAGCGGAAGGCACGGCTGTGCGGAAATTGATCAAGGAATAGCAGAAACGGAAATCCGTTCCAGCCCGGCCCCGTACCCTTTGGGAGGGGCGATGAGTTCTGGGTTTTGATACTTCGATCTTGGATATTCGGAGTTCGATATTCGACATTTTTCAAAGGTAAAACGTCGAGGAATGTCAAATATCGAACTCCGAATATCCAATGTTGAAGAATGTTCCATAGAACTCATCGGCCGTCCCGTAGGGTACCAGGGCCGGGCCGGAGCATGGTTCAAATTTTTAAAACGAAAAAAATGAAACAGAACGATATCCGTCTGGTCCTGCTGCTGGGTTTCCTGGCAGCAGCATGGGTGCTGCGGGCACAGCCGGGAGGCTGGTCGGTCAATTCGGCCGATTTCCAGTTCTCCATGAGCATGGTGGCGCAGATCGAAACAGGGGGAGCGCCGAATAATGCGCTGGATAACCATGTGGCGGCGTTTTCCGGCGGTCAAATCCGGGGCTATGCCACGCCGATTCAAATCGGCAACCAGGCTTATTATTTCTTCAACCTGTACGCCAACACCTACCTGAACGACAGTTTGTATTTTCTGGCTTTCGTCGGTGCTGAAAACCGGGTGTATGAATCAACCGATACGGTGGTGTTTTTGCACCAAAAACTGATCGGCGACATTCAAAACCCGTTTGTCCTGCATTTTATGTTGAGCCCGAAGCCGCTCATTTACTCGTTGGCCCATGTCAACTACTTCGAATCCAACTGCACGCCCGGCCCTTTGCTGGACGTGCAGGCCTCGGACGACCAGGACAGCGAAGGCAACGGCCTGAAATACCACATCGTCGACGGCCCCGATTCCTCGCGGTTTCAGTTGGACTCCCTGACCGGTATCCTGAACTGGAAAAACTTTGTTCCCGATTTTGAAAACCCGCAGGATGCCGACGCCAACAACAGCTATGTGCTGGTGGTGCGCGTCAAAGACCTGAGCGGCAACCAATCGACCCAGACCATCACGGTGCAGGTCAAAGACGACCCGGTCCCGACGGCCGGCTGCCCGCCGGCGATCACCGCCAATACCAGCGACGACGGTACCGGCGATTGCAGCACCACGGTGACGGGTGTGTTGTCGGTGACCATACCCACAAGTTGTGCTACCTATCCCGTCAGTTATGTGCTCGATGGCGCCACCACCGGGCCGGGTACCGGGCAATTGCCCGCCAATCAGGTGTTCGGCGCCGGCAAAACCACGGTGCACTACACCGTGACGGACGAATCCGGTACCCAAAGCAGTGCCTGTAGTTTTACGGTGACCGTGACCGACGACGAAGCCCCGGCACTCACGTGCCCGGCCAACATCGCTGTCAATACCGATCCGGATACCTGCATTGCGGCGCCGGCGGGCACGGCACTCACAGTGACGGACAACTGCACGAACTTGCAAACTGCGTTCGCCCTCAGCGGCGCTACCCAGGGCACGGGTACCGGGCAATTGCCCGTCGACCAGGCTTTTGTGCCCGGTGTCACCACCGTAACCTACAGCGTGCGCGACGACCTGAATCAGCCGGCCACGACCTGTTCCTTTACCGTCACCGTGACCGACAACGTACCGCCAGCCGTGACGTGCCCAGCCAATATTTCCGTTGCTTTGAGTTCGGGATGTTTCTCCATACAATCGGCCACTGCGGCCACAGTCACCGACAATTGCAGCGGTTTTGCCTTGACATACCTCTTGTCGGGCGCGACCAATGGCGCTGGAACAGGGCCAATACCTGGTGGCCAAAAATTTCAGGCCGGCCTCACCACAGCGGTGTACACCGCTACCGATGGTTCCGGCCAAAGCAGTTGCAGTTTTACAGTGACGGTGCGGGAAACCCAAAAGCCGGATATGATTTGTCCGGCCAACACCAGCCTCTCGGTTAGCGCCAACTGCGAAGCCTCGCTGCCCGATTACCTGGCGACGGTGGAGGTTTCGGACAATTGCACGCCGGACACCGCCCTGGTGCTGGAGCAGACACCACTGGCCGGCACGATATTGCAGGGAAACACCATGACCACGGTGCAACTGACGGCCACTGACTTGTCGGGCAACTCTAAATCCTGCACCTTCAAGGTGACGGTAGAGGACCTCGACGACGTGCAGATCACCTGCCCGCCCAATCAGGAAGTGTGCGATGGGGTAGTGGGTAATTATGTTTCCCTGGCCACTGTCATGACCGGTTGCACCAGCAGCGGCACGCCCACCGTCGTGCAAATGCCGGCGGCCAACACCACGATACCGACCTACAATGGCCAGACCACGGTGACGCTGACGGCCACGGATGGTCCCAGCACGTCGAGTTGTGCGTTTGTCGTGCAGTGGAAAGATTCGGCGCCACCCACTGCGGTGTGTAAAAACGCGACGGTCGCGTTGCAGTCGGGGGCGCAGGTGTCCATTACGACGGCGGATATCAACAACAACTCGACCGACAACTGCGGTATCCAAAACCTGGCGCTGGACCGCACCAGTTTCGATTGCGATGACGTAGGCATGCAAACCGTGACCCTCACTGTCACGGATGTCAATGGACTGACCAATACCTGTACCGCTACCGTTACGATAAACGATCCATCCGGGTATTGCTGCGCGGCGCCCCAGGCGCTTTGCCAGACCAGTCCCACGCTGGCTCTGGGCAGTAATGGCCAGGCAAGCATCACCGTGGCCGACATCGACAACGGCAGTACCTACGAATGCGGCTTGCAGTCGATCGCGGTGCAACCGACGTCGGTGCAGTGCAGCAATGTCGGCACCCCGGTGCAGGTGACGCTGACGGTCGTTGACGCTAATGCCCAAACGAGTAGTTGTATGACGGCACTCATGGTGCTGGACACGACGGCACCTGCGCTCACCTGCCCGTCGGCACAAACCCTGTTTGCCGATGCCAACTGTTCCGGCATGGTCGGGACCTGGGTTGCCGTATCGAAGCAAGATAATTGTACGAGCTCCGCTTCGATTGGCATCAGCCAGGCTCCTGCTGCGAGTACGGTCTTCAGCGGCCACAACAGTACCCAGCAGATCACGCTGACGGCCACCGATGCCTCCGGCAACACGGCTACCTGTGTATTTTCGGTGACCTTGCAGGATACCGTCGCGCCGCAGGTGGTGTGCAAAAACGCGACGGTCAACCTGGTGGAAGTCCCCAATGTTGGCTCGCAGGCGACCATCACCACAGCGGATGTATTTGCCTCCGGCTCGGACAATTGCGGCAACATCAGCCTGGGCGTTGCGCCCAGCGTCTTTACGTGCAGCCATCTGGGCAACAATACGGTGACGCTGACGGCCACCGACCAGCAGGGCCTGAGCAAAACCTGCCAGGCGACGGTGACGGTGAAGGACCTGATCGTGCCGAAAATTACCTGCCCTGCCGGGCAAATTATCTTCGCGAACGCGTCCTGCACGGGTTTGCTGGGCGACTGGCTACCGGTATCCAAATCGGACAATTGCACGCCCTCTGCTTCGGTGTCGGTGGCGCAATCGCCGGCAGCCGGTACGATACTCAGCGGCCACAACAGTACCCAACAGCTCACGCTGACCGCCACCGACGGCTCCGGCAACACGGCTTCCTGTGTATTTTCGGTGACCTTGCAAGACACCCTTGCGCCGCAGGTGGTTTGCCAAAACGCGACGGTCAACCTGGTGGAAGTGCCCTTTGCCGGCTCGCAGGCGACCATCACCACAGCGGATGTATTTGCCTCCGGTTCGGACAATTGCGGCAACATCAGCCTGGGCGTTGCGCCCAGCGTCTTTACGTGCAGCCATCTGGGCAACAATACCGTGACGCTGACGGCCACCGACCAGCAGGGCCTGACCAAAACCTGCCAGGCGACGGTGACGGTGAAGGACCTGATCGTGCCGAAAATTACCTGCCCTGCCGGGCAAATTATCGTCGCGAACACCTCCTGCACGGGATTGCTGGGCGACTGGCTTCCGGTTTCCAAATCGGACAATTGCACGCCCTCCGCCTCGGTGGGAGTGGCGCAATCGCCGGCAGCCGGTACGGTACTCAGCGGCCACAACGACATGCGGACGGTGACGCTCACGGCCACCGACGGCTCCGGCAATACCGCAGATTGTATGTTTTCGGTGACGCTGAAAGACAATACAGCGCCCTCGGGGACCTGTAAAAATGCTACAGTTTCCCTGAATAACTCAGGCTCGGGTGGTATTACCGCCTCCAGCGTTTTTCAGTCCGGTTCGGACAATTGCGGGACGGTCAATCCCGTATCCGTGACGCCCAGTTCCTTTTCCTGCACCCAACTGGGTACGGTGACGGTGACCCTGCTGGTCAACGACGGCAACGGGAACACGCAAACCTGCCAGGCAATAGTAACCGTGCAGGATACGCAAAAACCCGTTTTTACCAATGTTCCGGCCAATGTCACGGTGCAGTGCAACGCCATACCGAGTCCGGGTACGGCCACCGCTACCGACAATTGCGGCGCTACCGTTGCCTACAACGGCCAAATGCTGACTGCCGGTGCCTGCCCGGATACGTATGTGTTGACCCGGCAGTGGACCGCTACCGACGGATCGGGCAACACCCAGACGGCCACCCAACGCATCACCGTGCGGGATACCCAGGCGCCTGTGTTTACCAGCACGCCGGCGGCCATCACGGTGCAATGCAGCAGCATCCCGGCAGTAGGGACGCCGGCTGCGACCGACAATTGCGACACACAGGTTTCGATCAGTTACAATGGCCAGTCGGTAACGGCGGGCGCTTGTACCGATACGTACATCCTGACCCGGCAATGGACGGCCACCGACAATTGCGGCAACACCAAAACGGCTACGCAGCGCATTACGGTGCGCGACACCCAAGCGCCCGTCTTTACGAGTGTGCCAAAAGCGGTGACGGTGGAATGCAGCAATATTCCGCCGGTAGGCTCGCCGGTGGCGACCGACAATTGCGACACCCAGGTTTCTATTGACTACAATGGCCAGACGACGACAGCCGGCTCTTGTCCGGATACCTACGTGCTGACCCGGAAATGGACGGCGATGGACAATTGTGGTAACACCAGAACCGCCACCCAGCGCCTTACGGTGCGCGACCTGACGAAGCCCGTTTTCACCACAGTACCCGCACCGCTGACCCTCGAATGTTCGGCAACCATTCCGGCGCCGGGGACGGTGCTGGCTACCGACAATTGCGACCAAAGTGTAGCCATTACGTTTTTAGGCGAAAGCACCACCAGTGCCTCCTGCGCAGGGTCCTACCTGCTGCAACGAACCTGGTTGGCTACCGATAACTGCGGCAACAGCACCGCCACCACACAAACCATCACCGTGCAAGACACGCAGGCGCCGAGCTTTACCAGCGTGCCTGCTGATTTCACCATGGAGTGCAGCGATTTGTTTCCACTCATTGGCACGGCGACTGCCACCGATGCTTGCGGCGGCTATGTGCAGGTGCTCTTTTTGGGCGAGGTCCGCACCGATGGCGACTGCCTGTACAACTACACCCTGACGCGTACCTGGCGGGCCCTCGATGAGTGTGGCAACATCGCCACGGCCACTCAGGTGATCACGGTGCAGGATACGGAGGCGCCGGTATTTAACAACCCGCCGGCCGGCCAGATGGTGAGTTGCACCGATGTGCCTGCTGTGCCGCCGCTGACGGCACAGGACAACTGTGGTCCGGCGACAGTGACATACCAGGGCCAGACGCAGGGGCCCGGCGACTGCAACAGCGGGTACACCATCACGCGTACCTGGCTGGCCGTGGACCTTTGTGGCAACCAGCAGACCAACACGCAGGTGATCGTGGTCATGCCGCAATTGCTGACCGGGCCGGGCGGGCCCGGCTCGGTGGCTGTGGAAAAAATTGACCCTGTTCCGCCGGCTACTGCGCGCCCGCATGTGGCGGAGCAACACTTCCGGCTGACGCCCAACCCGGCGCGGGACGAAGTGGTAGTGTCCTTTGTTTTGGACAATGCAGGACAGACCCACCTGGAGTTGTTCGATACGGGCGGCCGGATCGTGCAGCGGCAGCAGTTTGATTGCAGCGCCGGTCCGAATTACCTGTACCTGGATGTTCGGGACCTGGCTGCCGGCTGGTATGTGCTCCAGGTTCGGGCAGATGGCTTGCCGGCCAAGGCCTTGAAACTGGCCATTGAGCGCAAGTAGATGGGAGCATAAAAAAGGGAAGCGCCCTTCTTCGGTTTCGGAGAGGGGCGCTTTGTTTTTGGGTCCGAAGGTGTCATTTCGACGCTAAAACATGGTTTTTATCCCTCTCCGAAAGAATACTCCACCAAAATGAAAGAATAGTGCCCCCCTGCTTGCGGCGTCTGCCGGCACTTTTGCTGCCATACAATCTCACCGCTGCACCGGCGCGCAGCCTTGGTTCAGTGGAGGCTTTTCGAGGCTGCCTCAGGATTTCCAGAGCCAACAACCGTAGATACAAAACTGCATTACTTTATGAAAAGGATTCCACTTTTTGGTCGGGCAAGCCTGGTTTTCGGGGCACTCGTACTGAGTTTGTCCCTGGCGCAGGCACAAAATGCCACCTTGGCCGTACAGGGAGTGCTGAAAAACTCCGATGGCTCGACGGTGCCGGATGGGGATACGTATACGATCACCTTCAAACTGTGGAATGAGCTTACCGGGGGCAGTGTGGCCTGGCAAGAGACCAAGACCAACGTATCCATCATTGGCGGTATTTACAGTGTGGTGCTGGGCGACGGGGCGACGGTACTGAACGCTCCCTTTGACCGGCCCTACTACCTGGGCATCAGCCTGGGCACGGGCAGCGGCGAGGAATTTATTCCCCGGCCCCGACTGGCTTCGGCGCCCTATGCCTTGTCGTTGCTGGGCAGCAGCAATATTTTCCCCTCGACGGGTAACGTCGGTGTGGGTACCACTACGCCGCATGCCAGCGCCTTGCTGGAAGCGCAAGCCACCAACAAGGGGGTGCTTTTCCCCCGGATGACCAAGGCCCAGCGCGACGCCATTGCCAGCCCCGCTACCGGACTGCTGTTGTTTCAAACCGATGAGGCGCCCGGGTTTTATTACTATACCGGCAGCGCCTGGCAGTCGGTGAACGAATTTACCAGCAATACCACCCTGCATATCGGCGATAGCTACGCCGGAGGTATTATTTTTTACCTGGAGCCAAGCGGTCTGAACGGCTTGGTGGCTGCCCCGGCCTCCTCGGAGTCGACCAATGTCTACCTATGGGGCTGTTCGGGCACGGCTATACCCAGTACCCGGGGCAGCAGTATCGGTTCCGGACTAGCCAACACGTCATCCAGCGTGGCAGCCTGCGAAATGGGTGCAACTACCACTGCCGCCGAACGGGCAGACCGGCTGGTGATCAATGGGTGCAGCGATTGGTACTTGCCGTCGAAAGACGAAATCAACCTCATGCACAAAAACCTGCACCTGGCTGGTCTGGGCGGCTTTACGCTCAATACCAACTACTGGAGTTCAACCGAGAGCGACGCCACCGAAGCCTGGAAGATGCAATTTACCGACGACAGCGCCACACTCCCCACCCTTGCTCCCAAAGTCATTAATTACCGGGTCCGTGTGATCCGGGCCTTTTGAGAATTTGCCATCTCATCACCGCTATCTGTTTTTATCGATGAAAAATACTATTCTGACCCGCACAGCATGGCTCGTGTTGTCTTTCAGCGCCTTGCTCCCGGCCCTTGCGGCACAAACCGCCGTACTTTCCGTACAAGGTGTGCTGCGCAAAAATGACGGCAAAGCCGTGGATGACGGCACCTACACCCTCAAATTCAAACTCTGGAAACACCCGACCAGCACCAGCGCCACGGATAAAGTCTGGGAAGATTCCTTCACTGACGTGGAAATCACCGGCGGCGTGTACAATGTGCTGCTGGGCACCGGCTTCCAGCCCCTGGATGCCCCCTTCGACCAGCCGTATTACCTCGGTGTGAGCATGAGCTCCGGCTCGGAATTGCAGCCCCGGCCCCTGCTCACCTCGGCGCCTTTTGTGCTCTCGCTTCAGGGCCAAAGCAACATCCTGCCCTCGGTGGGCCCGATGGGTGTGGGCACCGCCCGGCCCGATACTACCAGCGCTATTCTGGCCGTCGAATCGACCGAACAAGGCGTGTTGATCCCGAAAATGACGCTCACGCAACGCAACGCCATTGCCGCGCCGGCTGCCGGCTTGCTGGTGTTCCAGACCAATGTAGACCCCGGATTTTACTTTTACAACGGCAGTGCCTGGCTCCAGATCAGCAGCCTCAATGTGCCCAACCTGACGCTCGGGGCCTTTCACGAAGGCGGGTATATTATTTACCTTGATGCTACGGGCCAGCACGGATTGGTGGCAGCGGCCAGTAACCTTACTATTTCGCCGACGATGGGCACGGCCACGAAATGGTACTGGCGTAATGCCTTCGAAGACCACAGCAGCGAAACCCAGGGTACGCAGATTGGCTCCGGCAAGGCCAATACCCGCTCGGTCATGCAGAAAGCCACAGACAAGGAAGAATTCCTGGCCGCCTACGTCTGCGACGAATTTGTGTCGGCAGAAGGCTACAGCGATTGGTTCCTGCCCTCCAAAGACGAGCTCAACCTGATCTATGTCAACCTGAAATTGCAGGGGATCGGGGGCTTTGGCTCCGGGGGGGATAACGTGTACTGGAGTTCGTCGGAGTACGACGACGGCGATGAAGATGCCTGGACGCAAGATTTTACCACCGGTGTTCAGGCGCCCGGCGGAAAAACCAGCCCCAATTTCGTACGGCCCGTTCGGGCATTTTAGGCGGCGGCCCTGCTCCGTTGTCGCGTATTTCTCACCTTCCATTCGATTTTCCTATGCGATATCCATTGTTTGTTTTTTTAACACTGGCGGCCGCCTTTTTTTCGGGCTTGCCGGTTCTTTTGGCCCAAACGGCCAACCTGTCCCTGCAAGGCGTATTGGTGCAGGACAATGGTCAGGCGGCGCCCGACAGCAATTACCAACTCAGTTTTAAACTCTGGAAAAGTGCCACGAGTACGGCCCCTGCTGACCTGGTGTGGAGCGATGTGTTCAACTCTGTAAAGGTGGTCGGCGGCAAATACAACGTCATTCTCGGTTCGGGCGCGCCCCTGACGGCCCCCTTCAACCAGGCGTACTACCTGGGGGTGAGCATTGGCGCCGGCACAGGACCGGAGTTGATGCCCCGGCCGCGCCTCACCGCAGCGCCCGCCGGCCTCGCCCTGTTGGGCAGCAGCAACGAGTTTACGTCCGACGGGCCGGTGAACATCGGCACCACGACACCCGCTGCCTCCGCCCGCTTGCTCCTGAATGCCACATCCAAAGGCATCCTGATCCCGCGCATGACCGACGCCCAGAAAAAAGCCATTGCACAACCCGACGAGGCCCTGCTGGTGTACCAAACCGACCAGATGAAGGGCTTTTATTACTACGATGGCAGCCGCTGGCAACACATCACCAACGGCGTGCGGCAAGTAGGCGAATTGTACGGCGGCGGCATCATTTTTTACGTGGATGCCAAAGGCCAGCACGGCCTGATTGCCGCCCTGACGAACCAGCCCCTGTCGCCCTGGGGTTGTTCGGGCAAAGTCATCATCAATGCGCGCGGTACCGCGCGGGGCTGCGGCGACGCCAACACGGCCTCGATTGTCGACAGTTGTGCGACGGCGGGTATTGCCGCCCGCGTTTGCGATGACTTGGTGCTCAATGGCTACAGCGATTGGTTTTTGCCCAACAAAGACGAATTGAACCTCATGTACACCAACCTGAAACTGGCTGGTTTGGGCGGCTTTAGCAATGCTTCCTACCTGAGTTCATCCGAAGTGGATGCCCTCCAGGCCTGGGGCCAAACCTTCAGTTCGGGGGTGCAGGGGCCCGTACAAAAGGCCAATTCCAATTTTGTCCGGGCGATACGAAGGTTTTGACCCCCGTTCCCGCTGCTGGCCCACCCTTTTTCCTTTCGATTCAAACTTCTTTGTTCCTATGAAACATCGCCTCCATATCCGGCTGCTCGTTCTTCTGCTCTCCGCTGCGGCTTGGCTGCCGGAAAGTTTTGGGCAAAGCCCGGACCCAGCCTGTAGCCCGGCCGGTGCAGTATCCATCCGGCCCGGACAAGTCTTTTTCAACTACGGCTCGGGCATTGATGTGCGCAACTCCTCGCGCCGCACCGACCTGACCATCGGTCAGATGCTCATCGGTCCGGCCAATACCACCGAAAACGACATGGCGTTTGGTTCCTACGGCCAAATCCTCATCCCGCCGTTTTCGCCCATCGTGATTGCCACACAGGGCGATCTACTCGACCGCATTCAGATCTCCTGGGTGCTCAATCCGCTCGGCCCCAACCCCACGCAGGGCTTCAACCTGTACCGCGACGGCGTGTTTCTCGCCACCGTAGCCAGCAATATCCGCAACTACAACGATTTCAATGTCATCGCCGGCCGGCCCTACAACTACGAGGTGCGCGGCATCAACCTCTACGGCGAAGGCTCGCCGGGCAAGGCCCTGGGCTTTCAGGTGCCCAACGGCGTGGTGACCGGGCAGGTGGAAACCATCAACGGCAGTCCGGTGCCCGACGCCCTCGTCACCCTGACGCCCATGCAGGGCTTCTCCCTGAAACTGGGCAGCGCCGACGGCGCTTTTTTCTCCGATACGGTCAACCTCTTGCCGGCCAGCGGTGGCGAATGGACCCTGGCCTTTTGGATCAAAACCACCAATGCCGCCGTCGATGCCGGACTGATCAGCCTCTCGCCGTTTCCGCTGTACATCCGGCCCCTGGCCAGCAGCAGCGGCACGGAAGGCATCCACGTCGCCCAAACGGCCAACGGTGCGGCGCTGCTCACGGGCCAGTTTCCCAACAGCACCAAAAACGACTGGCACCACGTGGCGCTCTCGGTGGATGCCGCCGGACAAGGCCGTTTGTACATCGACGGGCTCCTGACGGCTATCGGCACCCTGCCGCCCCTGCCCTCGGCCGATGAGCTGCGCATTGGGAGCCGTACCGGCACCGGTGGCTGGAGTGGCCTGCTCGACGAACTGCGCCTCTACCACCGCCGCCTGGATGAAATTGACCTGAGCGAGGTCATGCAAGGCACGGCTTCTTCGCTGACCCCCGGCCTGAACTACTATTGGAAACTGGATGAAGAACAGGGCACCAAGTCCTTCGACCTGATCCGCCGCGTCAAATTGTATTTTTGCGGCGGCAAATTTGACAAAGACCGGCCGCCGGTGAGCACCTCCGGTGTTTCAAATTCGGAAGGATTTTACCGGATAGAATCCGTGAGTTATGGCACGGGCACGACCTTCCTGGCCCGGCCCGCCAAGAATTTTTACCTGCACAGGGCCCTGCGCTTCGCCCGTTCGCAGCAGGATTATGCCAGTTTGCCCGATTTTTCCATCCCGCCCAAAGCCACCCTCGAACTCTGGGTCAACAGTGCCGGTCCCGACGGCGACCAGTGCCTGTTGTCCAAAAAATGGAGCGGCGGCGACTTCCGGCTGCTCCTCAGCCCCAGCGGCAACACCAGCCGGATCAAAGTGTACCTCAACGGCGTGGAACACCATTTCGATACCCTCGGCATGGGCTACCGGCACCTGGCTTTCACGATCGACAGCAGCGGCAGCACCCGCACGGTGACCGCCTACAAAAACGGCGTGTCGATGGGCGCGCACAGTTTTCCGGGCGGCAGCGGCAACTGGTCGGACCCCAATGAACCCTGGATGCTCGGCGCCCGCCCAAGCGGCGCCAGCCGCACGGATTACTACGGCGGCCTGATCGATGAAGTGGCGGTGTACGATACCACCCTGAGCAATGCCGCCATCCTGGGGCATTATCAAACCGAGCGCGACATGCAGGAAAAAGGCTTGCGGGTCTATTTTGCGCTCGACGAAGGCGCCGGTAACCGGCTGAACAACAGCGGTTCGGCGCTGCTGGGCTATGGCACCGGTGTGGGTACCGAGTGGGTGCCCCTGGCAGCCCGGCAATCCACGACACCGCACGTGTTCTCGCCCGTGACCCGGCAGGTGACCCTCAACCCCAGCGTGACCTCGGTGGACCAAGTCGATTTTGCTGACCGGTCTACAGTGCCTGTGACAGGTTATGTTCGGTATAAAAACACCGACTGTTTTGCCAAGCAAGTAGAAATCCTGGTCAATGGAGCGTCATTTAACCCTAAAATCTTAACAGACTCGACCGGGAAATTCGTGATCGACCTCAATCCCGGAGACAATGCCATATTGAGCCCGAAATTTGAAGACCATATGTTTGTGCCAGCATCCTGGGAAGTGACGAACATTACGAGCCCGATTGCGGGTGTTCTGTTTAATGACATCACCACGCGTAGGATTAAGGGGAAAGTAGCCGGCGGTCTTTGTCAAAAATCTATCATTAAAGCCCCGGCTGGCATAGGTCAGGGTACGGTTTGTGTGGTAAAAGTGCGTTCCGCCGATGGTTGCCTGGAACGGCAGATTACACTCGACAATGAAGAGGGTAACTATGAGTTTCTGGAGCTCCCGCCTTTAGAGCTTCTGACAGTAGCTGTGGTAGAACATTCGGACCCGGACGTAAAAACGGCGTTTCAGGTGCAGGGCGGCTCTACCGTGAACCTCACCCAGCGGGATACCCTTATTGATTTTATTTACTTCGCGCCGCCGCAGGTAGACATTATAAGCGGCCTCGATCCCTTGCCGGGTTGTACCCCGGGGACTATCGTTCTGGATCAGTACCAAACCGTTACGCTCAATATTAAACTCAAAGAACAATATGTGGCCAGTGGTACAGATGATGGGGTTTGTTATCTGGACACGGCGTTGTTCCACATCATTAACGGTTTTTCAGATGAAGTGATAGACACGGCGATGGCCAACGGCACCTTGCAATACCGGTTCAGGGTAGGGCAGCCGAATCCATCCCCACCGTATTTAAAAACCCTTCAAATCCTCGGTACTTCGCTGGCCGGCCGCGAAGGCAGCCTGGTCAAACAAGCCATAGTAACCGGTGTGCGGAACAAGGAAAATACCTTTACGACGATGATGCCGGAAATGCCAACCCTGATCCTTCGGGACCCGCCAGGCGACGGCAGCCATTCTTTCCTGGAAAAAAACGAAAAAATTTGTAAAACCACCGTCATCACCGATGCCTATGAAGTGGGCGGCGGCGGCGGCGTGGAATTTCACCTTGGCGCTGGCGAAATGATCGTAACGGCTCCACTGGGCATCGGTAATATTACGGATATCGGTTTTGTTTTTGATATCGGGACCGAATGGCAGGTAACGTACCAAAAAACAACAGATTCGTCGTTCCAAACCTGCACCTCCATCAACCAACGCGTATCCACCAGTGACGGCGATTTGATCGTGGGCGGCCCCAATGGCGCCGATGTGTACATGGGCGAAGCGATCAATCTGGTATTTGGTTTTGCGGACAAGGTGAGTTTCAACGATACTACCTGCCTGCCCGACGTAAAAACGGTGCTGAACATCGAGCCCGGTAATTTTGCGACCACATATATCTATTCGCAGTTTTATATTGAAAACTATGTGATGAACTACCTGGATCTATTGGCGGCTGATGCCAATACGCCCCCAGATGATGCGCTGCAATTTCTGGAGTCAAAAGACAGGTGGCAGGCCATTCTGAACCGCAATGACTCCCTCAAAACAGCAGCAGAATTTATCCGAAACCTGTCGTTTGACGCAGGAGTAAACTATGAATATTCCGAAACCAGTGAAGCCGACACGACCGGTTCGATCGAACAACTGGTCAACAGCGAAGAAGCCCTGGAAACCCATATCGGCTATCAGTTTAAGAAAAATGGCTTTACCTTTTTGGTAAAATTTGTCTCTGCCACCAGCAAAGGTTCTTCGAAAGGGGGTGAAACATCATCAGGTATTACCACAGGGTATGTACTTGCAGACGACGACCCGGGCGACGCCTTCACCGTAGACGTGGCGATGGATTCCGTTTACCTGACCCCCGTTTTCCGGCTCAAAGCCGGCCAATCCTCCTGCCCCTGGGAGCTTGGTACCGCCAACCGCGAAGGCCCTAACCTGCAACTCGCCCCCGGCTCTGCGTTCGTCGCATCGAACGTGCCGGCAAACGAACCAGCCGTTTTCAAAATGAACCTGGGCAACCTAAGCGCCACCAATGAAGACTGGACCTACGGGTTTACAGCAATTGCCACTAATAACCCCCACGGCGCCGTTATCAAACTCAACGGCCAACCACTCACCTACACACAAAAATACATCATACCCTATGGCACCTCTACGCCCATCACCCTTACCGTGGAGCGCGGGCCAGAGGAATACGACTATGAAGGCCTCCGGGTAGCCCTGTTCTCTGAATGCGAGTATGAACGCAATTATTCGCTGTCTCTTCCCCTCGACGGCGACCCGAATTTTTTCTCGTATATCGACCTGGGGGTACATTTCATCCGCCCCTGCAGCGAAGTCGAAATCAACGTTCCCGAACAGAACTGGGTCATTTTCCCGGACCCGCTCACCCCGGGCCCGGACGACGAGCGCCGCATCACCGTGTCGAAATACGATACCGCTGTGACGGATTTACAACTGATCCGGGTCCAATACCGCCGTACCGACGGCGACGGCGCCTGGATCAACATACCCGGTATTTCGGACCGCTACAACCCCAATTGGTCGGGCTTCGCCGCCTTGCCCAACCCCAAGCCGCCCATCTTACAGCCAGGCTTTACGCAGTTTTTCTGGAACACCGTCGGGTTGTCGGACGGGCCGTACGAGATTCGGGCGGTGGCTGTTTGTGCCGGCGACGCCAGCGACAAGCCCGGCTACTCCCAGATCATCAAAGGCCGCATCGACCGCGAGCCCCCCAGCCTCGTGGGCGTGCCGCAACCCTCCGACGGGGCCTATCAGGTGGGTGATGAAATTTCGTTTACCT
>JADLDL010000177.1 GCA_020846655.1 Saprospiraceae bacterium | reverse complement strand
GGATGAAGAACGGGAAAGCGCCATTGTCGATGCTTTTATCAAAGTACAGGCCTACTTCCCGCAGGCAGAGCCGCAAATCGTGAAACGAAGCGCCCCGCCGCCGCCCAGCCCCAAAGCCGAACAACTCTCGCCCTTCGAACAACAATTGCGCAAAGCCCCTTTGCAAAATCATTTTGAAAAGGAAATCCTGGCCCGCATCCTGGTGGAAATGGCCGGAGTCGACGGCGATATCGAAGCAGAAGAACGCGAGATGCTGGAAGACGTCATCACCCCCGACCTGGGTACGATCCCCGGTCTGATGCAAAAAGATCCCGTTTCGCCCATGGAATGCCGGGAAATCAGCGCAGGCTCGAAAGAAACCATCTACATGGCCGCCTGGATGATGGCTCTGGCCAATATGGACATCAGCCCGGCGGAAGAAAATCTCTTGCAGGAGTACGCCGATATGTTCGCCCTGTCCAGCCAGGTTGCCACCAGGATCGTACGCGATGCCCGTTTCTCGGCCCTCGAAAACGCCATCGACGACCCCTCCATCAGCCGCTCGGCTCTGTTTGAACTCGCCGACCAACTCAACATGAACCACGAAGACGCCGAACTTTGCCTGATCCAAATTAAGAAGAATATGTAAGCACCCGTTTACCAACCCACCCCGCTCCTTTCACCAAACCATGCTCCCGCTTATGAAAACTATTGCTACACTCCTGCTCATCAGTGCGTTTTTACCCCTGCTCCCAGCCCAACAAATCCCCCTCTTCACCCAATACCGGGAGTACCACACCCTGATCAACCCCGCTTCTGTCACGTCCGATTTTTTGACCTACGAGTACAACATGAGTGCGGGCCTGTCGTACCGCAAACAATTTGCCGGCATCCCCAATGGCATCGAAAACCAGGCCGGCCAGTTCAACTGGCTGAGTTTGAAACAAAAACTACTCGTCAGCGGCTTTGTGCTCCGCGACAAAACCGGCCCCACCAGCACCGTCGGTGGGTATGGCCGCATCGGCTACATCCTTTCGTACGACCCCCGCAAATCCGGTTTTGCCTTTGGCCTCAATATCGGCGCCCTGCAATACGGCATCAAAGTAACGGATATCACCTTTGTAGACGAGGGCGACGTGATGGCCACGCAGAACATCACCAAAGTGTACCCCGATGTAGGTTTCGGCGCCTTTTACTACACCGCGCTCGGCGGCGGCTGGGAAGGCGACAAGATCTACGCCGGCATTTCCGTCCCGCAAATGTTCGGACTCGACCTGAACGTACGCGACGCATCGGACAATGAGTTCCGGATGACCCGTATCCAGCATTTCTATGGCAATATCGGCTTGTTGAAATACATCAACGAAAACTCCTTTATCGAGCCCAGCGTCTGGGTCAAATACGTGCCCGGCGCGCCCGTCAACGTCGATGTCAATTTCCGCGTACAATTGTCGCAAATCCTGTTCCTGGGCGCCGGCTATGCCACATCCAAAGACCTGCACCTCGAAGTGGGCCTCCAACTCGGCGATATCGTCGGTATGGAAAACAAACTGCTGCGCCTGGGTTATGGTTTTGACCGGTATTTCTCACAAATCGGGCCGGTATTTGGCGCCACGCACGAGATCAACCTGGTGTATGCCTTCAGTTCGACGTCGCGCCGACGATAAGAAGGCCTCTGTTGCGTGTTACTGTGTACATCTATACTGTAGTTATGTTGGATAAGAAAAAAATTGTCATACAACCCAAGCAGGATTTGCCCCCGCAGGATGCCGGTGCGGCAGGGAATGCCGGTATTGTGATCAAGCCGAAAAACGACGCCCCGCCACCGGAACCAACACCCGAACCTACACCGCCACCGCCGCCAACACCGCCACCGCCCGGGCCCACGCCGCGCCCACCGGGAAAAAACCGCCAGCGCATCTGGATCATTGCGACCATCGCACTCTTGCTGTGTTCCGCTGTACTCTACGTCCTTCCGGACGACGAAACGGCTGAGGACGAAGAGTCCAGCACTGCCGCGCCAGCCAACAGCACGCCGGAAGAAAAAGGCCAGAAGTATTTTATCAACGACACCCTGTACACCATCAAGCCCGGTATCGTAGCCAGCCAGACCACGATTCGCCAAACCCTGCAACAACTCAATATCAATCCTATTCTGATTCAAAAACTACAGCAACAAACCCCCTCGCTGGGCACCCCAACCGCCAAAGAGGGCAAATTCAAATTGCTGACCGAAAAAGACGGCAACCACCAACCGGCTTATTTTATTTATGAAATCGAACCGGAGTGGTACACCGTCATCGGCCTGCAACCCGATTCTTTGTTCATTACCAAAATCAACCGCGTCATTGCCCTCAAACCGCGCAACCTGGGCCTCGTCATTACCAGCGAAGGCCTCATCGCCGATGTGCTCAACCGCCGCCTGCCATATGAGGTGATCGAAGAAATCGAACACGCCTTTGCCTGGACGGTGGATTTGTTTCACCTCAGCCCCGGCGACCAGTTGAAAATCAGTTACACCGAAAAATACCTGGGCGACGAATGCGTGGGCATCGGCAAAGTATTCGCGCTCGAACTGATTTCCAAAAACATCCGGTACCAGGCCTTCAATTTCGCCGGCAAACGCGGCAACGACTATTTCAACGAAAAAGCACAAACCCTGAAACGCAGTTTCCTGATGTCGCCCCTCCAAATCGGGCGCATGAGCTCTGCCTTCAGCATGAGCCGCAAACACCCGGTCACCGGCGTCGTCAAAGCCCACAAAGGCACCGACTATGCCGCGCCGGAGGGCACCGAGATTCAATCCGTGTCCAACGGCGTGGTCGAGCGCATGGGCGAAGACGAATACAACGGGCGCTATGTAAAAATCAAACACGACGCCACCTATTCCACCCAGTACCTGCACATGTCGGGCTATGCCCCCAACCTGAAAGTCGGCAGCCCCGTCCGGCAAGGCCAAACCATCGGCTATGTGGGCCATACGGGCCAGGCCACCGGACCGCACGTCTGCTTCCGGTTTTGGAAAAAAGACGTACAAGTGGATCACACCCAGGAAAAATTCCCACCCGGCAATTCCATCCTGGCGGATGACCTGAATGCTTTCACCCAATACCGCGACTCGCTGAGTGCCAAACTAAAAGACATCAACGATTATTAAACCCAAGCCAATGTTCCGTCACAAGCGCCCCGTTTTCCATCCTCCGGCACACGCCATTTTGCCAATGCTGTGCCTGCTGCTACTGGCCAATACGGCTGCCAAAGCCCAGGACGGACGTTTGTACGAAGTCTTTCAGGAACACGATTTCACCTTTGGCGGCTCCAAAGCCGACAACCTCCAGGACCTGATCCAGACCTGTTCGGGCGGCTATTTTGGCGTGGGCGAAACCAAATCCAAATCCGAAGGCGGCCGCGACTTGTTCCTGCTGCTGCTGGATGAAAATTTTGTTGAAGTGTTCAAAAAACCGGTCGGCGGCAACGGCAACGATGGCGCTTATGCCGCCGTGCAGGCCTTCGACGGCGGTTTTGTGGTGTGCGGGTACAGCGAATCCAAACGCAAAGACCACATCGGCGGCTCCGACGCTTTTTTGCTGAAAGCAGATGAAAAAGGCGCCACGCTGTGGAGCAAAAATTTCGGGTCGGAGGGCAACGATGTGTTTCGGGATATTCTGCAACTCCCCGACGGGTCGTTCGTCGTCGCCGGGGCCAAAGACGAGCGCTTCTGGTATGCCCGGATCGACCGAAACGGCCAAAGTATTCTCTGGGAACATACCCTCGCCCTGGAGCAATCTACCGGCACCGCACTTACCCATACAGCCGATGGCAATATCGCGATGACCGGCTACCGCGAAATATCCCGCAGCCGCATCCGCTCGGCTATGCTGCTCCTGAAAATAAGCCTCGGCGGCGAACTCCTGTTTCAGCAGGAATACAATGCCGACGACGGCGCCCGGGGCCTGGATATCGTCGAATTGCAGGACCTGGACCTCGCCATTCTCGGCAGTTCGTTCTCCAGCGCCTACAAAGACGACATGTGCCTGGCCGTCACCAATCCTGCCGGTCAATTGCGCTTCGCGCTGCGGCCGTTCGGCGGCACCGGCGACGACCGCGGCCTCTGCCTCGCCCAGGAACTGGACGGCAGCCTTCTCCTCGGCGGCGCCACCCAATCCCACGTATCGCACGCCCAACGCCCCAACCTCTGGCTCCGCAAAGTCGACCCCGCTACCGGCGATTCCAAATGGAGCAAAAAAGACGAACTCTACATGGGCTACGTGCAAAGCGACCTGGCCAACAGCGTCCTGATCGACAACCGCGGCCAATTGATCAGCGCCGGCCTTTCCAACCGCCCGGGCCAGGGCGACGACGCCTGGCTGGTGCATTTTGACAACAAACCCGCCGTGAGCGGCATCGAACCGGGGCAAATCCAACTGGAAAACCCGCGCCTGTTCGAGTGGGATCAAAACAACGAAATCAACCCGGAGGAGCGCTGCTACATCGGTTTTGAACTGGTCAACAACAGCCCCGCGCAGTTGGCCGGCATGTACGCCCGGGTGCAACAAACCGGCGGTTTTGCCGGCCTCCAGTATTTGCCCAAGGTTCAGTTGCCCCGGGTGCCGGCTTCTTCCCGGGCATTTATGGCCCTGCCGGTGGCCGGAAAAGAAAACCTCGAAGCCGGCGCCAACTCCTTTGAGGTCGTGCTGTTTGACATCAACGACCGCCGGCTCGGCCAGTTTACGCTCGACATCCGGACCAACAAACGCCCGGAACCTGCCCTCCAGATCGCCGAAGCCCGTTTTGTCACCAACAACAACACGCCTGCCCGCCGCAGCGACCCGATTTCGTTTGCTTTTACCATTAAAAACAACGGCAACCGGATCGCTGAAAACGTGGAACTGCGCTTCCACATTCCGGGTGAAGTGCCGCTGGAATTGGCCACCCAAAAAATCGGCGACCTCCTACCCTACCAAAGCCAACGCGCCGGCTTCAGTTTCACGGTGCCCGGCTCTTACGCTTCCGATACCGTAGCGTTGTTTTGTTCGGTGGTGGAAACCGAATCCAAGTACGGCGACAATGGAAAATATACCCTCGTGCTCGACGAAGCGGTGTTTGTATTGCCGGATAGTTTGAAAAAGAAAAACAGTATTTCGGCGCTTTGGGTGCCGGAGTTCAGCAGCCTGAACGGCAGCATTCAGCACAACAAAAACATCACGGTGAAAGCCATCCTGGTATCGGACAAGCCGGTTGCGGTCGATCAGGTTGTTTTGCTGCGCAACCGCAACGAACCCATACCGGTAGCCCAAACCGGGCGCCTGGTCCTGTTGCAATCCGAAGATAATATTTTTGTATACAAACTCTATTGTCCGCTGGCCTTGCAGCGCGGTCCGAACGCCTTTTCGCTGCAAGCGGCCAACGCCAGCGGTACAGCCCGCGCCAAGGAAACGCCGAGCATCGAGTACCAGGCGCCGGAGTCCAATCTGTACGTGTACAGCATCGGCGTACCGCTGGCTGAAGAAGGCCTGCAATACAGCGTGAGCGATGCCGGCAAGTTTGGCAGTCTGTTGCGGCAAAACAAGGAAGGCGGGCATTTCAAACACGTGGAAACCACCGTTATCACCGACCCGGAACTGACCAAATACTACAAGTTCCGCAAAATTCTGATCGATATCCGCGAACGCGCCAAACTGGGCCAGTTTAAACCGGAGGACCTGTTGCTGGTGTACGTCAGTTCGCAATCGACCGACAAAGTCAAAGGGGCGCTGAAAATCAAAGCCTCCAACTACGACGGTGTGGAAGTAGAAACCACGGCGGTGGACTATGAGGATTTTTTCATGTACTTCCTGGACGATCCGGTTATCACCTGCCGGAAAATGCTGATCCTGGATGTTTTTTCGCCAAAACCCATCAGCGCCGGGCAGGCTGAGGAAAGCGAAGGAGAAGACCCCATCACCCTGAGCAATACGCTCAACACCTTGCAGGCACAGCAAAAAGACCTGATTACCCTGATGGCTTGCTCGCCCAATGAAAACAGTTATGAAGACCCCAGTTGGGGCAACAGCGCCCTGATTGCCGCTATGGCGCAATTGTTTTCCGGCAACAACCTGGAACTGGCCGATACCAACCGCGACAAGGAACTTACACTCAACGAATTCTATAGTTTTTTAAGAACCCGGGTGCCAGACTTACTCAAAAAATCGGGTGCCAAAAAGGCCACCCCCCAAACCCCGTTTATTCCCCGCTTTGATGCCCGGAAAAGCGATTTTACCATTTTCGCGTATTGACGCGGGCGGGCCGATCACTGGCATAGCCCGCTCCTGTAATCTGAAGGCCTAATCTTGTTGCTGAATTTTCCGGCGAAAGGCCGGTATACTGTTTAGTTCGTATGACAACCAATTGAATCAATGCTTAAACCCTTTTTTATGCGAATGTTTACGATAGTATTGCTGCTTACCCTGGGGTATATCCATATCCTGTCGGCACAAACCCGGGGGTTCAACTACCAGGCGGTCATCCGCGACCAAAACGGTGTTATATTGGTCAATCAACAAAAAAACATCGAATTCAATTTTTTTGATAAAAACAATGCACTAATCTGTTCCCAGACCATCCCGGTCATCACCAATGCCTATGGCGTAGCCAATACTGTCATCAACCTGGATGCCTGTGGTGCGCTGGACCTCGGCGATTGGCTGGAAGACGGCATTTACCTGCGCATTGTATTGGATGGCATTAGCCTGCCCGACAAACAATTCCTCCACTATGTGCCCTATGCCCTGGTGGCCGATACTATCCGCAACCTGCCGATGCTGGGGGGCGATGTTACCGGGCCTATTCAGGCCAACACCGTAACCAAGATCCAAGGCTTGCCCGTAGCGCAGGTCGTCCCGACAGAAGGCCAGTTGTTTGCCGTAACCAACGGCCGCTGGGAGCCCGTAGACCCCGTCGTGGTCGGCGCCGACGGTTGGGGGAATGACGTTGTCAACACCGACCCACCCTTGCAGGGGACCGGCGTCCTCAATAACCGCCTGGCTATTGCCCCGCTGGGCATCACCGGCGCTCTGCTTGCTTCGCAGGCCGTCAGCGCCGACAAATTGGCGACCGACGCTGTCAACAGCCTGAAAATCGCCGATGGCGAAGTCAAAAGCGTTGACCTTGGCGACGGAGAAGTCGAGACAAACGACCTGGCCGACGGCGCCGTCACGGCAACCAAACTCAATTCGATGGGCGCCACCCTGAACGGCCAATTGCTCACCTGGAACGGCAGCACCTGGGTCGCCGCCAACGCTCCCTCAGGCGCCGACGACTGGGGAGACCAGGCCGCTCTGACCAGCGCGCCCCTGAGCGGCGATGGCGCCGCAACACCCATCAGCCTGGCTCCGGCGGGCGTCACCAGCACCTACCTGGGCGACAAAGCCGTAACCAAAACTAAAATCAACGACGGCGCCGTGGGCACGCCCCAACTTGACGACCAGGCCGTGACCGGCGCCAAACTAGCCGACGAGGCCGTCAGCAGCGCTAAAATCGCCAACGGCACCATTGCCAGCGCCGACCTGAGCGCCCTCGGCGCCAACACCGCCGGCCAACTCCTGAGCTGGAACGGCAGCGCTTGGGTGGCCGCCGATCCGATACCCGGCGCCGACGGCTGGGGCACACAAACCGCCGTCAGCAAAGCCCCGCTCAGCGGCGACGGCACCTCCCTATCGCCCCTTTCGCTCAACACCGGCGGCATCACCACCGCCTACCTGGCCGACAAAGCCGTCACACAAACCCAACTCGCGACCAGCAGCGTGGGCACTGCTGAAATCATCGACGGCGCCATCACGACGGCCGACCTGGGCAACATGGGCGCCAGCACCGCCGGGCAAATCCTGATCTGGAACGGCAGTGCCTGGATCAGTGCCAACCCGCCTTCGGGCGCCGACAACTGGGGCAACCAATCCGCCGCTGTCAACAGCCCCCTGAGCGGCAACGGCACCACCCTCACTCCTCTTGGCCTGACACCCGGCGGCATCACAGCGACCTACCTGGCCGACGATGCCGTGGGTAGCGCCAAAATTGCCAACGGCAGCATCGCCGCAACCGACCTGAGCCCCTTCGGCGCTACCACAGCCGGCCAACTCCTGACCTGGAACGGCAGCATCTGGGTAGCCGAAAACCCCGCTCCCGGCGCCGACAATTGGGGTACTCAATCCGCGCTCAGCACCTTGCCGTTGAGCGGCAACGGCACCGCCCTGTCGCCCCTCGGCCTGACGGCCGGCGGCATCACAACGACCTACCTGGCTGACGATGCTGTGAGCAGCGCCAAAATTGCCAACGGCAGCATCGCCGCAACCGACCTGAGCCCCTTCGGCGCTACCACAGCCGGCCAACTGCTGAGCTGGAACGGCAGCATTTGGGTGGCCGCCAACCCCGCTCCCGGCGCCGACAACTGGGGCACCCAATCCGCCGCCGTCAACAGCCCCCTGAGCGGCAACGGTACAACCCTGTTACCCCTCGGCCTGGCACCCGGCGGCATCACGGCAACCTACCTGGCCGACGATGCCGTGAGCAGCGCCAACATTGCCAACGGCAGCATCGCCGCAACCGACCTGAGCCCCTTCGGCGCGACCACCGCCGGCCAACTCCTGAGCTGGAACGGCAGCATTTGGGTCGCCACCAACCCCGCTCCCGGCGCTGACAATTGGGGTACCCAATCCGCCGCCGTCAACAGCCCGCTGAGCGGCAACGGCACCACCCTCACTCCTCTTGGCCTGACGGCCGGCGGCATCACTACGGCGTATCTGGCCGACAACGCCGTCACTTCTGCCAAAATCCAGGATGGCTCCATCCAGCAGGCCGACCTCGCGCCGGGTGTTTTCACCGACTCCTGGACCGCCGGCACCGGCAACAACATCTACCGGAGCCTGGGCAATGTCGGCATCGGCACCAGCACGCCGGGCGCTCGCCTGGAGGTGAACGCCAGCGCAACGGAAGCCGTGCGGGTGAGCACCAGCACGGTGACCAACGGCACCCGCGCCCTTTCCGTGACGGTCATTCCCGACGGCAGCCCCGTGAACGCCACGGCGGTCTATGGGGAGTCCGTACCCCTGAACAATTTTGGATATGGCGGCAATTTCCTGGGCGGGCGCTATGGCGTGCGTGGACAGGGTACGATAGCCGGCGTGTTTGGCAGCGGCGATATCGGTGTGGAAGGCATCGGCACCCTGACGGGCCTGTACGCCAGCGGCCCGCAAACCGGTGTGTACGGCAGCAGCAATTCCAGGGGCGTGTGGGCAGTGGGGGGCACCTACGGCATTTATGCCAGCGGCACCACTGCGGCCGGCTATTTTGAGGGCGACGTGGAAGTGACCGGCGTTTTGTCGTCCAATGTGACGGCCAGCAACGATGCGCAGTTCAAGGCACAACACCCGCAAAGCGAAGTTTGGTACGCTGCTCTGGAAGGTCCGGAAGCCGCTGCTTACGAAAGAGGGACCGCCACCCTGCACAATGGAGAAGCCCGGATTGTATTCTCCGAACATTTTCAGTCGATCGGTAATGCCGAAACCATGACCGTCATCCTCACCCCGCTCTCGGCGGCTTCCAAAGGGCTGGCAGTGGTAAAAAAAGACCAGCAGGGTATTGTGGTGCAGGAGTTATTTGAAGGCGCGGGCAATTACAAATTTGACTGGGAGGTAAAATGCGTGCGCAAAGGCCGCGAAAACTACCAGGTCATGCGCGCCAAAAGCAGCCCGGCGCCGGCAGTTTCAGGAAACGAATAAACCCATTTTTATACCATGAATTTTGTAAACAGTAGTAAACCAATATAAATATGAAAACCAAACTTTTACTCGCCTTTGTTATGCTGACGCTCCTTGGGGAGAGCGTTCTTTTTGCCCAAAATCCGGGTTTTAACTACCAGGCCGTGATCCGCGACAAGGATGGGGTGATTTTGACGGACAAGGATGTCGATTTGGAGTTTATTTTCTTCGATAAAAATGCCGATCAAAAATGCAGTTTTGACACGACCATCAGAACCAACGATTTTGGGGTAGCCAATGTGGTCGTCAGCCGGCCTTGTATCAAATCAATCCGCTGGTACGAAGGCGGCATCACGATGAGAGTCTGGGTCAATGGCGCTCCTTTGCCAGGCGCGCAGCAAATGAACTACGTGCCCTATGCCATCCTTGCCGATTCGGCGCGCAATGCCCGCGTGTATTCGGCGGGCACGGGGGTACAAATCAGCGGCGCGGGCGTCATCAGCCTGAGCCCTACTGTGGATACCGACCAGACCAATGACCTGCTAAAAACCGACGTGCTCAGTGGCGACGTTACCGGTTTGTACAACAACACCAGTATCGCCGCCGGCGCCGTGACCAACGGCAAACTGGCCGCCAACGCCGTCACCACCGACAAAATCCAGGACGGTACCATTCAGCCCGCCGACCTGAGCCTGAGCATCGTGGGGGGCTTGTGGACCTCCGGCGCCAACAACTCGGCGTACCGGAATGTGGGCAACGTGGGCGTGGGGACGACTACGCCGGAGAGTCGATTGCATGTGGCATCGGCTGAAATTTCCGCCCTTCAGGTCACGACTACAGCAGTGACCCCTGACACAAAAGTAATTTCAGCCCGCGTGATCCCGGGTGCAGATCAGGCAGATGCCGTGGCGGTGGACGGGGAAGCCTTGATTGCACCCAATATTGGCATTGGCGGCCGTTTCCGGGGTGGCTACTACGGTTTATTGGGTTCAGGTGACAGCTATGGTGGAGTCTTCAATAGTGACTATGCCGGCATTAGTAGCTATGGCACCAGCACCGGCGGTTTTTTGACCGGTGGCAATTCAGGCTTGGAAGCCAATGGCAGCACCTATGGAGTGTATTCAACCAGCAGCAGCACCGGGCTCTATGGATATGGCGGCGGGCAAGGCGTATGGGCCGTTGGCGGCACCTATGGGATCTATGCATCGGGTAGCACCGCCGGGTATTTTAGTGGCAATGTGGTGGTGACCAGCGGGGCAACGATTTCCGGGGGAGCCACCATCAACAGCGGCGCCACGATGAACGGGTATTCCACCATCCGGCAATTTGACGGAACGCGTTTGCATGAATTCAACAATACAGTGGTGGGCGGCGCCTTTTACGGACTTCGCGGCAGCACGGATTCGAAGGAGAACTTTGTTTTTTCTACCACTGGCGGTGCGCCAAATGGAAATTATGGTTATTTCTCCTTGAAAGACGCGGCTGGAACCAGCAATAGAGCGGGCATGTACCTTACGAGCGCCAACCAGGGTTACCTGTTTGCCGATTTGGTATCTGCTTCCATCAAAAATTTCAGGATGAAACACCCAGAAGATCCTACGAAAGAAATTTGGTATGCCTGTATCGAAGGCCCTGAAGCAGCGGCCTACGAAAGAGGCAGCGCCACCCTCACCAACGGCCAGGTAACCGTTAATTTCTCCGAGCATTTCAAACTTGTTGCCAATTCAAAAACCATGACCGTCATTCTCACGCCGCTCTCTGCTGACTCCAAAGGGTTGGCCGTGATAGAAAAGACTGAAACGGGCTTTGTGGTAAAAGAATTACTCGGCGGGACCGGGACCTACGCCTTTGACTGGGAAGTAAAATGCGTTCGAAAAGGCTACGAAAACTACCAGGCCGTGCGCGAAGCCGTGAACGATGTGCCAAACCCCGCTGCCCGGGATTAAATTAGGTCAACGTTTTACAAAGCCTCGCAAGTGCTTGAACATGGGTCGTGGTCAAAGCAATCATTGAAAAATTTTAAAATTGAAAGGTTCAATGCCAATGCCTAATTTTCAATGCCCAACTGCTGACGTGCTCTTCCTGGCCCTCACTCCCAACACCATCATTTAACAAGCAACCATCATGAAAAACATATACCTGGTGATTTTCGGGCTGGCGCTTTTTCTCCGCGCGCAAGCCCAGCAATCGCCGTTTCCACTAGCTGTCATCGCCACTTCCGGCGCAGAAAGCACCACTGCCGACGGCAGTTACACCGTCAGTTCTACGCTTGGCGAAGCCATCGTCATCACCCTGTCCGGCGCCGTCAGCACCGTCACGCAGGGCTTTCAGCAAGGCGAATTGCTGCGCTGCCAGGCCCTGAACAGCACCAATCCGGCTGTCATTATTTTTGACCCAAGCAGCTTCGACCCCTGCGCCGCCAGCGTCAGCCTGAGCCAGCAAGCCTATGCCGGCATTACGCCACAATGGTTCAAAGACGGCATTCCGGTGTGTAACGACTGGACCTGTACCGGGGCGCTCGACCTGGGGTTCAACACCTTCGTGCTCACCCTTTCCTCCACCGGCGGCTGCGCCAACTACGATACCGCTACGCTGGTGCTGCCTAGAGGCCAACAGGCGGTAGCCGTGGATGATGAAGTAACGATTTACCAGGGTACTACCGACAACATCCTGGTCAATCTTAGCCAGAACGACCAGGACCTGGAACAAATTTTCCAGATCACGGTGAACGCGTCGACGGTTCCCAGCGAAATTATCGTGACGCCCAACCCTTCATCGCCTGGCACCTTATTTATCAGCGCGCCCAAGGCGGCCGTTGGCGACTACGAGTTTACCTATAACATTTGTAATAACGGGGTTTGCCAAACTTGCACCACGGGCCGCGTGCGGGTAAAAGTAAGCCGCTTGCTGGGCGAAGGCTTCAACGACGGCATCACGCCAAATGGCGACGAAAAAAACGATATGTTCGTGCTCTGCCGGCCCTGCCCCACCTGCGAACCCTGCTCCAACATGGCCCTGTGGGTGTACAGCCGTTGGGGCGACCTGGTTTTCCAGGACGAAGCCTACGCCAACACCTGGGGTGGCACCTCCACCGGCGGCAAAGACCTGCCCGCCGGCACGTATTTTTACTATGCCACGATCAACAAACAGCCTCGTACCGGCACCGTTACCATCCTCCGCTGAGCGGAACCGCGCATGAAAAAGACAAAAAAACTGATTATTTCCGGCGAAAAAGACCGGGTTTGGGACGCCACCTTCCAACTGATGTCGTGGTGGGATGCCGAGAGCGTCCGGAAATCCAGCGTCATGGTGGTGGGCGCCGGGGCCCTGGGCAATGAAGTACTGAAAAACCTGGCGCTGATGAACATCGGGCATATCCTGACGGTGGATTTCGATACGGTGGAATACGCTAACCTGTCGAGGTCCGTGCTGTTCCGTGAATCGGACTCCGACGCCCGGCGCAACAAATGCGAAGTGGCGGCGGAACGCATCCGCCAACTCAATCCGAACGTGCGCGTCATGGCCTTGCACGGCGATATCATGATCGACATTGGTTTGGGGGTGTTCCGCCGCATGGATGCCATCATCGGCTGCCTCGACAACCGGCTGGCCCGCCTGATGATCAACCGGCAGGCCTTCCGGATCGGCAAATCCTGGATCGACGGCGCCATCGAGAACCTCAGCGGCCAGATGGTGGTGTACAAACCGGGCACTTCCTGCTACGAATGCCAACTGTCGGACTCCGAGTGGGCCAACATCCGCGAACGCATGGGCTGCCCCGATGTGGCCCGGCGCAACTACGCCGCCGGCAAAATCCCCACCACGCCGATTTCGGCCTCGATCATCGGCGCCTTGCAGGTACAGGAAGCCCTGAAACTCATCCACCACAACGACAAACAATCTACCGCCGGCGAAATATTCCGCCTCGACGGCATGCACAACCTGTTTATGCACTACGACGTACAGGCCCTGAAAAAAGAATGCGACAGCCATTTTCAGATCGCCGAAGTCATAGAACTACCGGAACTGCGCCACACGTCCACCGTGCAGGAAGCGCTGGATATCCTGTGCCGGCATTTTGACGACGAGGGGCTGTGGATCAACCTCGACCACGAATTTGTGATCGAGGTCACCGGCGAGGATACCGGGCACAAAATCTATCCGATGAAAGCCAAACCCCACCTGTCGGATGATATCCTGGACCTGCAACGGATAGACCCACTGGAAGAGTTGTTTATTACAAAATCCGTATCCGTGCTCGACCGCAGTTTTCCGTATCCCGAACTTACGCTGAAAGCCATCGGCATCCCGCCGCTGCACATCGTGAGCGTGGAAACCAAGGGCGATATACATTTTGCGGAACTGCACGGCGATAAGGATTTTATGAAGTTTACCTGACAAAACGCGCAATTTTTAACCACAGGCGGGATTTATCCCCGCAATTTTAAAATTTTCACTACATTAACATCAAAAAATAGAACACATGGCTCAGTCTGCACTCGATATATTAAATATTATTATCCGGATAATGCCCCGGGGCGATGAGGTGGAAGTGGAGTTGTCGCCCTATTCCACGGGCAAAGAAATTGTCAACGAACTGGTTGGGGCCGGCGTAGCCCCGCGCAACGACCAGGAAGGCGTTGCTTATGTCTATGAATTGATATCCAAACGCAGCAGCCAACGCATCGGCGACGAAAAAACACTTTTTGATGCCGGTATAAAAGATGGCGAAATCCTGTACCTGGCCCCCAAACTCGTTGCCGGGAACCGGTAAACAACCCGTTTCCGGCACAAACCCAAGCACAAAAAAGAGCATAAACCACTCTCCAAATGAACAAGATGGTAAAACCAAACTATGCGTGGGAACATCCGTTATTTCTGAAAAACCCACTCTACAAGCGGCTGGCCAAAGAACACGTAGGCATTGCCGAACTGGACAGCGAGGTCATCCGGGTAGAAGTCAGCCAAACCCGCGGCGATCTGATGGTGCCCGACGTGTATCACGTGCACTACTTTCTCAATTCAATCACCGGCATCGACGAACAACAGCAACCTATCCTGGGCAAACACCACGTGGTGGAAATTACATTTCCCAAAAACTACCCGGTCGAGCCTCCGAAAATGTTTGTCAAAAAAGAACTCACCGGCACCAATATCTGGCACCCCAACATCAAGTGGAAAGGCGCCTTTGAAGGCCGGATTTGTGGCAATATCAAGGACTTCGGCAAAGGCTTCGACCTCTACCAACTGGTGCTGCGCATCGCTGAAATTATCCAGTATAAAAATTACCACGCGCTGCATACCCCTCCATTTCCGGAAGACGGCGAGGTGGCCGGCTGGGTCGTCGAATACGCCGAGCGCAACAACGTCATCAACAAAGACAAACGCATCGTCATCGACAACACCCCCCTCATCAAAGGCCAACCCGAAGACGACTCGTACCAGGTATGGTCGCTGCAATCACCCGGCACAGAAGCCCCGACCAGCCCGCCGGCCGACGATGGGTTTGCCCTCTCGATGCCGGCCCCCGAAGCGCCGCTGCCGCTACCCGACGACTTTTTTTCGGACCATTGGACGGCGCCCAGCCTCGATGCCCCCAAGCCCGAGACGCCGGCCGATGCCTCGCCCGGCGCACCCCCTGCGGAGGAAAAAGCAGGCCCGTTCAAACTCCGGATTCTCGGCAAATCCGCAGCGCCGGCCAACAGAGAATCCATGATAAAAATTAAAAAGAAAGAAGACTAAGTCCCCGTATGCCGCATGTGATCCGATATTTACTGATACTTTTTTTGGGCATTGCCCTATCGCCTGTCGCCTTTGGTCAAAACGCCGACCGCGAGGCCTTCGACGCGTGCAAAGGGGTGGACAATGTCGTGGATGAATACATTTGCCTGAGCGACTACCTGCGCCGCTACCCGAGAGGCAACTACCGGGCCGAAGTACAAAAACGAATCAGCGCCCTCGACCGGGACATCAGTGCGGCCTTCGCCAATGCCGTGAAAAAGTCGGAAAAAGCCAAAAACTGCGACGCGCTCGCCGCATTTGCCCGGAAATACGCCTACAGCCAGACCTTTGTCAACCAGGCCGAAGCCAAAAAACGCGAGATCTGCGGGCTCCCCGACCCCTGCCTCAGCATCAAGGACTACGACAACCTGTACCTCGAACAATGCCTCGATATCCTGGGCAGCGCCTCCGCCAGCGAGTCCTGCAAAGACCGCATCCGGGAGCGCATCCGGGCCATCGAACTGACGTTTTACAACGCCCCAACCTGCGACAATGCCCGCAGTTACCTCGAAAAATTTCCCAACGGGCAATATAAAAGCCTGATGGACAGTATCGTACTGGTGTGTTCGGACTCCAGTGAAATGGCCTGGCGCAACATCAACCGCAAGAGCCTGCGCGAACTGCGCAACTTCGAACAAGAATACCCGCAGAGCCGCTGGATGCCGGAAGTCCGGAAAATCCTGCTCGCCCTCGACAACGAGTCCTGGGCCCGCGCGCAAAAAAACAACTCCAGCACCGGCTACGAAGAGTACCTGCGCAAATTTCCCAACGGCGCCCATGCCGCCGAAGCCCGCACGGCCATTCAAAACCTGAAACTCGAAGAAACCAGCGAAGAGGACACAGCCTTCAAAACAGCCATGGCCAGCGGCCAAACGGCCCCTCTCGAACGATTTCTGGAAACCTATCCGAAAAGCAAATACCTGGACATCGTCCGGAAAGAAATAAAACGGCTTTCGCCCGGCAAATACGCCATCACCAAACAAGGCAACGCCTTTGTGGTGCTCCTGGAAAACCTCGACAACCCGCGCATCCTCAACCAATCCGAACTCAGCGACTCGCTGCTGGTGGATGCGACCCAACTCAAAGACAACACCTTCACCCTGACGCCACTCCAGGAAGGGATTTTCCGGATTCAACTGTCCGACGATTGGGGCAAAACCCTGCTCATCGAAATCAATACCGCCAAAGCGCCGTTTGCCGGCCTGTTTTCGCTCCAGAACGACACCTTGACCATCCGGTTTTTGCATGAACTGCCGCCCTACTCTATCGTTTTTTACCCCCTCGAAGGCGCCGTGGGCCAGCGCAAAATAGAGGTGCCGGTCGATTCCATTTTCCGGATCACCAAAGCCTCGCTCTACAGCGACTATAACATGGAGGGCAATTATCAAATTATTATAGAAAAAGGCGAAGCCGCTTTCGCGATTCTCGGCGACGTGGAGGTGCTCGTTCCGCTGTCGTATATCCTGAAATTTGTAGGCCTCATGGCCGCCCTGGTCACTACCGTAGCCGTCGTCTATTGGGTGTTGCGCAAGCGGATGAAACAGAAAAAAACATTGTTGGACGAAGAGTAATCGAGCGTGTTCTAACCCAAATACAAGTCTATGAAAGATTTATTCAACATAGCGGGACCGGTTATTTTGGCCTTTATTGCCTTGTATATGGCTTTCCAGGTTTGGGAGAACTTTGCACGGGCCAAACGGCAAAACCGACAAACGCCCCCATCCCAATCACTCCCCCCGGCCGCCAACCCGGCGCCCAGACACCAAAAAGTTTCTATTCTGAAAAATCAAAAAACGCCGCCCGCCGCCCCGGCCAAGTCCGCGCCGCCGCCCAAACGGAAGGTTTCCATTACGATCAAACACCAGGCGGCCCGCAAAATCAGGAACCAGCAAACCGATCCGGGGGTGCTGCGCGGCCTCATCGATGCCGGCGCGTATTTGCACATCGCCCTGGGCCAAATGTGGAACGACTCGGTGGTGGAAGATATTTACATGCACAACAAATGCATCGTCGAACTGGACCGCATGGTGCAAACCGAAAATGTTCAGTTGAAACGGCCGGAAATGATCCACAACGTGCCGGAAATCGGCGGCATCTTCCTCGGCCAGTATGCCCGGCTGCCGGAGCAGGCGAAAAAATACCTGCTCACCATCGACGAATTCGTGCCGATCAAGCCGGCGCAGCACGACGTGTTTCAAATCGAATTCAGTACCGAAAGCCTGGTCATGGAATTGGGCGACGCGCAGGACAAATACCCCAACCTCTCCGTCATCGGGTGGTTTCACACCCACCCCGGCCACGGCCTGTTTTTGTCCAAACCCGACCTGGCCATCCACAACGGATTTTTTGACGACGAGTTTCAGATCGCTATGGAGATCGACAGCCTCTCTGAAAACCTGGATACAGCCTTTTTTACCATGAACAGCAACGGCCAGGTCAACAACAGCATTTTCTACAAACCGTCGTGGCTTTCCTGGACGACTATCGTGCAAAACTCAATTTTTTGATCCCATGAATCTGGTTCGTTCGTACCCTGCCTGGTTGCTGCTGTTGTTGTTCGGCGCCGGCTCGCTGCCCCGGCTGCTCGCCCAGACCGCCCTGGGCCAACCGGTTTTTGAGATCCAGGCTATCCACCCCGACAAGCGCCTGGGCGTGCTGGCCATCAGCGTCAACACCAATATCGACATCCGGGAAAAAGATATAGTGGGCATCGAAAAAATCGGCCTGGGCTCCATCCATGCCCTCAAGTACGAAAAAATAGATCCCCGCTACCGCACCAAATTTGATAAATCCGGCGATAAAACGGAAGACATCGCCGTGCTGTTCCTTGTCGATGCCAGCACCGGCATGCACCCCTACCTGGCCAACATCCGGACCGGCATCCAAACCGCTCTCCAGGACGGCCACCATTGCTCCTTTTTTGTCTCTTCCTATACCGACGACCTCGATGCCCTGCGCCCCCTGCCCCTGCGCAAAGCCGACACCTTACTCCGGCAAACGGTGCAGGAGATTTCGTCCTCAAGCAGCCATTTACCCAATGCCTTATCCTCGGTCCTGATTGATTTCGACACGCTGCCGCAAGCGAAAAAAGTAATCATCGTGCTCAGCAACCAGGCCGCCCGCGACGAAGTGCTGCGCAAAGGGTACGAACGGGCCCTCGACAAAGTAGCCGAGGATCTCGCCCAATCGACGGCTTCGTACCTGGTTTTTGGCATCGGTATCGGCGCCGGCGCCGATCTGGGCCTCCTGCAACGATTGGCCGGCGCTACTCCGAGTCCGGCCGATACCGCCCTGAGCCTGCCCGCCTTTACCGGCAGCGACACCTTGAGCAGTACGCTGAGCAGCATTTTGAAAAACGGAATTCCCCGGCTGAAAACCTTGTATTTCAAACCGGAAAAATACATTTACGTCGGCGAAAAGCGGGCCCTCAGCCTCAGTTACCGGCAACGCGCCGTCGAACTGTCGGCCACCCAATCCTACGCAGCCGGGTCCTTTATCGCCCCGCTTTTCCTGGGCGCCAACACCAAAAGCCTGCTCTTTTGGCTCGGGTTGTTTATGGTGGGCTGCATTGTGGTGTTTGCCATTTTTGTATTGCTGTCCTTGTTTGTTCCGTATTTAAACCGGCTCGAATTCCGGCGCAAATACGTCGTTCCGTACATCCGGAAGGGCAACAAAACCGAGACGGACCCCGTCACCGGCGACCCGATCCTGGAAGGCGACCTGGTGGTGGACAAATGCGCCCAACTGATTCCGCTGAATATTTGGGAGGCCCTTGGCCGCTGTCCCAACCACCCCGAATGTATCAGTTCGATGGGTTGTAGCGGCGCCGGCGCGAAAGAGCCTACGCAGGGCAATTTTTTTTCGCAAAAAGGGGTGTTGAAAAAACTCAACTGGTTGTTTTTTGGGGCGCTGGGCGGGTTTATTGCCTGGACGGCCTATGCGATTTACCAGTTTACCGACATGAGCAGTTACCAGGCCTTGGTCAATCCGTTCTTTTCGTTCATGCAAAAAGACATACCGGAGGGCAAACTGGCGGAATTGCAAATAACCGGTTTTATCGACCTGAGTATCGGCGCGATTCTGTCGGCCACCTTGGCCTACGTGGAAGAAGTCGGGATGTCGCGAAAATTTTCGCTGTTGCGGATTCTCGGTAAATTTCTGCTGGGCATCCTGTTGTCATTTGGCACCCTGTTGCTGGGCGCCCAACTGCAATTGTCGATCGACAATTACTTTATTTCCGGCTTGCTGACCTGGTTGTTGTTTGGGATTACGTTTGGGCTGATCCTTTCCATTGGCTCGGGCATCCAATTTTCCCGGGCCTTCCTGGGCGGCGCACTGGCTTCGATTCTTGCTTTTTTGTTCTATTTCCTGGGCGTGCTGGCCATTCAAAATTTGTACACCGGCACCGGCTCGGTGCTGCAATATTTGGTTGATTTTATAAAAATGACCTCGTTTATCGCCCTGGGTGGCATTTTAGGATACGGCATCGTCACCATCGTGAGCCGCCTCGAAGATTTTGAACTGGAGTACCTGGCGCCCGAGCAGGTAGCCGGCATGAGCGCGCCCATCAGCAAATGGTTGAAAGCCAGTATCGATGTTGCTATCGGCACCTCTTCCAAATGTTATGTCTATATCAAATGGGATGACCCGGCGGTAGCCGATATGCACGCGATTATTACGTATGCCAACCAACAGGTGTACATTGAGCCGCTGGCGGAAACGCTGGTCAACCGCGTCATCCTGCCCTTGAACCGAAAAACGCCGTTGCAAGCCAACGACCTGATCCAACTCGGCCGGGAGAGCACTACCTTGTTCCGGTTTATTGCCAAAAATGCTCCCCCCGCCGCCGAACAAGGCGTTCGTATCCGGCAAAACGACCCGGAGGGCAAAGGCAAACCCGACAACATCCGTTTTGGCAAATCCTGAGCAGGCAAACTCCGGAAACAGACAACTCTACCTGAGGCATGGCATTTGAGATAGATCGATTGATTTGGGACCTGGAATTGCCCAAGGCTGCGGACCACAAAGCGTTTGAGGACCAAATCCTCAACCTGACGCAGCAGCGCATTATCCCGTACCTGGAGCAATTGGCCGCACAACTCCCCGAATACGATGGCGCCGTGATCCTCCAAGGCCTGGAGATTGACCTGGGCCCGCTGTCGCCTTCCGATTCCGTGTCGGATCTCGCCTATCGTTTTGAAAAAAAATTTTACGAGGCCCTGCACCTGCGGCTGGCCGCGCTGAATCCCCGGGTGGCCATCGAGGAACAAAACCGCCCGCAATGGGCCAGCAAAGAAACCTACGGCGCCTACCGGCTGCTGCAATTCCTGGAGCAGGGCTTTTTGAGTTCGCATACCGGCGGTCTCCGTTCCGGGCCGGAGGCCCTGCAAACACTTGCACAAGAGGCTTTCCAGGCTCCTCCGGCGGCGTTTCTTCGCGCACTAAGCGTCTTGCTGCGCCGCGCTGAGGTACGGCAACGCGTGGTGCACCAGTTTAGTCCGGCGATTCGCCAGCAACTGGTGGCTGCGATCAGTCCTGCGCACGCCGATTGGTTTGGCAAAACCTCGGCGGAGTTGGAAAAAAAGTTGGCGCCGCAAGTATCGGCGGAGCGGCTGGCCCAAATCCGGAACCGGCTCTGGCAAAAATACCTGGAGTTGCTGCCGGCTGCGGACTACAACACGCTTCCGCGTTTGCTCGGCGCGGCCGTAACGGAGTTGCTCCAGGCTGAATTTCCGGAATTTAAACCACAGTTTCAGGTGCTCCGTCAGGGGCCCCGCCTGGATTGGCTGGCGCCTTCGGCAAGCACCAAAGGCCGAAAGGAAGCCACCGCCCCGGCGGGCACAGCAGACAAGGCCGGTACGGAAACGGCATCCGAAACCCACAGAAAACCCGGGCAACCCAGCGCTGACCCACCAGTACGGCGGCCATCGGCGCAAGAACTGGCCGGCCGCCCTAGCCTGACCGACGTGCAGCAGGAACTGCTGATTCAGGCGCGGCTGATTGCCTGGTTGTTGCAAGGTTCGGCGGAGCCCTTGCTGGCCCGACAGCCGTTTTTTGAACAGGCGGCGGCAGCCAGTTTTGTGCAGCCCAACGGGGTCCGCTTGTTGTCGGCTTTGCAAACCATCCAGGCTGGCGGGGTGCCGTTGGGCTTGATCGACCGGTACGTCCTGCCTGCGTTGCAGGAGTTGCCGGCCGAAACACTCAAAAATGTGGTGGCCCTCTTGGAGTTGCAGATGATGGGCTTCATCGCCACCACAGCCCTGGCCTTTCAGCGCCGGCTGGAGCAGAATGACGACAACCCACTGCAACCGGCGGCAGCCTTGTTCCCACAGGTGGTGTACGTCCAGGCGCTCCGGTATTTTTTCCTCCGGAGCCGGCAATCGCCGTTTCGGCCGGGTGGCTTTCTGGATGTTTTGTTTGCCGGCATTCAGGCAAAAAGCAGTTTGGAGGCGCCGGTGCTGGCCCGCGAGTTGCTGGCCGTCGCCCGGGAGGCCTTGTTCCGGAATGAATCGCGGTTTATCCCGCTGATGGATATGTTGGAGCCCTACACGAAACAGGCCGCTCCAAAAGACAGTGCGGCGAAGCAGGCTGGCCCGGACACGCCGGGGGCAGGTATTCCGCCGCTTGGCGGGCCGGCCGGAGCAACACCGGAGGCCAGCCCGGCCGCCGCCGAACAGCCCGTCGCAGTGCCGGAATATTTGGTAGGGCAAGCCTGGCTGGCCTTTCGGCAATCGGCAGCGGGGGCGCTTGGAAGCATGCCGGCGGCATTTCGCCCCTTGATGGAAGCCTGGCAGAAGGTTCAGGGTGAGGGGGCGCTGCTGCCGGAAAATATTCCGGAGTCGTTCAAGCGGTTCGTACAGCAGTGGCTGTCGTTCCGGCGGGCGTTTTTCCTGAAAGATACTCCGGTGGCGCAGTGGCCGCGTTTG
>JADLDL010000176.1 GCA_020846655.1 Saprospiraceae bacterium | reverse complement strand
TTTTGCACAGGGCGGCCTGGGACGGCCCAACCCCTTCAATTTTTTTGAAACCGGCTTCCAACCCTTCGGCCTGATTGGCATCCGGGCCCTTTGGACACCGCTCGACTGGGGCAACCGGCAACGCGAGCACCAGGTGCTGGCGCTCCAAGCCCAATCCGTCACCGCCCAACGCCTCGCCTTCGACCAGCGCCTTGCCGCCAGCACCGCCAAAGACCGCGCCGACATCGGCAAAGCACAGGCGCTGCTCAGCCAGGACGATGCCATCATCGCCCTCCAGGACGACATTGTGCGACGGGCCGAAGCCCAGGTGCAAAACGGCGTGATGACCACCACCGACTACCTGGCCCAACTCAACCTGCTCACCCAAAGCCGGCTCACCCGCAAAACCCATGAAATCCAGGCCCTCCAGGCCCAGGAAATGCTGAACGCCAAAACCGGAACCGAAGCCAGTAACTAATGCTACCCCACCGAAACCATTTGCGTTAAAACCCGACTTTTTCAACATACAAAACAGCATCACATGAAATACCTGCTGCTCACCCTACCCCTGGTCCTTTTCGCAGCCTGCCAGAAAAGTGCACCCAAAGCCGACGCCTACGGCAATTTTGAAGCCGACGAGCGCATCATCAGTTCGGAAGCCAACGGCCAAATCCTGGAATTGCGCCTCGAAGAAGGCCAAACGCTTCAGGCCGGCCAATGGATCGGCCGCGTAGACTCCACCCAACTGGTGCTGAAAAAAGAACAACTCCGGGCCAGTATCCGCGCCATCGCTGCCAAAAGCCCGGCCATCCGCGCCCAACTTGCCGTTTTTGAAAAACAACTCGACGCCAGCCGCGAGCAATTGAACGCCCTGCAACGCGAAAAACTACGCGTGGAAAAACTGCTCAAAAGCGATGCCGCCACCCCCAAACAACTCGACGACCTGAACGACCAAATGACCCTCGTGCAACGCCAAATGGACGTGACCCTAGGCCAGCGCAGCGCCACCGACGCCTCCCTCGGCATTCAAAAAGACGGCCTGCTGGCCGAAATACTGCCCCTGGAAAAACAAATTGCCCAATTGGACGACCAGATTGCCAAGTGCCGGATCATCAACCCCGCCGCCGGCACTGTACTCACCCGCTATGCCGAAACCGGCGAGTTGTCCACCTTCGGTAAACCGCTGTACAAAGTAGCCGACCTCAGCCAACTGGTCCTCCGCGCCTACATCGCCGGCGACCAACTCGGCAGCATCCGCATCGGGCAGCAAGTCCGCGTGGGTATCGACGCGCCGGAGGGTAAAATGAAAGAATGTACAGGCAACATCACCTGGATCGCCTCGAAAGCGGAGTTCACGCCCAAAATCATCCAAACCAAGGACGAGCGCGTCAACCTGGTGTATGCCATCAAAATCGCGGTTGCCAACGACGGAAGCCTGAAAATCGGGATGCCCGCAGAAGTCCGCTTGTAAGCCCCCACCCAAAAACACAAGCGCTATGCCCACTTCGTCTATTTCCGTTCAACAGATCTCAAAAGCCTACGGCGCCCTGCAAGCCGTGCGCGAGGTGTCGTTTGAGGTGCAGGCCGGCGAAATTTTCGGCCTGATCGGCCCGGATGGCGCCGGCAAAACGACGCTGTTCCGCATCCTGACCAGCCTGCTGCTGCCCGACGGCGGCAAGGCCAGCGTGGATGGTCTCGACGTGGTGCGCGACTACCGCGCCTTGCGCCAGCGCATCGGCTACATGCCCGGCCGCTTTTCGCTCTACCAAGACCTCTCGGTGGAAGAAAACCTGGGCTTTTTTGCCAATGTTTTCGGTGCGCACATTCGCGACAACTATGAGCTGATCCGCGATATCTATGTGCAACTGGAGCCGTTCAAAGACCGGCGCGCCGGCGCCCTTTCGGGCGGCATGAAACAAAAACTGGCCTTGTGCTGCGCCCTGATCCACCGGCCCCGCGTCCTGTTTCTCGACGAGCCGGGCACCGGCGTGGACCCCGTGTCGCGCAAAGAATTCTGGGATATGCTGCGGCGCCTGCGCCGAGCCGAGATCACCATCCTGGTCAGCACCGCCTACATGGACGAGGCCGAACTCTGCGACCGTGTAGCCCTGATGCAAAAAGGAGAAATTCTGGCCATCGACACGCCCCAGGGCATCACCCGCTCGTACCGGCGGCCGCTGTTTGCGGTGCGCTCGGCCGACATGTACCGGCTCATCCGCGAGCTCCGCAGCCTGGAAGGCGCCGATTGCTACGCCTTCGGCGAATTTGCCCACTTGTCTATGGCCGCAGCGCCGGCAGCCGGCGCCGACAAGAGCCCGGCGGCGGCCATGTCCGGCATCCGCGCGTTTTTGGAACTACATGGCCATACCGACATCGAGGTGCTTCCCGTAGAAGCCACTGTCGAAGACTCTTTTATTGAACTGATGAAAAACTAACTATGGACTTCGTCATCACAACCGAACAACTCAGCAAAACCTTTGGCGCGTTCAAGGCCGTTGATGCCATCAGTTTTGAAGTGGCCCAAGGGGAGATATTCGGCTTTTTGGGCGCCAACGGCGCCGGAAAAACCACGGCCCTGAAAATGCTGACCGGCTTGCTCAGTCCGAGCAGCGGCAAAGCCACGGTGGCCAGCTTCGATGTATGGCGGCAGCCCGAGCAGGTGAAACGCCGGATCGGCTACATGAGCCAAAAATTCAGCTTGTACGAGGATCTCAGTGTGCGCGAAAACATCCGGTTCTACGGCGGCATTTACGGGCTGAAACGCGCAGATATTGCCGCCAAAACCGCCGACTTGCTCCAAAAACTGGAACTCGAACCGTATGCCGACCAATTGGTCGCCGGCTTGCCGCTTGGCTGGCGCCAGAAACTGGCCTTCTCGGTAGCGCTCCTGCACGAGCCCCGGATTGTATTCCTGGACGAGCCCACCAGCGGCGTGGACCCGCTTACCCGGCGGCAATTTTGGGACCTGATTTACGAGGCCGCCCACGAAGGCGTCACGCTCATGGTCACGACCCACTACATGGACGAGGCCGAATATTGCGATCGCGTGAGCATCATGGTGGATGGCAAAATACAGGCGCTGGATACGCCCCGGAACATGAAAAAAGCCTTTGGCGCCGAAGACATGGACGAGGTATTTCGAAAACTGGCCCGCGGCCAGGCATAACCCGCTACCCAATTATGAAACGATTTTTTGCCTTTGTACTCAAAGAGTTCCGCCATATCTACCGCGACCGCCGCACGATGCTAATCCTGTTTGGCATGCCGGTGGTGCAGGTACTGCTGTTTGGTTTTGTCTTGACCAATGAAATCAAAAATGCCGCCATTGCGGTGCTGGATCCCGCTAAGGATGAGGCCAGCATCCGGCTGACCAACAAACTGGTGTCGAGCGGCTATTTCCAACTGGACCGCAGCCTGCAATCGGAAAGCGAACTGGAACCGGCGTTCCGGCAAGGCCGGATCAAAATGGCCGTGGTGTTTCCGCCCGATTTTGCGCACCGGCTCGACCACGAAAGCCAGGCGCCGCTGCAACTCATCGGCGATGCCAGCGACCCGAATACAGCCACCACGTTGATCAATTACGCCAATGCGATCATCCTCGATTTTCAGCAGGAATGGGCGCAGACGGCACTGAAGCAGGAGGCGCCGATGCCGGGCATCCGTGCCGAAACCCACATGCGCTACAACCCCGAACAAAAGGCAGTTTTCAATTTTGTACCGGGGGTGATGACCCTGATTCTGATGTTGGTTTCGGCCATGATGACCTCGATCACGCTGGCCCGGGAAAAAGAAATGGGCACGATGGAGGTGTTGCTCGTGTCGCCGCTGAAGCCCATCCAAATCATTTTGGGCAAAACAGCGCCCTACCTGGCCCTGTCTTTTTTGAATGCCGTGCTGGTGGTGGCCCTGGGCATGGTGGTGTTTGGGATGCCGATGCGCGGCAGTTTCCTGTTGCTGGGGGCCGAGTGTTTTTTGTACATGTTTGTGTCGCTGGCGCTGGGCATCCTGATTTCCACGCGGGCCAAAACCCAGATGACGGCTTTGTTTATGTCGGCCCTCGGCCTCATGATGCCGACCATGTTGCTGTCGGGCTTCATTTTCCCGCGCGAAAGTATGCCGGTGCCCTTGCAGGTTATCGGCGCCGCTTTTCCGGCCACCTGGTTCAACCCTATTATCAAAGGCATCATGATCAAAGGCGTGGGGCTGGATTTTTTGTGGAAACAAAGCCTCATCCTGCTCGGCATGGCCACGCTGTTCATTGGTTTAAGTATCCGCAACTTCAAAGATCGATTGGAGGGTTAGAAGGTTAGAGGGTTAAAAAGTTGGAAGGTTAGAAGGTTGGAGGGTTAGAGGGTTGCTGTGCGCCACAAAGTTTTAATGTTAGGATGCGCCATAAGGTTTTGAGAAAATAGTTAGTTCTTTGACATATCGGTTAGATTAAACAAAAAAGCGATGGCACAAGCCAAAGACGTATTACTACG
>JADLDL010000175.1 GCA_020846655.1 Saprospiraceae bacterium | reverse complement strand
GTACCGTAGTAGCCCGGTCAAATTTATTCATCAGCAAGTTGGCGATGACCACATCGCTGACATCGTTGGAGGTCACGTGGTTGTAGGCCGAATTCAGGTCGAGCCAGCCGCCGGTGGGGTCGGTCGTGTCGAACAGTTTTTTCAAATCAAATGTCACGGTAGCGGTAGCGCCTTGCTGCACCGTGATGGGTGTGTTGAAAGTATAGGTCCGATAGGTGGCGTCGGAGCCACAGTGGTACACCAGGCCACCGTCGGAGACATTGTTGTTGTTCAGGTCGACGGTGCCTTCTATTTTGTTAAAAATATAACTGCCCCAACCCAGCCAGTATTCGTTTTCGCGGCTTAGGGGATGCCCGGCGGCAAAATCTTTGGGTTGTTTGGCATTCAGGTCGGGCCGGACGCCATAGCCAATCCGGATGCCGGTGTAATCGCCGTCGGGAACCTGGGCAAAGGTAAGCGGCACCGATACGGCCAGGTTGTTGGGGGCGTTGTCCGGCGTGAAATCGACCCAATCGATATCCGAAATGCGGACTTCTTTGTTGCCATTCAGCAGGGTGATATCCGACAAAAAAGTATTGAAGCGCGTGATTTGCACCTGATAACTGTCGTACGTGTAGTTTTTGTATTTCTCCAGCGGCTGCCCGTCGTAGCGGGCCTGGAATGTAATTTTAAAATCGGAGGCGGGGCCCTGAACGGGCTCTGAGTTGCCGTCGCAACCGGCAAACAAGGCAGCGCCGGCCAGCAGTCCAGCAAAAAGAACGTGTTTCATAATTTGTTTGTATTTAATTGGATTGGCTGAGCAAAGTTGCCCAAAATTCTATTGGGAAACGCGGAATACCTGCGGCAGGTTGGCGATAATCTGTGTTTTCAACGCAGAAATGCTACCTGCGGACAAATCGACGTCGCGGAACAGTTCGCGGTAATCGAGGGTGAGCGTCAGGTCGAAATTATAGCCGCTTTGGTGTTGAAAAAGGCCACTTTTTTTAATCACGAGTTGCTCAAAATCCGGCCGGCTGAACACCAGGGTATCGGGCGGGGTGCTGCTGAGGGAGTCGCGGGTGAGCACCAGTTTGAGGGCCACGAAGCCGGTGTCGCGGCCCAGCCAGAGGTTTTCACCCTGGAGCCGCAGCGGATGCCCGGACGGTGCGAGGGCAGGGATCACCTCTTGCGCCTCGGCAGGCAGGCCCAGGCCGAATTGCAGGTCTGTAAATTCGCCGCTGGGCCGAAAGGTGCCGGCTTTGTAGGCCGTCGCTGTGCGGCGGACCAGGAGGAAATCATTGGTCAGTGTTTGAGAAATCGTATCCCCAGCGCTGCCCCAGGCCTTGAATCCCAACGTGTCGCTCACCGGGATGTCGAAATTGTTTTGGGTCAATTGAAAACCGGAGAGATAAAACACGATGCTTTTCATCCGAAACCACTTGCCGGGGGCGTAGCTGTAGGCCGTATCCGGTTTCCAGACCAGTGTATCGAAGCGGTGCAGGATTTCAAAGTTGAGCGACGGATAGGTGCAGCAGCAACTTTTATCGGCTGCGGCATTAAAATTAGTGGCTTCAATATCGAGGCAGCCTTCCTCCTGTTCGGCACAGCATGTCAGTAGCAGGAGCAGTAGCAGGGGCAGTAGCAGTTGCAGGGGCAGTCGCGGGAGCGTTACGGGCAAAACACGCATCGTTCAATGTGTTTAAGAGTGTGTTGGGTAACGACAAAGGTCGGACAAAAGCGCTTGGGAAGCACTTGTTTTTTGGGAAATCGGGCTGGCAGTCGCTTAGCGGCGGCGCAGAATGAGGCTATCCGGCGGGTTGTTGGCTTTGAGCGTATCCATGACCGATTGTGCCCAGGAAATGAGCAACTCTTTTTGTTCGGCGCTCAGCATAGCATCCCGGTGTACCCAGGTATAGGAGCTCAGCGGCATTTCATTTTCCCGCACCATTTCGATCACTTCCTCCATTTTGTGGTTTTGCACAGCGATTTTGCGCGTGGTGAAATTGGAAAAATTCAACTCCCGCTTTCCTTCGTCGACGTGGTTGGCCAGCCAACTGGCCACCGGCTGGATGTTGGCGTACCAGGGATACACGGTGAGGTTGCTGTGGCAATCATAACAGGCCGTTTTCAGGATACCTTCTACCGCTGCGGGTACCGGAAACCGGGTGGCAATGTGGTGGGTTTGATCGTTGGACAGGTTGCGTTCCGGGCGGATGAATTGTGCGAGCAGCAGCAGCGCCAGCACAACATAGAGGGCGATCTTGATGTATTTTTTCATATTTATTTACAAAAGAGCAAGTAAACAGTTTGTTTAAAGGCGAAAATAAGAAAGAAAGAGCGGGATTTCCCCATTTCAATCTTTGTCTATCTTTGCTGCCCCGGGCAAAACCTTTTTCCCAGGAAGCACAGCATGAAAAAATTACTCCTCATCGGCATGGGCCCTTACAATGGCCTTTCTATTGCCAAACGCTTCGGCCGCGAAGGTTTTGAAATCCTGATGCTGGCCCGCCAGGCCGACAAACTTCCCGCTATTGTCGCCGAACTGGCTGCCCTGGGTATTCGCTCGCAGGGCTTTGCCGTCGATATTGCGGACACCGACGCTTACCAGGCCTTGTTGCGCCAACTGGCGCTCGAACATCCGGACCTCGACATCCTGCACTACAACGCCAGCGCCTACCACCCTGCCCTGCCCTCCGCCATCAGCCTGCCGGTATTTATGGAGGACCTGCAAATCAACATCGTGGGCGCCTTGCTGGCCGCCCAGGCATTTTTGCCCGCTTTCCGGGCACGCCGGCAGGGGACTATTTTCCTGACCGGCGGCGGATCGGCCTTTCAGGCGCCGGCCCAACTGGCCTCGCTGGGCGTCGGCAAAGCCGGCATGCGCAACCTGTGCTTTAGTCTGGCTGAGGAATGCCGGGATTTTCAGGTGCACGTCGCTACCGTCACCATTTCCGGCATGGTGCAACCGGGTACAGCCTTTGACCCCGACTTTGTGGCCGACGCGTTTTGGCGGCTCTACCAACAACCCGAAGCCGAATGGGAAACGGAAGTGGTTATGAAATGAGCTTAGAAGGTTAGAAGGTTGGAGGGTTAGAAGGTTGGAAAAATTAGGGAGGTTGTTAGGGAGGTTGCTGGGCGAAGTCTTCTGACTTCGCTCTTCTATACGGCGGACTTCGTCCGGAAAAACAAAACAAAAGCGTACAAAGCCCGTCCTCAGCGGGGTTGGGTGGCCGACGGTTGTTGCTGGTTGGCCGGCACATACTTGTTGGTAGCCAGGGAAAGGCCCACCGAACAGAGCACTACGATGAGCAATACCCGGAGGGAGCCGCTGAGGTGTACCTGGAGCCGGTCGGCGATCCATTGAAACGCCGGTGGCATACAAAGCAGGGTAGCCGTCAGTAAAAAAGCAAACGTGATCCAGTTGTGCAGGATCAGGGAGCCCAGGCTTATCATCATCAGGAAAACAGCCCCTGTCCAAAACAAACCTGAGCCAAGCCCTGTCGGGATACCGATGCTGGTGGTCCGGGCTTCCGCTTCGGGCCGGGCTTGTTGAAAAAAAGAATCCGGCAGTTCGTTCAGCAGTTCCAGGAGGGCCGCATTGATCCGGCTGGTTTCGATGTTGGATTCGGCCGGGCTGATTGCCCCGATCCGCAGGTTTTGCTGCACACTGTTCAATTTGCCGGAAAGCAACACCAGCTCATCATGTTTTTCTGCCATCCAGGGATCGGTTTGGGCCGCCGGGTGCCCATCCAGCAGCGCAAACAAGTCCTCATACAAGGCATCGAGCAGGTTTTCTGCCAGCAGCCGTTTGAAATATGCCCGGTTCTTCTCCATAGGTAGTAGCCGTTTTTTGCTCGTAGCACTGATGCGCGCGTCCTGGCAAAACTAAGAAGATACCACTCTGGCAAAAAAGAAATTTTCCGGGCACGTGACCGACCGGGCGCAGCTGCGTCGGAAGGCAACAAAAAAGCCCGGCAAGGCTAAGTAAGGGGTGCTCCCAAACGCGGGCGCACCCAAAGAGTACAACAGAAAAGGCCATCCCTCCCCCCGCATTGCATCTGGCACGACAAACGCTCCGGTGCAGGGCTAATACCGATTCATCCCTGGAAGCGCCAGCCGCTCCCGATTCAAAAGCGATCCCAGCCCCGGGCTCGCTTTTTTTGTTGCCCCTGCGCACAAGGAACCGATTGGCTGAGCCCGAACTACCGGATTCAGGGTAGGCGGTTGATTTTTTTGAATTGTACGAAGCAATACAAATAAAATGTATTTTTACCCTTGTTGCTGTCCAACATCCCTTTTCCGAACCGTTACCATTGCACGTAACGTAGATCCACCGACAGGAAATACGCCTGCTTGACGGCTTGTTTTAATCCCCGCACAGAGCATAATTCATTCTGATTATTCACCCGGGCAGCAGCCAAACCTGGTTGAGTATGGACAAAAACATCCGCGCCATCCTGATCGACGATGAGCAAGATTCCTTGAGCGCGCTGAAGGAACAAATCAAATTATATTGTCCGGAGGTGCAAATCCTGGGCACCTATGACGACCCTCGCAAAGGCCTGGCAGCCATCCGGCAGTCGCCGCCCCATGTCATCTTTCTCGACATTCAGATGCCAGGCATGACGGGCCTGGAGTTGATGGAAGCGCTCAACTCGGAAGACCTGAGCATTATTTTGGTCACAGCCTACAGCCAATATGCGATCGACGCTATCAAACTCAGCGCCCTGGACTACCTGCTGAAGCCGGTTGACCCGGACGAACTCACTGCGGCCGTGGAAAAGGTAAAGAAACGCGTTGCCACAAAACAAATCGAAGACCCCGCCCGGATACCCGTATTCGGGAAATTATTGAATGACGCCCAAACTCAGGTTTTTTCGCAGGAGACTATTATCGGGCTGGCCGATGAAAAGGGAATTTATTATGTCAAAATCAAAGACATTATCCGCCTGGAAGCCCTCCGCAACTATTGCTATTTCTATTTTGCCGACGGCAGCAACATGCTGGTATCCAAAAACATCGGCCTCTATATCGATAGTCTCCAGAAATACAACCTGGTGCAGGTACACCGGGCACATGTTGTCAACCTTAACCATGTCAAACGGTTCTTCAAGATCAACGGCCACTACCTGAAAATGAGCGATGGAAGCGAAGTGCCGGTGTCGAAAATGTTCAAAGACAACCTGGGCTGAGCGGATTAGCCACACGGTTTGTCCGTACATCGAAAAGCCGGCTTCGTACATCTGCCTAACAACCAACATACGGCATCACTACATTTGTTTATTCATTAAAAACAAATCAATTATGGCACTTACGTATTGGGATGAAAACAATGCATTCGGCAACGGTAACCTGTCGTCCACTACGCAATATTACGAGCAAGACCGGCAGACGGTCATGCAACAAACCGGCGTTGTTTCGGCAGGATTGATCAATTTCCGATTCCGAAACGAGGACATCACCGTATATGCCGCGCAGGATAGCAACGGCGATATCCTCGAACTGGTAGCCCTGCCCTGCCCGCCCTATTACCACAACCTGATCCCGGAAGCCATTCCCGGCAATATTCTCACCTGAGTCTGAATTCAGCGCAACTATGAATACCAAGCAATACCCTCTGCTACCTGGTTATGAAACGGCAGCGCGCGATACTGTCGACGCCTATTTGGCCCGCCCCGCCCTGAAAATGGACGAGGAAGCAACTCGCCAAATCCTGAAAGACCTGCAAGCCAACATCCTGAAACACCACAGCAAAACGCACACGGAGCACTTTTTTATCACTTTTTCCGGAGGCAAGACGGAAGAAGTAAAAAAATGGCTCGCCCGGATTGGCCAGAAAACAACCACTGCCCGCGACCAATTGCTCGAGGGCCACAAGGACACTACCAACATCCTCTGCGTGTACCTCACCTATGCCGGATATCAATACCTGGGCATCCCGGATAGTGTCATGCCCGATGGCCTGGCTTTTAAAATGGGTTTGCTCAACCGGGTACAACTGGGCAAAGACGCGCTGCAGGACGAACTGAGCGACGTCAAGCAGGTCCATGCCGTGCTCCTGTATGCCTATGCCACGCAAAAACTCGTCGGCAAACGGAAAAGCCAGTTGGAATCTGACCTCCCGGATATCATGGACGACCTGAAGGCCCTGGAAAAAAGACCAGCCTTCGTGCAAACCGGGACCCTCAAAAATCCGCTGCCCAAAGCCTATCATTTCCAGGAAGGCGCCGGCAACCCGCGCTTTTTCCCCGGCATATCGCCTGTCTCCAACCGGCTGCCACTCAAACCCTCCGAAATTGCCCCCCTCAGCCTGGTGCTTGTGCAGGACCGGGGCGGCAATCATCCGCACAGTTGCGGAAGTTTCGGCGCGTTTATGAAACTGGACATCAACGAAAGCGCCATGCACCAATTGGAGAGCGAAATTGCCACCCAAGCCGCCGCCAACAACCTAAAATTACATCCGGAACTGATCAAAGCGAAGATCGTCGGCCGGTTCCTCGACGGCACCCCCCTCAGCCTCTCGGACCGGCCGGTCCGGAACAACACCAACGACTTTGATTTTAATGAATTGGTCAAACTCAAACGGGCGCGGGGCATGCAAAACGACGATTCCGGCTCCCGTTGCCCGTTTCATGCACATATCCGCAAAGCCAATCCACGGCTACCCGACACGCAGGATATCCGGATCGTACGGCGGGGAGTGTTTTACGAGGAAAAAGATCAGGAAAAAGGCCTCCTGTTTTTATCCTTCCAAAGCAGCCTCGAAAACAAATTTGAGTACATCCTCAACAACTGGATGCTCAACCGCTATACCCATTCGAGAGATGCCGCAGGCAACCTGATCTCGGTGGAAACCGGCCAGGATATCCTGTTCAGCCAAGCCCATGCCGAATACAAAATCCCGGCGGTTTGGAATGAAAATAAGGACAAAAAAGATATCCGGTATATCCCCATCACCGTTCCGGAACAAATCGTTACGCTCAAGGGCGGCCTCTATTTTTTCGCTCCTTCCAGGTCGTTTTTCAGCAAACTGGTGCGCCCGCCCAAAGTAAGCCACAGAGGCGCCGTGTTGCCAGGCACCCCCGTCAAAAAGAATGGGTTTATACCCGGCACAGTTATTTCGATCAAAAAGGCGCCCGAGTCCGGACGGAAGTCCCTGTTTATTAAAAACTCGGAGATAATATTTGAGTACTTGCACAAAGAACCGGACTAAATCATTTTAATACCTTGAAAATAACTACCCAAATTCTATTGATCGCCGCGTTTTGGATGGTGGTTACAACGCTGTTTTCCCAAAGACAGGAAGCCTTGTGGTATAATAAAATCAGCATGGAAGAAGGCCTTTCTTCCCATGATTTTATCTTCTTTGTCCATGTGGACACAGAAGGATTCACCTGGATCGGCTCAACCAGCGGGCTCAACCGGTTCGACGGGCACCAGGTCAAACAATACCACGCCAATTTCCAGGATAGTACCGCCCTGTACGGCGAAAATATTCAAAGCCAGTTTTTTGAAGATAGCCAGCACAACCTTTGGTTTTGTACCTATGAAGCGGTGCATTGCTACGTCCGGAAAAAAGATGCGTTTCAGCATTTTTTTCTGCGCGACTCAGCAGGGCAGCAAATCCGCGAAGATTATGTTGTGTTTCAACTCGAACAGGACAGCCTGCTTTGGGTAAGAGCCGGACAATCGGTCTTCAGGGTCAATGTCGGCAACGAGCAGCAGCGCTCTAAGGCCTTCCAGACAGCCCAACCGGTGCTACACTCCGAGCATTTCCATGCCTACGCCGCTACCGGCCAGGACGGGGCCGTGCAGCATGTGTTCCTGTTTTCGGATGAAAAGCGCAAAGGCCTGGAGCATTTCGAAATCCGGCAGGGAGCCGCCGCCCAAAAGCAGGTCTATTTTGAGCAAACACAAGGTGGCACGCCGGAACTGGGTATTTTTCAGGTGTATTTCATCGACCGGGACCATATCTGGCTGGCCACTCCTGCGGGCCTTATGGAGTGGAGCCTTGCGCATCCGGCCCAAAGCCGGCTCTTCCCGGTTGCGTTCAAAGGCTATTCCTATTTCGCGCCGTACGACAACCGACACCTGATTATTTCGTTTTTTGGAAAAGGACTGTACCGCTTTGACCAAAAAACCGGCATTTACTCGCCATATCAACTGTTTCCCATCAAAAAATCGGATCAATTGCGGGGCCCGGCGCTCCGAAATATTTACCTGGACCGAAACCAGGTGCTCTGGGTGTCTGTTCCCTTTGAAGGCCTGATCTATGCGAACCCGGCCAAGCGGAAATTTGAGTCCATCCCAAACACCCTGCTTTCCGGGGAATCAACACTCCAATTTCGAAATTTCACTACCGATCGGCAAGGGCAAACCTGGTGCAGTGCCGCCACTGAACTTTTTCAGTTTGATCCGCTCGGCAATTTAGTTCGCCAAATTCCCCTCGATGCAGCACGCAGCAACAAGGCCTCCATCAATTATGTGCTGTTTGACAACCAAAACACCTTGTGGATGGCTACTTCCCGCGGCTTGTATACCAGCGCTACGCCCGGGAAAGACATCGTTTGCGTGCCCGGGACGGAAGATGTCGATGTGTTGTACCTACACCAACTGGACAACCTTACTCTCCTGGCCACTTCGCTTTTTGGCGGCATTTACGAAATCAAGACCGGGTCCGGCGGCTACCAGGTAAAAAACCTCTATGGTGAACCCGGTATCGGCTATACCAGCATGTTCCGAGACGAATTGGGGCATATACTCATTTGCCGAAACGAGGCGGCTATAGAGGTGTTTCGTCTTCAGAATGGCCAGCTCCAATCCAGCGCCACCTTGCCCATACCGGGCGCCATCAATGCCTTTTGGGAAGATCCGGACGGGCGAACGCTTT
>JADLDL010000174.1 GCA_020846655.1 Saprospiraceae bacterium | reverse complement strand
TTGGGCGAGCGATAGCCCCGGCCCGCCGATACCCGCAGCACCGTTTCGGTACTGAAATTATACTTAGCGCTCAGGCGTGGGGTAAAAAACCACCCGAAGCGGCTGTTCCAGTCGGCGCGGGCGCCCAGCACCAGCACAAAATCAGGTATCTCCAATTTCAGGTTGGGTCGGCTGTAGGTGTATTCCACCATGGCGCCCGGCACGGCTTCCGTGCGGCTCAGGTCGCCCTCGTTGACGCGCTCGTCAACGTTGTCGTACTGCAGCGATGGCGCCACCACGATTTTGTGGTCGGTGGTGCCCAAAATCGTTTCGTACAAGGTTTGCCAATACAGGGAGCGCTGGGTGGCCCGGTAGGTATTGTTGCCATACTGCCCTTCGGCGCGGTGCCAGGTGGCAGCCACGATGTTGCCCAATTGCTGGTAGGGCTTGCCCCCCAGAGATTCCACCCCCAGTTTACCCCAAACTTCTACCCGGTCGTTTTTTTGATCGATCGAAAAAAGGCCGGCTACGCCGTCAATGGGATGGATTTGGCCACCCTGGCGGCGGTCGGTCAGGGCTTGCACGTTCAATTGGCCGCACATCGCGGCATTTTCGTACCACAGGCGGTAGAGGCCATTGAGTTGGTGCCGCCGGGGGGAGTCGAAAAAATTATCCCCGTTCATATCCCAGTTGTTTTTCACGGCACTGCCGTGGGCCAGCAGGCCCTGCGAGAATTTTCCTTTGCCTTTTTTGTTCAACAACACATTCAACTCGCCCCGGCCTTCCGTGGAGGCAAATGCATTGACAAACAAAGGCTTGCCCGTATGTGGTTTCACCAAATCAATATCGACCTGGCCGGTAATACCGGCAAAGCCGTTGCGCACTGTGCTGGCGCCTTTGGCCAGTTGGATGCCATCGAGCCAGGTACCGGGGATGTATTCGAAGGCAAAGGGCGTGGCGATACCGCCCATGGACGGCCGGTTTTCAATCATAAACTGACTGTAAATACCCCGCAGGCCGAGCATCTGGATCTCCTTCACCCCCGTCAGGGCATTGGCGTACGAAACATCGGCGGCGCCGTTGGTTTCAAAACTCTCGGAGAGGTTGCAGCAGGGCGCTTTGCGCAATTCTTTGCGGTGGATGCTCTCCACGTTGCGGGTGGCAAGGGTGGATACCGAGTTGTCGAAGCGGTGTTCCGCAATGGTGACTTCCTGTATCTGCACGACACCGCTGACCTCCACCCACAGGCTGTCTTCAGCGGGCAGCACCGACACCTCGGCCGGCTGGTAGCCCACGTAGCGAATCAGCAGGGTCGCCTCCCGGCTGCGACGGGGCAGCCAAAAGCGACCAAGGGTGTCGGTGACGGTTCCGATGGCGGTATCAGCCCATTGTACGCTAGCGCCGATCAGGAGTTCTTCTTTTTCATTGGTAACAATGCCGTATAGTTTGCCGGCGGGTTGCTGGGCGGCCAGAAGGGCGGGCAGCAGCAGCAACGCTATTGAAAGTTGTCCGAATGACATAGATTTTTCTTTGCGCTGTAGGGCTATTTTTAAATTCGCCTATCGCACGCAGGCGAATTGAAAATTCGCCCTACAGCTGTTTTCAAAACAAGAACAGCCTTCGGGGCAGTGCCCGAAAGCAACACAGTTGAAAACAAACAACTAACAACGAAAAACCTCGTGGCGCAGGCAAATGATCCGGCCGGGAGGAGCAGGGGGCGGGTTGGGCGGCGCCTTGTTGCTGATAAAAACAGTACACAAGACCTGCCGAAACTGTTTGAGGTAGACCGGAAATTCATCCGCCCAGATGGGACAATCGAAGGTTTTGTCAAGCGGATGGCCCACCAAGTATTCGGTTTTCAGGATAAACACCTTGACCGATTTGCTGGTACAGCCCCGCTTGGCCGACTGTGCCATTGTTTTATCCGAACAACAACTGGAGGCTGCTTTCCGGCAACAACCGCTTTTTTGTTCCACCCGGTGCTGGGCGCAGGCATCCACAGGGGATTCAAACAACGAAAAGGTTGTTTTTCCTACACAATAGCAATAAATCTGCTGGACACTGATGCCAACGGTGGAGACGAGCAGGGCTGTCATCCATACCCAAAGAATCAATTTTGTACGTCGAGCAGGCACGTTGTTGTGGCAAACTTAGGTGGAACGAGAGTACAAAAATACGACAGGAATGCAGCAGAGGCAAAAATTTCTTTTCATCTGCCGATGGCCGACAACTGGCCCCTACAATTCTTCCGGGCCTTCGCCCACCCAATCCTGGATAAACCAATTGTCGACCAGGAGTGGCGTAAGTTCTTCTTCGATCCAGCCCCGCACTTCGGCAATGATTTCACCGGGATACAGCAAGTGAATGTTCGGCCCCGCGTCGAGGCTGAAATACACCGGGTGCTTGGTTTCGGCGCGGTAAGCGCGGATTTTTTGAATCAGCGCGATCGTATTGGGCTCCAGGAGCATGTAGGAGGGGTTGCTGCACATCATAAGGGCGTGCAGGGTGAGGGCCTCGTCTTCGGCAATTTTGCCAAAGGCCTCCCAGTCGCCTGCGCCCAGGGCGTCGATCAGGGTGCTGAGCCTCGATTTGGCCTGCGCATAGCGGGCTTCGGCGTAGGGATTGCCCTCCATGAGGGCATGGCCGGCGCGGCTGCTGACCGATTTTTCCTGGCTGCTGACGATCAGGATATCGTCGTGCAGGTCCTTGAAACCGGGGTGCAGCAGGTGTTCTGCGGGCACCGCATAGGCATCGGAGGAATCGGGGACGGCCGCCGAAGCGCCCCACACAGCGGCATGTGGGAAAATAGAACGGCAGGCGCTACCGCTACCCAAGCGGGCGATGAAGGAAGATTTTCGGTCAAATTCGGCGGGTTCCTGCAAGGTACCGAACAGCGCATCTTCCAGCGAGCAGAGGCACAGGGCCAGGGCCGACATGCTGGAGGCCGAAGAGGCGATGCCTGCCGAGTGGGGGAAGGAGTTGCCGGTTTGGATGCTCATCTGCAATTGGGTCAAAAACGGGAACACCGGCACCAGGCTTTCCAGGAATGCCTGGATTTTGGCCTGGAAGGCTGCATTTTCTTCGCCGTGGAACAAAAAACCCAGGCCGATCCGGCTATCGGGCACTTCCTTGAGCGAATACTCTAATGCCATATCGGTACAGGAAGCCGAGAGCGTGAGGCTCAGCGAGGGGTTGCGGGGCATTTGGGCGCCGTATTTGCCCCAGTATTTGATGATGGCCAGGTTGCTCGGGCTGCGCCAAACGATGCGTCCGGGTTCGGGGGCTTCGTCGGAGTCGAGGATAAGTCGCGGGTTTTCGTACATCGTGTCGGTATGGTCCGGGTTTCGGATTTGGGTAATGAACAACACAAGATCGTGCTTCTGCCCGCAAAGAAAATGAATACGGCAGAAAAACCTGGCTCGTGTTTCATATTACTGCCCTACTTTTGCCAGACATACGCGCCCGGCCAATTGGCGCCACGCCGCTACTGTTGCCCTATGATGCAAAAAATCTGGTTGAAAATTCGCCGTATCGGTTTTGAACTATACTGCTTTTTTACCGCTCCGCTGGTGGTCAAAAACTGCCTGGGCCTGTTCTCGTTCCTGACAGGCTTGTTTCTCCTGACCTTTTGGTGGCTCAAATGCTACACCAACCACGGCGAAAGCCTCCAGGTGCCCAACTTCGTGGGCATGGGCTACCGCGAAGCCACGCAAAAAGCCCGGGCCCGCGATTTTGAAGTCATTGTCAACGATTCGATCTACGTGCCGGGCAAACCACCGGGCGAGGTGGTGGCCCAAAACCCCGAGCCGGAAAGCCGGGTGAAAGAAGGCCGCACCCTGTATTTCACCGTCACCAAAAACAACCCCGACATCATCAAACTGCCCGAACTGGCCGGCAGCGACGACTACGACCTGTACAGCCGCAAAATCAGCCGGCTGGGCCTCAAACCGCGCATCCTGTCCCGGGTAGCCGACCCTATCCTGGAGCCCAACACCATCGTAGCGGTGCTGTACCGGGGCGATACCATCACCGAAAAAATCCGCCGGGGCTACCAACTGGAAATGGGGGCTACCCTCGATTTTGTGGTCAGCGAACAAGTGACGCTCACCGTGTCGATCCCTGATTGCGTCTGCCAAACCTACGACGCCGCCAAATTCCTGATTTCCAGCAGCCAACTGAACATCGGCACCGTACAGCGCGACGCCTCGGTGACCGACGAACAGAACGCCTACGTGTGGCGGCAGTTTCCGAAATACGATGCCAACGGCACCATGCGTGTCGGCGAACAAATAGATTTGTACATCACCCAGGAAAAACCGGCCGGCTGCGAAGACCAATAGGCGGCCCCGCTCACTTATTTTTATCTCTTATTTCTCATCACTTATTCTCTCCCAACAGCATGGATATCAACGTTCAAGAACTCCGGGATCGACTCGCCGCCGGCGAAAAATTTGTCTTCATCGATGTACGCGAACCCTGGGAATACGAAGAATTCAACCTCGGCGCACAGTTGATCCCGCTGGGCAACCTGATGAACTCCATGTGGGAACTGGAAGGCCACAAAAACGATGAAATCGTGGTGCATTGCCGCTCGGGCTCCCGCAGCGGCATGGCCCAGGCGCTCATGCAGGCACAAGGCTTTTCCAACGTGCGCAACCTGAGCGGTGGCGTGGTTGCCTGGAAGGATGCTTTCGGCGATACCAAACCTTAAGATTAAACGATGGGACTCCGGATGGGACTTGCCGGCGCCTGCCTGTGCCTGTTGGCGGCTTGCAGCCAACAGCTGCACAACGTCCGTTTCGAACTTCCGGCCACCACGGCCACCCGCCAGGCCCGCGCACCCAGTCCAGCCTGCAACGACTGGGCCGGCTACCTGCCTGACCCTGCGCGTCCGGCAGCCTTGCCCGTGCGACATCTCCGTGTGAATTTTCATGTGCTGGACAACACCGACAGCACTGCCCATCGGCCAGTAGACTCCGTGCGGGTGTTCCTGCGCGAGCTCCTGCGCCTGGCCAACGTTCAACTGGACACCAACGAGCGCAACTGGCAGTCGCCACAAGGCACCCCTACCCTACCCAAACGCTACCGCTATGCCCTTTGCCCGCAACCCGGCGACGACGGCATTTATTTCCATTACGACGACAGTTTGTACTACTTCGTGTCGATGGGCCAATACCAAAACAACTACGACCAGCGGGTCGTCCGGAAATACGGCATTGGCCTGGATTCGATCATCAATATTTTCCTGCAGGTACACCCGCGCGACAGTTTTTCCTCCAAAACCTACCGCGCCAACGGGCAGGGCATCGCGCTGGGCAACGCCCTGAAAATGGCCGGCGTGCTGGAAAGCCGCGAAGGCCCCGACAGTTTCGACGGGCTGCTCAACCACGAAATCGGCCATATCCTGGGCATCAGCCACGCCTGGGCCACCGACGGCTGCCCCGACACCAACCCGCACGCCAACAAATGCTGGAGTTGGGTGCGCGACAAAAGTTCGCCCTGCAACACCCAGGCGACCAACAACGTGATGGACTACAACGCCTACCAGGTCGCCCTCAGCCCCTGCCAGATCGGGCGGATACAAGCCGGCCTGGCCGACGAAAACAGCCGCGTCCGCCGGTGTTTGATCCCGACCTGGTGTAGCCTGCAAGCGGGCGCGGATGTCGTGATTGCCGATTCTGTGTCCTGGACCGGCGCCCGCGACCTGGAAGGCCATTTGACCATTGCTGCGGGCGGCGCCCTGCGCCTGAGTTGCCGCTTGTCGATGCCGCCCGGCGCCCGGATCACCGTGCAGCCCGGCGGCCGGCTCTGGCTCGACGGCTGCCGCATTCACAATGCCTGCGGTAAAAACTGGCGTGGTATATTTGTGCAGGAAATAAACGGCCAAAAAGGAATGGTACACACCCTGCGGCCACCCGTTTTGGAAAACACAGCACCATAAGCACGTGAGCGACACTACTACTTCCCCTTCCCGCCTACCGAAATGGTTGATTCCGGTTGCCTTTGTGCTGGCGGCCCTGGCCTTGTACTGGCCTACCCGTCAGGCCGGGTTTGTGATGGACTGGCTGGGTTGGCAATACGCCTACAACCGCGAGGGCTGGGCCGGTGTGCCAGGTAGTTTCGGGTATCCGGGCTTGCAACCGGTGCTGCACCTGGGCAACTACCTGTTGTACTGGCTTTTTGGGGCCAACAGCCCAGTGTGGTACCTGGTGTTTGCGGCCTTGCACGGCGCCAATGCCTGGTTGTTGTACCGGCTGGCACTGCGACTGCCGCTGGGCATCGCCGCCGGTGAAGCACAATTTATCGCCCTCAGCGCCAGTGCCTTGTTTTTGCTCTCGCCCTATGCCGCCGAAGTGGTGGTGTGGCGGGTGTGTTTACACTA
>JADLDL010000173.1 GCA_020846655.1 Saprospiraceae bacterium | reverse complement strand
CCAACACCGGGCTGCTGGCGCCCAAACGATCGCAAACCTATTTGTTTGCGTTTATGGCCGGGTTCATCCTGCCGGCCTTGTTTCTCTACCTGTTTGCCCTGCTGCGCAACACCGTAGAAAGCGAAACAGACATCAAACAACTCACCACCATTCCCTTCCTGGGCAGCATTCTGTTGCGGGCTAAAAAAGACCAGATCGTAGTGCAACAGGGCAGTCGATCCGCAATTGCCGAAATGTTCCGCCTCCTGCGCACCAACCTCCAATTTATCCTGGGCAACGAAAGTTCATCGATTGTGTTGGTCACCTCCGGGGTAAGTGGAGAAGGCAAAACCTTTATTTCAGCCAACCTGGCGGTGACGATGGCGCTTTCCGGCAAACGAACCGTTGTTATCGGCCTGGACCTCCGGAAGCCCAAACTCAGCCAGTACCTCCGGCAGGAGCAGGAAACAAAAGGCATCACCCACTACCTGATCGGCAAGGCCGAAGTCGCCGAAGTGATCCACCGGAGCGATTTGTCGGAGTTTCTGGACTATATCCCCTCCGGCCCCTTGCCCCCCAACCCGGCCGAATTGATCCTGAACGGCCGCCTCGAAATCTTGTTTGCTGAACTGAAAAAAGAATACGAATACATCGTAGTCGACACCGCGCCGATCGGCCTGGTAGCCGATGCCTTGTTGCTCAGCCCGATGGCCAGTGCCACGCTTTGCGTGACCCGCTACGACAAAACGGACAAAAACCTGGTGCGGTTTTTCGAGCAATTGCACCGCGAAGACAAGTTGCGCAAGCCGGCTATCATCCTCAACGGCGTAAAAAAAGGCAAAGGATACGGCTACGGGTATGGCTATGGCTACGGGTATGGCTACGGATATTACGAAAATGACAAGGCCTGAGCCTTCTTCGCGCCAAGTGTTCCAACGTTGGGTCCTGCGCCAGCTCCGCGGCACAGCCAATGGTTTGATCCGGACTTGTCAAGGCTTGTTTTTTAGCACGCCCGCTTCCGTTCAACGGGTTTTGATCTTTCGAACGGGCTCCTTTGGCGACAGCCTCTGTGCCTTGCCGGCCATCTTGTCTGTCCGCCGGCGCTACCCTACTGCGGCACTGGACATCCTGACCAATACCGGGCATGCCGGCAAAAGCCTGGTATCGCTGGGCACCTTGCTGCCGCCCGGGCTTGCCGACAGGGTTATCAATTACCAGGGCGTGGACCGCGATGCCTTGCTGCACCAGATCCGCAGCCGCCAATACGATTTGGTGATCCAGTTACCGCAATACGGCGCCAGTTTGGCCCGGCTCCTGCGCGACATGCTTTTTTTCCGATTTCTCTGCGGTATTCGCGCCGGCTTTGGCTGGCAACTCGATCATATCGACCTCTTCCGCAAGGCCCAGGAAGCGGCCGGTCCGGCGCTCAACGAACGCCAGCGGCTCCTGACTATCGTGCAACGCTACGGGGTGTCGCCACTCGGGGAAACCGATTTTGCCCTCAGTCCTTCCGAAGCCGACCGGGCTGTGGCGGAGTCCGTTTTACAGAACATGGCCAAGAGCGGAAAGCCCCGGATCGGGATGGTCATCGGCGCCAAACGCCCGCAAAACCGATGGCCGTTGGCTCATTTCTGCCGGGTGGCAGAGGCCTTCGCTGCCGACTATGAGATCCTGTTGTTGGGTGGGCCCGACGACCTGGACCTGGCCCGCGAGTTACAGGAACAGGTGCCGGGTGTTGGGTCCTTGTGCGGCCAATTGAGTCCGTTGCAACTCGCTTGCGTGCTGGAATCCTGTGCCTTGGTCGTCGCCAACGACACCGGCCCCATGCACCTGGCTTATGCCGTCGGCACGCCCCTGGTGGCCTTGTTCAGCGCCCGGGACTTGCCTGGGCGCTGGTTTCCGCCCGAAAATCAGGCTAACCTGGTATTGCGGCGCTATGATGTGGCCTGCTCGGTTTGCTGGAGTGAAACTTGTGCAGACAACATTTGCCTGAAACGCATTTCCCCGGAAGAGGTGATCCAATGCATAAACCAGGTACTGGAACAAAACAAGGTATGCGAGCCCCGGTAGCAGCCGTTTGGAGCCGGCTGCGCGAGCCGGTTTTTCAGGAAAAAATCCTGTTTCTTGTCCGGCAAATCGTCATAACGGCGGTGAATGCGCTGAGCGGTTTTGTGATCCTTCGCGGATTAGGCAAGGTGGACTACGCCGTGTACACCATTGTATTCTCTCTGCTGGCTATTTTTACCAACATCACCAACGTCGGCATTACCCCGGCCATGAGCGGCATTGGCGGCCGGGTGTGGAGCGACCGCCGACGGATGCAGCACTTGCTGAACACGGCTTTGCGGCTGCGGGTGCAGTTGGGTTGGTGGTTTGCCTTGCCCTTTGTGGTGTATTGTATTTGGCAATTCCAGGAGACCGGGCTGAAGGGCTGGGCGCTGGGGGTATTGGTGATAATGCTCTTGCTGGCTGCCGGCGTGCAACTACAATTGGCCCTCTATTCCATTGTCCTTCAACTTAATAAGGCTGTTCAGCGATTGCAGCAAAACGAACTGTGGATCGCCTTGGGCAAACTGGCGGGTATAGTGGTTTTGTTGTTTTTTCAAAGCCCGGTACCCTGGGTGGTGGGATGGATTTGCGCCTGTTTGTGGTTCAATTTGTACGCCAACCGCCGGCTGGCGCAGCGGTACCTGGAGGAGCACCGGGAAACCGATCCGCAGTTTCAGAAAGAAATCAACGGGATTGTCCGCACGAATTTTGTTCGGACTGTTTATTGGTCGCTGGAAGGCCAGATCAGCATCCTGCTTTGTACCTTGTTTGCCAGCACAGAAAGTATTGCCGACATAGGCGCCCTGGGTCGTCTCAGCGTATATTTTGCTATTTTTCAGGCATTTATCCTGAATTATTCGCTGCCGGGCCTGGCCAAAGCACAGGAGCGGAATTCGATCCGGAGCCGCTCGCAACGCATTTTGGGCTTGAGCCTGGCGGCTGTAGTCCCGATTCTGACCTGGGCGGTGCTGCACCCGCCCTCCCTGCTTTGGATTTTAGGTTCGAAATACCAGTCGTTGGAGCCGTATTTGTTTCCGTATTTGCTGGCAGTTTCGGCCGGTCAATTGGCCGCTGTGGTGTACCAGATATGCGCCTCCAAAGCCTGGATCGACCTGAACCGGTACTATGTTCCACTGGCCTTGCCTTTGCAAATACTGCTCATCAACTGGCTTGACTTATCGAGCCTGAGCAATATCGTCCTGTTTTTGGGGCTGAACAACCTGTTTTTTTTGAT
>JADLDL010000172.1 GCA_020846655.1 Saprospiraceae bacterium | reverse complement strand
GGACTCTCGGGTTCCTGTCATAGCGTGTACGTGTTTAGGTGTAAGCAACCCAAACGTACACGCTTTTTATTTTTTAACCATATATGACCGCCTCACAAAGCCCGAAATTCTTCACGAACCATTGATACTAATAACGGCGTTTATATAGTTACGATAAAAAACGGTGACAATTTTTCTATAGGCAAATTTGTTAAAGTTAACTAGTATGAAGATTTTACCATTGGCGTTTATAATGTTTTTGATTTCTTGTAGCCTTTCGCCAAAACCTCTTTACAAAAGCGATGAAACTTGTGTGTCGTTTTTCAAATATATTAAAGGCAATTGGAAAAAGAATATACATGGATATTATGAATTTGATGGGCAGCCTGATAAAAAAACTATAAACGACACCTTCAATATAAGGAGTAATAAATGCTTAGTTGGCATGACCAGAAAAGGGATTGAAGAACTTTTAGGGCAACCAACACGAGAATACTATGCGTACGGAGATTTACTTCACATTGAGTATCACATGAATCAAAACTGCAAGGTGAATACCTCAGGATGCATGCGATTAAAAATGTTAATTAATATGAAGACTAATATTGTTGAAATGGTATTTCCAATAATTAAGGAGCGTACATTCAAATAACTTTTTTTGACATTGTGGGTAGTTTTGAAAATTACACAAAATCCCTGCGCGGGCGAGTTGCCTTCGCAGGGATTGTTTTTTCCGGGTGTGTTGCCGGAGGCGTTTCGCCTTAATCTTCGGGTGTGGGTTTCCGGTTCAGGATATAATCAGCGGTTTTTGTGCTTCGGCGGCGGCTTTAAAAATAAATTTGTTGTCTGCGTTGAGCACTTGCAAGCATCCGGCAAGGCTTTGCCCCCATGCTGCCCATTTGACAAGGAGGCAGGCCGAGATATGCAAAGGAAACTATGGCAACCAAGAAACCCGTTTTGCGCGCTTGGCTCCAATACCCTACCTTTGCCATTATTTGAAATTTGCAAATATGGCCAACATCAGCATCAGGTCGTTTTATCAGGATATTTGTGGCGCCGATCTGGCGAACCTCGACTATTTTTTTCAGACCGACAGCGCCCGGGACTTGGGGCATTTCAATGTTTTCGACATTGCCAAGTTTTATTTCAGCGGCAAATCCCGAAGCGCAATGACCTATAATCGCCGCCTGTACTACAAAATCAGTTTGATAAAAGGTAAAAACCTCGTCGAGTATGCCGACAAGACCCTGCTCATCGAAAAGCAGGGCATTTTGTTCGCTACGCCCAAAATTCCGTACCGCTACACGCCACAGGACGAGCAGCAGCAGGGGCATTTTTGTGTGTTCACGAAGGAGTTTTTGTCGATGGCGAAAACAGGCCTGGCGATTGACGAACTGCCGATTTACCAGCCCAGCAGCGATTTTGTTTTTGAACTCGACGATTCACAATTCCTTGATTTTGAAACCATTTTCAAAAAAATGGATACGGAACTTGCGTCCGACTATACCTATAAATACGACCTGCTGCGCAATTATTTGCTTGAACTGATTCACCAAGGGCAAAAACTAAAGCCCATTGTCAGCACACCAACCAAAATCAATTCGGCGTCGAGGATCAGCACCTTGTTCATCGAATTGCTCGAACGGCAATTCCCGGTCGAGAACGAACAACAGGCCATCCACCTCAGAAGCCCGACCGATTTTGCGCAGGCGCTCAACATCCATGTCAACCACTTGAACAAAGCGCTCAAAGAAACGACCAAACGGAGCACCACCGAAATCATCAACGGCCGCCTCACGGAGGAAGCAAAGATTTTACTCAAGCAGACCCAATGGAACGTTTCCACGATTGCCTACGCGCTGGGCTTCGAGGAGGTGGCACATTTCTCCAATTTTTTCAAAAAGCAAGCCGGACTTTCCCCGCTTCAATTTCGCAATTGATTGAATTTTGCAAAATCTGGATTGTCAAATACAAGGTTTCGGTTTTAAGTGCGCCTGACCTTTGCGGCACACTTTACACGTAAACTACAATGACAAGCGATTCAACAAAAGTAGCCCTCGTGACCGGCGGCAGCCGTGGTTTGGGCAAAGACATGGCCATTCAATTGGCCAAGAAGAATTTCGATGTACTCCTCACCTACCAAAGCAACGAATCCGCAGCCAACGAGGTGGTGGCGAGCATACGGGCCATGGGCAAAAAAGCAGCAGCCCTCCCGCTCGATGTTTCCCAAAGCAGCACCTACAAGTCTTTCGTCGCCCAGGTACAGGCAACCTTGTCCAGCGAATTTGACACCGACAAAGTCCATGCCCTGGTAAACAACGCCGGGACGGGCTTGTATGCACCATTTGACAGCACCACCGAAGCGCAGTTTGATGACATGGTGAACATCCACCTGAAAGCGGCGTTTTTCCTCACCCAAAACATGTTGCCGGTACTGTCGGATAGCGGCAGCATCGTGAATGTTTCCAGCGGTCTGGCTCGTTTTTCCTACCCGAACTACGCCGCTTATGCCATCATGAAGGCCGGCATCGAAAGCCTGAGCCGCTACCAGGCGCTCGAGTTGGGAAGCCGGAAAATCCGGGTGAACACCGTGGCCCCCGGCGCGATTGAGACCGACTTCAGCGGCGGCGCAGTCCGGGACAACAAAGACCTGAACGCCATGATTGCCGGACAGACAGCCTTGGGCCGGGTGGGCCTGCCCGGCGATATCGGCAGCGTGGTCGCCTTTCTTTGCAGCGACGATGCCAAATGGGTGAACGCCCAACGGATTGAAGTCGCCGGAGGCGTAAACATCTGATGTCGAACCATCAAGTGCCGGAATGCTGCCGGGTAGACTCGGTTGCTGTCTTGAAAATAAACCTGCTTTCTGCATTGAGCACCTGCCACCCGGTTTTTACAAAGTCCGCTTGCACATGGCAGAGAAATGGATTCGGCTAGAATCTCGTGTTTAAAATTCAGTCACCCATCTTTCCAACAAAAGAACACATCAAAAAGGGTGTTTCCGCCGCAAACCCGTAGTTTTGGACAAGCAAACCGCTCCAAACCAAGGGCCCGCACCGGAAACACCCTTTTGCCTTTTACATCCTACATTTTACATTTTACATTTCCTCTTGCAATACACGCTTTTCGACCTCCAGGAACACATCCGCCGCGTACTCGTGCTAAACTACCCGGCGCCCGTGTGGATCACAGCCGAAATCGCGCAACTCGGCCGCTCCCGGGGGCACCTGTACCTCGACCTCGTGCAAAAAAGCGCGGAGCCCGATGGCGAACTCCAGGCGCAGGCGCAGGCCGTGCTCTGGCAGCGCCAGTACCAGAAACTGCGGCTCGAAAAAGGCCTGCTGCTCGAAGAGGTGTTGCAGGAAGGCTGCGAAGTGCGCATGCTGGTGCGCGTGGATTTCCACGAACGCTACGGCCTGAAACTCCTGATTGAGGACCTCGACACGGCCTATACCTTCGGCCAACTCGAGCTTCAGCGCCGCCAAACCATCCAAACCCTGAACACCCTGGGCCTGTTCGAACGCAACCGCAGCCTGCCCCTGCCCGCCGTGCTCCAGCGCGTGGCCGTGGTGAGCAGCGAAGGCGCCGCCGGCTTCCAGGATTTCCGCGAACAACTGGCGGCCAACGCCTTCGGCTACCGCTTCCAGTGCCAGTTGTTCCAGGCAGCCGTGCAGGGCAACAGCGCCGAAACCGAGTTGATCGCCTCCCTCGAACAGGTGGCCGCCCGCCACGAGCGCTTCGACTGCGTGGTGATCCTGCGCGGCGGCGGCGCCCGGCTCGACCTGGCTGCTTTCGACCGGCTCGCCCTCTGCAAAACCGCCGCCGCCCTGCCCCTGCCGCTCCTGACCGGCATCGGCCACGACGTCGACGAAACGGTGCTCGACCTCGTGGCCCATACCGCCCTCAAAACCCCGACCGCCGTGGCCGATTTTCTCATCCAGCACCAGTTGTTTTTTGAAAACAAGGTACTGCGCCTGGCCACCCAATTCCACGACCTGGCCGCACAACGCCTCCAACTCAACACACTCGAACTGGGCAATTTGGAAACGGCCGTCCGCTGGAGTGCCCAGGCCCGCGCCCGCTCGGCAGCCAGCCATCTGGAACAAGTGGAACAAACCTTGCCGCATCTCCTCCGTCAAAATCTCCGACAGGCCACCCGCCAACTCGACCAGGCCGAAGCCCTCTGCGCCGCCCTCCACCCCGACGCCGCCCTACGCCGGGGCTTTAGCCTGACCCTGAAAAACGGAAAAGCCGTTCGTTCCGTCGCAGAAATTTCAGCCGGCGACACCCTCGAAACCCGCCTGCCGGATGGTACAGTGCAGTCTGTTGTGAAATAAGCAGGTAGTTTTTATATAAAAATCCCGACTTTTTTTCCAACTTTCGGGGGCGTGAAAACGTTGTTATAAAAACCATATCAGCACAACATCCACCCAAATGCACATGGAAACCTATTCGGATTTCGACACCCGCCAAATCCTCCAGCCCGCCCTCAGCCCCGGCGAAAAACTCCTCTGGACCGGCCGGCCCAAAACAGGCCTGCTCCTCCGCAGCGGCGATATTTTTATGATTCCGTTCAGCCTCTTGTGGGGCGGATTTGCTATTTTCTGGGAGAGTACCGTGCTTTCCGGCGGCGCGCCTTTCTTTTTTGCACTCTGGGGCATTCCGTTTGTCCTGATCGGCTTGTACATGATCATCGGCCGGTTCTTCGTGGATGCCTACCAGCGCTCCAAAACCGTGTATGGCATCACCGACGACCGGATCATCATCCAATCCGGCATCTTCAGTTCGGAAATCAAATCGCTGAACATCCAAACCCTTTCCGACCTGACGATCAAGGAGAAATCCGACGGCTCCGGCACCATCAGCCTGGGGCCACAGGACCCCCGTTCGGCCATGATGGAAGGAATGGCCTGGCCAGGGGTGAAAGCGGCGCCCCAACTGGCGTTTATTCCCGGCGTGCGCCAGGTGTACGACCTGCTGTTGCAACTCCAGCGCAGGCGGTAAATTGGAAGCCCGGGTGATCGCCCCGGCCGGTTTGCCGTACCTTTGCTTTCCATGAAAAAAATCGTTGTGAAAATCGGGACCAACGTGCTGTCCCGCCCCGATGGTTTGCTCGACCTCACCGCCATGAGCCACCTCGTCGACCAGATCGCCGGCCTCAAGCGCAGCGGCATCGACGTGGTGGTGGTCTCCTCGGGCGCCGTGGGCGCCGGCCGGGCCATTCTGCCGCTGCCCAGCGAACTCGACAAGGTGATCCAGCGCCAGGTGCTGGCGGCCATTGGCCAGCCCCAACTCATGCGCCTGTACAGCGAACTGTTGCAACGCTACGGCCTGCACTGCGCGCAGGTGCTGGCCACCAAGGAAGATTTCCGCGACCGGCAGCACTACCTGCACATGAAAAACTGCTTCCTGGCCCTGCTGCGCGATAAAATCATCCCCGTGGTGAATGAAAACGACGTGGTAGCGGTCAGCGAACTGATGTTTACCGACAACGACGAACTCGCGGGCCTGGTCGCGTCCATGACCGGCGCTGATACCCTGGTGATCCTCAGCAGCGTCGACGGCGTACTCACGGGCCCGCCCGGCGACCCCGCCAGCCAGGTGATACCTGAAATAGACGCCGACGACCGCGCCAGCGCCGGATTTATCACCCAGGAAAAATCGGCCTTCGGGCGCGGCGGCATGATGACCAAGTTTCGCTTTGCCCGCCAGGCCGCCCGGGTGGGCGTGGTCACCTACATTGCCAACGGCAAACGCCCCAACGTGCTCAGCGACCTGGCCGCCGGCCTGCCGGTGGGCACGCGCTTTACCGCCCGCCAGCCCCTGAACAACCTGAAAAAATGGATGGCCTACCAGTTTGCCGACCACAAAGGCGTGGTGGTGATCAATGCCGGCGCTGCCGAGCGCCTGCGCAACGGCGTATCCAGCCTGCTGCCCGTGGGTATCCTGCGGGTGGAGGGCGAGTTTGACCGCGGCGACCTGTTGCAGATCGTCGACGAAAACGGCGCTACCCTGGGCCACGGCCTGGCCCAATACCAGGCCGCTTCGGCACGGCAATGGATCGGTGAAAAAGGCAAAAAACCGCTGGTCCACTACGATTATTTGTACATCCTCTGAGCCTATGCACACCGAACTGCTCGCCCCGCTGCGCCCGGCCAGCCGCCTCCTGGCACGCTGCCCGGCCGAAGACATCAACGCCATCCTGCACCGCCTGGCCGATCAGACCCTCGCGCAGCAGGATCATTTGCTGGCGCAAAACGCCTTGGACCTGGCCCGCATGGACCCCGCCGACCCCAAATACGACCGGCTCCTGCTCGACGCCGGCCGCCTCGCCGCCATTGCTGCCGACCTCCGGCGGGT
>JADLDL010000171.1 GCA_020846655.1 Saprospiraceae bacterium | reverse complement strand
GTGCTGGCGGTAGAGGTTGAGTTTGGCGCCCCAGGCCAGCCAGTTTTTGTCGTTGCTGGCGTTGGTGCCGATGCTGAGGCTGAGGGTAGAAAAGGTGCGGGCCAGGGGAGTCGCCTGCCGGTATTTGGCGGCGCCGGCCCGGTCAAAAAACAGCAGCCAGATGGGTTGCGCCTCGATGGCCAGTCCGGGGCTGAGGGCGTAGCCTTGCTGGCCGTTGGTGAGGCTCCAGTCAACTTTGAAATTGTGGATGGCGGCATAGCGTTCGATGCGCGAGGGCGTGTTTTCGTTGAGCATGTTGAACGCCGGCGAGGTCGGGATAGACAGTTCGGTGGCTTTGGCGACCCGGCTTTCGGGGCTGTCCTCCGCTGGAGCGGATTCGCTGGTTTGGGCGCTGAGCAGGCCTGTGCAAAACAAAAAGAGGAGGCAGAACGATTGTTTCATAAGACGGTAGGTTGTATACCGGATTGGTTCGGGCAGGGCGAAAAAAGTACCCTTGTGCCTGCCACAAACAAGATCCGCCGCCAGGCCGTACCTGAGGCAACAACCTTATAAGTAATTAAAAAATGCACATTGGTCATTGGACATTGGTCATTTTCAAATGAATCATTTAAAATTTTTAAATTAAAAAAATTAAAATGTTCAATGTGCAATGTCCAATGTCCAAGCGCTGATGAAACCGGGCACTACCCGCAACATAAAAAAAGGCCTGTCCGTGCGGACAGGCCCCTTCTCAAAGCAGAAAAACCAGGTTTACAGGAAACTCAAACTGCCGTCCGAGTTGAAATGTGCGTTGCAAACGGGCACGTTAAACGTGCGGTTGAGGTAGTTGCTGAGATCCAGTTTCATTTTAGCGACGTTGAATTTGCTCAGGAAACTGATGTTGGCCTTGGCGTTTTCCACGCTGATCTGCACTTTGCCGTTGGTGCAAGACACGACCAGGTCGAAATCGATGTCCAGTTCGGGGTTGGGGCCGGTACGGGCCACCTGGAGATCCAAATCGAAGGTCAGCGTTTGCCGGTTGCGGTAGATGGCTTCCACTGCAGGGCCCCAGAGGGTATTGACGCCGCTGGTGCTGCCCCAATGCACGTCTTCGTTGGGGATGTAGCGGATATAGTTGCCGACGAAGCCTTCGACCATGCTGCTCAGGTCTTTTTTGGAGATGGTGAGCGGCGGGGTGTGGATGTTGGGGGAAGTGGTGAAGTTCCAGCGGCCGCCGTTGCGCAGTTGGGAGGAGGTAAAATTCAGGGTGGGTTGGTGGCCGTTGTTGCCATCGATCCAGTTGCTGTTGCCCAGGTCTTTGGCAAAGATCACGAAACCATTGACCCGGATTTCCACTCTCGATACCGCCCAGCCGTCGTTGCCGGATTTGGTGATGTTCAGGTGCTGGATGTCTTTGATGGTCCGGACGGAGGGGTCGACGATGTCGTACAAGTTCTTTTTGTTGCGTTCGCGGTCGTCGATGCCGTAGTCGAGGTAGTAGGGTTTCATGGTGGAATTCAGTTGGACGAACACGTTGTCGTCCGATCCGGCGTCTTCCACATTGGCGGTGCTGAACACCAGTTGAAGGCGGTACACCGGCACGTCGTCAAATTTGGCCGGGCGGGTAAAGGTGGGGGTTTGGGCGCTGATGCTTTGAGCAACAACCAGGCAGAGCAGGAAACTAAACAGTGCGTTTTTCATACTTGAAATTGGATTGGCGGTGATTCATTTGTGTGTTCGTTCTGTCAGGCCGGAAGAAGTACCCCGAAGGTTTTTCTACTTGTTTTCGGCCGTTCTGATGAGACAAATGTGCACCCCCGGCAGCCCGGCATGCCATTTCACTTTTGGGCTGTTTTTATACGATTTGTCCCAGCCAGTAGCCCGCCATCCATTTTTTATAAAAGAACAATACCCTGACAATCAGTTTTTTATTGCTAAAAAACCCGATTTCACGCGGCGCCGTTTTTTATAAAAACCTGCGCTCGTTTTTACGAATCGTTAGCAACTGCGGGGTACTTTTTGCCAAAAAACGAACCAATAGAACCGGCGGCCCCTCAGCACCGCCTGCGCATCCCATGCTCCATTCCTCCCTGCTCGACACCCTTTCGCTGTTCACAGCGGCCGAACGGGCGGATTTTCACCGCTTCGTCCATTCGCCGTTTTTCAACGAAGGCCCCCACGCGCGCGACTGTATCGCGCTCTGGGAATGCCTGCGCCCCCATGCGCCGGATTTCCAGCACGCCGAACTGGAAGCAAAGCGACTCTACGTGCGGGTGTTTCCGGGCAAATCCTTTGTAAAGGGGAAACTGGAGGTGCTGATGAGCAAACTCCACCAATTGGCCAAGACCTATGCGGCCCGGATCAGCAGCCTGGGGCCCGAGCCGCCGGAAACCCTGCGGCTGGCGGCTTTTTTCCGCCAGCGGGGCAGGCCGCGCCGCGCTGCGCCCCTGCTCGACAAACTGCGCGCCGGCCAGGCGGAGCAGCCGCTGCACGATGCGGCGTTCTGGCAGGAGCGCTATTGGATCGCCCAGGAGCAACACCTGCTCGATACCGAGCTGCAAAACCACCACCAGCACGAGCAGCTGGCCGAATCGATCCGCAGCCTGCACCACGGCTACCTGCTGGAATTGCTGCTCTTGCTCAACATCTTGTTTTTTGCCGGCCGCAAATCCAGGGTGGCGGCCAGCATTGCCGGGCCCTTGGCGGATGCTTTGCCGGCGGCGCTGCAAGCCGTCGATCTGGCACAAGAGCCCCTGCTGCGCCTGCTCAAAACCGGGTTTGATTTTGTACGTGCGCCGGAGGCGCACGGCGAAAGCGCGTTGCGGGCCTTTTGGCAAGACCTAGAAACCCAGGCGCCACTGCTGCCGCCCGAACTGCTGCGCAGCCTGTTTGGGTATGCCCGCAACCACTGCACCTGGCAGTTCAACCACGGCCGGACGGAGTTTGCCGCCCTCAACCTGGAGTTGTTCAAAGCCTGCTGGCAGCGCAATTTGTTGCTGGACAACGGCAAAATACAAGCAGCCACCTACCTGAATCTCGTGCAGGCCGGCCTCATCGGCCGCGATTTCGAGTGGCTCGACGCGGTGATGCCCCAATGCCGCGAGCGAATCGTCGGGGTGCCGGCGCCAGCCGAATTGTACAACTACACCCGCGCCAACTGCCTGTACCACCGGCAAGCCTACGAGCCTGCGCTCGAACTCCTGCGCGAAGCTTCCGACGACCTGTTCAACAACCTCATGGCCCGCAAACTGGAGTTGAAAATTTACTACGAAACCGACTCGCCCCTGCTCGACAGCAAGTTGGACAGTTTCAAACTCTTCATTTTCCGTCAGGGTAAAAAACACCTGCCCCCCGATATTTTCCAGATGAACAACACCTTCATCGATCTCCTGCGCAGCCTGACGAACTTCGCCACCGCCGGTCCGAAGGCCAGGGTGGCGAAGTTGCTCCAAAAACTCGACGCCGAAACCTTGGTGGCCGAGCGACAGTGGCTGCGTGAGCAATTGCTGCGCAAAGGCGGCTGAAACAACAGCGGGCTACAACAGTACCAACTGGCGGGTTTCCAGCCCGGCGGCGCTGCTGAACAACACCGTATAAACGCCTCTGGGCAAGGCGCCGAGCGGCAGCGTCAGCCCCCGCGCATCCTCTATGGCCTGTGAAAAAACGAGTGCCCCACTCGCGGCGAATACCTGTACCCTGCCCCGCACCGGCGTGGCGAACGAAACCGAAGTCCATTCGTCTGCCGGATTGGGTGACAGGACAAACCCCGCGTCCGCGTCCGCCACTTGTGTGCCAATAGTTTCCTGAACGAGCCCTATTCCGCTAAAGCCCGATTGGTAGAGGCGGCGAAGCTCGGTTACGCCGGTATACATTAAGTTCACATTCTCCAGGTTGGTGTTGCCGGCTGCGCGGTAGTACGACCAGGCTGCCAGCAGGCTGGTACCCTCGCCCGGCTCCAGGGTGCCCACATCGTGCATGCCGATGCCATGGGCCAGGAAATTAATCGAGTCTTTCGCATCCATGACCCATTCGCCGGGTTGGTTGGGATTGCCCGGAAACATCCACTGCGTGACCGGGCCGGTCGAATCATACCCATTGCCACCATAGCGGATGGGCTCGCCGGTTGGCCAGCGGGTATGCATCGCGTGGTGATAGTTGGTCACCTCGCTGCCAGCATTCCAGCCTGGGTTGAAAAATCCGTATGTCGTAAATCCATCCAGCGAAGCGTCCAGAAAGGTGACGGCTTGCACCGGAGGGTGTCCACTAAGCATCCAATTGGAACCGAAGTCGCAAGAAAAGTCCTGATTGCCGTCTTCATCGTCCTGGTTGTAGGCAAAAAAGGTATTGGAGGCGGGCTGACAGCCTAACAAATCGTCATTTTCACAGCCTATGGCAAAATCAACAAACACACCCAGCCGCACGGAATCCAGCCGCGCCTGCCCCCGGTTGCTGACTTGGTGCCGGGTAAACACGACCTGGTCCAGTTCGGGGTGGTTCGGATCGTCCCAGACCCAGGCC
>JADLDL010000170.1 GCA_020846655.1 Saprospiraceae bacterium | reverse complement strand
TTCTGGAACCTTGTTTAGATGATCCAAAAGACCACCCAACAAACTTTCTATTTCCATTAGGATAGTTTTCCAACAAACCTATGGAAATTATCCTAAAAACCGATCTACATTCATGCGTTTGCCCTGCGCCCCCTCCCCCCCACTCAAAATCCCGCACGAAAAGTAAATCACAATTCCCTTTTTTCAAAACCAACTTGATAACTACTGCAAAAAACCTGATAACCCTGACACTTTACCGAATAACTGAACAGCTCCACGGCTACTCGCCATTCCGCAGCAATAATACGGTACTTCTGCGGTCCTGCCCAAGCCGGCTTGCCAGCACCGGCGCCCCCGCTTTACTTTGAGCCATCTTGCAACGCCTCCCCAAGCCGGCCTTATCCCGCCCGCCTGCTTCCACAGGCCTGCTATTCCTGACGCCGCCTACGGCCTGTCAGGCCCTTTTGCTATACCCCGCCGGGCACGTATGCCCCCAGCCGAGGCATAACCTTATTCCTATAATTTTGGTAGTGGCTGCTCCCGATGTACTATTAGGGCGGCCCTTTATTCGTGCTGCCGGCCGGTAAGACCAAGCACCATATCTCCCCCTTCCATCCGGGCCTCTCCTCTTTTTTTCCTTAACCTTTTTTAACGAACCCAACTGCAACCCCCGCTCCGTAGCCCCCGTCAAACGGCCCAGATTCACCAACATAAACACGTATCCGTATGACAATCAAGACTATCCTGAGCGCCTGCTTCAGCCTCGTATTCGCCGTTTGGGTCAGCGCCCAAACGCCAGCCTTTCTGTCGCCCAACGCCCAACAACACCTGGCCCAACACGCACCCCAATTGCTGAAACAATTGCAGCAACTGGCCCAACACGCCCCCCAAAACAAGGTGCAGGACCGCGGCGACGCCCTCCTGCTCGACTCGACCGTCACCTATTTCAACTACAGCGCCAACGATTCCACCCCACAGTTCAAGTCCGTGTTCAGCTACCCCTCCGACGTACTGAGCGTGGAAACCACCTACGCCAACCAGAGCGGCCAATGGCAACCCTACAGCCGCAGCGCCCAACACTTTGATGCCCTGGGCCGCACCATCCGGGTGCTCTCAGAAACCTATCACCCCACCAAAGCCTGGATACCCGAGTCGCGACTGGAAGTATACCCCCACGGCGACTCGCAGTTCCAGGCCGATTCGTTTATCGTCTCCGTGTGGGATACCACTGCCACCGCATGGCTGCTGGCCCTGCAAAATAGCACTTCCTTCGACAACCAGGACCGCCCCGTCGTGATCTTTACCCTGTTCAATGAATTCCTGGGCCAAAGTTTTGCCCTGCTGGACGAACTGGAGTACGACGCCAACGGCGACAACCACCTCACCATCCAATCGCTTCAGGACCAGGGCGTTTGGATTCCGTTTACCCGCATCGACCTGGAATATGAACAGCACCGGGAGGTCCTCCAAACCTCTTCCCTGATCATTGACGAACAAACCAGTTTCCCGCAGAGCCGGATCGAAACGAGCTATACACCGGAAGGACTTACTTCGGTAGTGAAAAGTTTCTCGTTTGACCCCATTTCCGGCGGATGGACGCTGGACGAAACGACCGGCTACCTGTACGACGCCCAAAACCGCGTTATCTCGCAAGTGGATGATATCCCCTCGGTGTCGGACCCGGAACGGAACTGGATCCAATACGACTATGTGGAGGGCGAAAACCTGCGTTTTGAAGCCCATTATCTCTGGGATTTTGCCGGCACCAATTCCTGGGTGGTCACCGATAAGACCTTCTATTACTATGGCAATACGACCGCCGGTCATGAAGCCGTGAACGCAGGCCCGCTACCCCTGGCGCCCAACCCCAGCACCGGCCTGGTGCGCTTGCCCGCCCTGAACAAGGGCCTGGTGACTGTGCTGAACACCCAGGGACAGGCTGTGCAACCCGCTCAAACCCAACTGCAAGACGGCCTGCTCGACCTGAGCAACCTTCCGGCCGGCCTGTACTACATTTCGGTACAAGACGGCGCAAACCGCCAAACCGGCGCCCTGGTGAAACAATAAGCCGCTTGCGGCACGGCGAAATTTCCGGTACTTTTGCTACCGGAAATTTCTGTTGTTTGCCTACCCCAAATACAGAAAACGGTGGCCCCTGCTCGACAGGCCCGCCGTCCTTCCGCCCGCCCGATATAAGCGCGGGCGTCACCATACACGAGAGCGGACGCATTGCGGTCCGCTCTCTTTTTTTGTTGTGGGAACGCAGCGACATGGCTTCTCCGACCGCTGTTGCTTTCGGTTGGGCACGATTCCACCCGACAACCTTACCTTTACTCCATGCGCCTCCTGTTCATCACACCCGGCTTCGCCGCATCTGCCACGGATCTCAATTGTATCCCGCCGCTTTATCTGCTGGCCCGTGAGCTGAATATCCGGGGCGTGGCACTGGACGTCATCACCCTCGAATACCCATTCCAGGACGATGCCTATCCTCTAGTCTGGCCCACCCCTACCCCCGCTGCCACCACCGTATTCCCCTGCAACGGCCGCAACCGCCGCTGGCTGCGCTGGCGAACCTACGCGCGGGCCCGCCGCCAGGCCACAAATTTGCTCCGCAAAAATACCTACCAGGCTATCCATAGTTTCTGGCTGGGTCCTGCCTGGGCCCTCGGCGAGTCTATCGCCGCCCAATGGAACATCCCCCACCGAACGACCCTCATGGGCCAGGACGTGACGCCCGGCAACCGTTTTCTGCGCCGCCTCAACGCCGAAAAAGCCGCCCGACTCGTAGCCCTCACGCCTTTTCACCTGGAACAACTCCTTCGCGCCACCGGCTTCCGGGCCGGGCATTGCATTCCCTGGGGCGTAGAGCCCAATCCCGAGCCGCTGCCGCCACCCGCCCAACGGCCCCTGCACGTGCTGGGCGTAGGATCGCTCCTGCCGGTAAAAGACTGGGGCCTTTGGCTACACGTCATCCGGCAAATAGCCCTCGAGTATCCCGGCCTGCGCGCCGAACTGATCGGCATAGGCCCTGAAGCAAGCCGCCTGCAGCGCCTCATCCAGGACTTGGGACTGGCTGCGCAGGTCCGCCTGGCAGGCGAAATTCCCCGCCCGGCAGTATTGGCCCGCATGCGCGAGAGCCGCGTACTGCTCCACACTGCACGTTTTGAATCCTTCGGCATGGTGCTCGCCGAAGCCGCCGCCCAGGGCTGTAGCGTCGTGAGTACCCCCGTAGGCATCGCGCCGGCCCTTGGGCATTGCGCTACACATGCAGCAGGGCTTGCCGGATTGGTCCGGCAAGCCCTGCAACATAAAATCACCCCCTCGCTCCCTTCTGTACCCAGCCTCCACGTCACTACCGAGGCGTATGTTCAACTGATATTGGGATAATGAGAGATCACCCGCGTATCATTTTAAGGCCCGCGCTTTGCGTAGCCGAGTATAGTTGCAAATACAATACGCCCGACACCTCTGCCAATTGGCGGTCCAGGCGCAGGGTATGGTAGCCTTTGGCGTACCAGGCTTTGTGGTAAAACACCTGTTTGCCGCTGTTGTCGGTCACCCGAAATTCCAGATCGCCATCTTCCGGCACATAAAACCGAACCTGTGTGTATTCCTGCCAGGGGTTGGGCTGGTTGCCATAAACTTCCAGTGCCTGGCCTTTGATCAGCGGCCGGTCGGCCGTGCCAAACCGCAGGGCCAGGTCCATTTTTTCCGGCGTGCCACTGCTGAACGCATAAGCCTCTGCCCGTGTCACCTGACTCGACAACGACAGCATCTGACTCAAGCGCCCGTCCGATTGGGCCCGGAAAAGCAGCGTACAGCCAGTAGCTACCGGCTCGGCACTGTAAAAACTCGCGGTGAGCAGGTGCCGTTCCGGAAAACTGGCGAAATGCTCGTCCGACAAGGGCTCGTTCGGCGTCAGTTGCAGCAACTCCAACTTGGGAAACAACAGCGTAAATTGATACGCCGCCACGAGGCTGTCGGTATACAAGCGGATAGAAAACGTTTCGCCGGCTTTCAATACCGGGTCTTCGTCCCAGTTGGACCGCGAGGGGTCGCCAGGGGCCAGCTCCAGGAACAAGACCCCGGCCGAGCGCTCATCGACCTGCACCAGGCTGTTGGTGACGGCATTGCCGTTGACATCGCCGGTTTTTACCGCTATAAAATCCTCCTGCAACGAATTGGATTGCAGGTCGCTGAGGTACCGGCTTTCCGGGAAATTCTCCTGAAACGGATTGGCCGGATTGGGGAACCCGTAGTTCTTGTCGACAAAACGCCAGGACGTGTTGCCCTGAAAGTCCGTGATCATCCCCAGGATCAACTTTCGCAGTTCCAGGATATCAGCCGTCGTGATACTACCGCTGCGGTTGACGTCGGCGGCAATCATGCGGTAAGGCGTGGTCAGCGGCTCCTGCCCGAGCACGTGTTTGTTCATCAAAAACAAGTCGAGCGTAGAAACACCGTTGAGCGCATCGTTGTCCTTCGCAGGAGTTAACGTACAATTTACCCCAAAAGGCAAGGCATTGTAAAACCGGAAAAACCCGTCGGCATTGGTCAGGTGAAACAAATCAATGGGCGGATAAGCCGGGTGGTTGCCGTCGAGTCGCAGGGTGGCATCCTGCAAAGTCTTGCCAGTCTCGGTTTTCAAGGTACCGGCTACCGTTGCCTGGCTGGTCGGGCACTCGCCAAAATTGTCTTGTACAAGCACATAGGTTTTACAACTGGTGTAATTTCCGGCCGCATCGATGGCCCATAATTCCACCGGCTGGGTGCCCAGTTCAGCACAGCTGAACGTCACCTGCGTCTGTGGCGTCCCGTCCGGGTTGAGCGGAAAATCCGTGCCGACGCTGTCCTTGCGGATACCAATTTTTACCTGATCCGGCGGCGTACAGTTGTCATCGACATAGTGCAAGAAATCGGTGGCCCACAGGGTTGCTGTCTTGTCGGCGCTGATATCGGTGCTTAGCCCGTTCAGGCACACCAGGTCGGGCACCCGGCAATCGCGCACCTGAATTTCATAGTCGCAATACGTCTCGTTGCCGCAGCCATCCTCGATGATCCACAGAATTCGATGGATGCCATGCGGCAATTGCGGGATAACGTAGTTGGTCGGGTCTTTGGCCGTATGCCAGCGCACGTAGCCCGAGCGGTTGACAAAGCCGGCAACAAGGATCGTGAACCGGTATTGCTCATCGGCCGGCACCAGGCGCTGGTCGAAGGGCCGGGGCTCGCCGCCGCTGAAATTCGGCGTAAATACATTGCCAAAATACACGGTATTGGCCGGCGGCGGGTTGATGCTGTTGATCACCGTTTCCGTCACGCCATCGCCGTCGAGGTCCAGGTACAGGAAATACCGGATATTGACGTTGCCTTTGGAACAGCCGTCGCTGGCCGTCACAGCCAGGTCGGTTTTGCCTTCGCACAAATCGTGGCTGCCGGGGATGTGCGGGTCAGTCCAGGCCTTGTTATTCCAGTATTGCGGGTCGTTGGCCGTATGGTCGCAAAATTGCACCGGCTCCGTTTGCATCGGACAGCCGCGAATTTTGGGCGGCACGTCGTCGTGCACACTGATGATCTGGCGATACACATAGCCGTTGGTATTGGCCGTCCAGAACAGGCTGTAATCCGTGGGCGTCGGGTCGTTGGGGGAAATCCGCATTTGCGAAGGCGGTGGAGTATGTCCTTTGGGCGCCACCACCGGACCGGGCAGGTTCTGCACGCTCAGGGGGTCGGGCGACGGATTGGGGTTCGGAACAAACACCAGGGGCAGGTTGGAATTGTAGGAACACCAGTTGATGATCGACCAAACCCGCTCGATGCGGTAGCAGGATTGCACGCCGCCCGCGCTCACCTCATCGTGAAAGGAAACGGCCATTTGTTCGCAATCCTGGTCATAAATGACCGGCTCCGGGCCATACACTCCGGTGGTGTCGCAATCGGAAACCACGATATCGTCCGGAAATTTTACAGAAAACTGTTGTTCGTAATCCACGATCACCCGCTGGGTGCAAACACTGCTCAGGCCGTGACAATCGAGCGCGCGGAAAGTGCGGACGATGGTGCCGCGGTTGCAAAAGGTGTCGAACTGAACGTAGTTCGGTGTTTGTTCCCAAACGGAATCAAGGCAGCAATTGTCGGCAAATGCCGCCTGGCCAAAAGCCTCCAGCGTAGGATCGAAATTGGCGCAGGACACCGTGGTGTGCAGCGGCGCCGAACAGAGGGGTTTGAGTTTGTCTTCCACCAGCACCTGCACCATGCACTCGTTGGCGTGGTTTTCCTCTACGGTTAAACCTATGGCGCCGGTATCCACCGGCAAATCATACACGCGCAGGATCACCGTCACGGTATCGCCCACGTCGGCACAACAAAATTTGACGGCGTCAAAAAATTTATCGTTGGCCTGGCAGCCGTTCGGGTCCATCCGGCGGGCTTTAAAATACACCGGCGAGCAATTGTCGAGCGAGCCGTCGTCAAATGTTTTGGCAAGCACCAGCGCTTCGCCGGTATTCCCCAGGGCTACCTGCGTGTATTCGTCGCAGGCCACCTGGGGCGGCACGCCGTCCGAAACCGTGAGCCGGAACGAACAGCTCGAAGTATTGCCGCAACCGTCGGTAACGAGGTAGCGGATCCGGACGATACCCGCTGGCAGGTTTTCAGCCAGGCCCAATTGGCCCAGCGTGTCGGGGTTCCAGGGGTTGTTGCCCGGAAAACTGGTCAAGGCGCCCATCAGGCTGTAGGGCGTGCCGTCAATTTCCCAATCGGCCCGAATGCTGGCCACCGGCGAACAATTGTCGCTCAGCACCACATCCGGCAGGTCGAAACTGCGCGCGCACACAAAAGGATCGGTGTACACCACCGTGTCTTTCGGACAGGCAAACACGGGACCTTTTTTGTCCTGCACCTGAATGACCTGAATAAATTGAAGCGGGTTGAACACCGTTGGGCCGTTGGCCGTTGGCAGGCAATCGTCCAGGATCGTCCAGGTGCGCAATATTTTCCAGGAACCGGCGCAGGTGTTCAGGATTTGATCCTGGTACGCCACATTCAGTTCGCAGGCCTGCTGGTCTGGGTACAAGGGAAAATGCTGGCCAAAGGCTGTAAAAAACGGTTGGCCAGTTTGGGCCGGGTCAGTCAGTGGGTTGGCACAGTCGATGATAGTATCGGCCGGAAACTGGATTTGCCCCACATGTACCCGTTGAATATGAATCTGTTGAGTACAGGTCGATTGGTTGCCGCTGGGGTCCGTCGCCGTCCAAACCCGTTGCAACAAGGCGCTGCGGTCAAGGGCGTCAGCACAACCGAGATCGGTCCAGGTATCCAGAAAAGTCAGGGTGTAAGGGCCGCAGTTCTCCGTCACCACGGGCCAGGCGGCCGGCAGGTTCAGCACATTGGCCAGGTACGTTGGGCCGAATTGCGGCACCGCGCAGGGCAATACCAAATCCGTGCAGCTGAGTACCGGGGCCAAATGGTCTTCCACCACGAGCAGTCCCCAACAGGAATTGCCGGAAGCGACTTCCGTAACCGTGGCCTGTACCGTGAGGCCAACCTGTGCAGCCGTCAATACGTTGCCCAAGGGGGCGCCGGCCAGGGTACTCAGGCTTACCGAAAACAGGGAGTCGTCGTACGTGCCTTCCAGCACCATATCCGGGGTCACAGCGACACTGCAATCCGCGTCCAGCGAGACCACGGATAAATCATTGCAGCTCTGCCCTTGCAGACGCAGACAGGTCAGCAGACACAAAAGGAAACAACTGCCGGGAACCAGGAACAGTTGGAAGGAGTACGTGCTTGCACGTACCCGAGGCGGGAGAATTTTCATTGATTAAATTAAATGTCGGTTTAGAACTAATTTGCTTGATGGATACTACTCAGGTTTTCCGGGTTAAGGATTACAGTCAGATTTTTTAATAAAATCAAGCAACAGAGGGATAAAAGTCAAAAATACGCACAGGGGGAGCGTATTTTTATCAGGGTTTACCTTGATTAACACAAACGTTATGGGAATTGCCCGGATGTGACATACTGGTACTGAAATAATTACCCCATTTAGGGTACTTTCCTGTGTCGCCAGCCTTTGCGCGCCCAGCTGTCCGCCATAAAATACCATCGCCCCGCTCCGGATACCCGGAACGAGGCGATGGATTTAATATGGCACGATGAACAGGCGAAGTGCAACTTCGCCCTACACTACCTGGTTTGAATCATTTGTTTCACAGCGCTGTGCGTGGGTGTTTCCAGTTTGTACTGGAGCACACCCGAGGTGTTCAGCAGGGCTTTGTCCAGCGGGATGGCGTTGTGCCCTTTGCTGTACTCGCCTTTTT
>JADLDL010000169.1 GCA_020846655.1 Saprospiraceae bacterium | reverse complement strand
CGGCGCCGAACTGAGCCAAGCCATCGGCCAAGCCCTCGAACAAGCCCGGTGGAACGCCGGAGAGGTCGATTTCATCTCTGCCCACGGCACCGCCACGCCCTACAACGATGAAATGGAGGCCAAAGCCTTCGACCTGGCCGGACTGAGCCAGACGCCCCTCAACAGCCTGAAAGGCTATTTCGGACACACCCTGGGCGCCGCCGGACTGATCGAGTCCGTGGTGTCCGTCCAGTCGCTGCGCGACAATACCGTGCTGCCCACCCGGGGCTATGAGCAGCCGGGCGTCAGCCGGCCCGTGGAAGTGTGCCACCAACTGCTGGAAGGGCCCCTGCAACGCTGCCTGAAAACGGCGTCGGGCTTTGGCGGCTGCAATGCGGCCGTTTTGTTCGAAAAAAATTAAACCTTCCCGGCAAACAGGAGTCGAAGGTTTTCCAACCAACTTTTTCCTGTTTCATCCGTGTACAAAATGAAAGCCATCCTACTTCCCTGCTGCCTGCTTTGGGCCGATTCGCTGGTGGTCATTCCGGGTGTGGAAGTATTCCGGGCCGACATCCGAAAAGTCCGCATCGACGTGCAACAACAAACCGGAGCTACCCAGCCCACACCCGAATGGGGGGCAGGCATGCGGATGGAGCCGAATCCATCGGCCGGCCCCGCTGTTTTGCGGATTCAGGCTACCCAGCCGGCGCTGGCCAACTGGCGGATACTGGGGCATCAGGGCTGCATCCTGCAGGGGCAAGTACAGGTGCTGGAAGGCGAAAACCGTTTGGCGCTGCCCGGGCTCGACCGGGTGCCGGCCGGATTTATGTGGTGGAAATTCAAGTGCTGGAGCAACGGAAGGCGCTGAAATGGGTAAAAAACTGAGCCCTTGGCGGCGTGCCATCGGGTATAATTTTTCAAGCCCCCAGGTACGGGTTTTGGCGGCAAAAACCTTTCAATCCAAAGCAAAACACAGTACCTTCGCCCGGCAAATCTCCAGCAAGCCGTAACTAAACCCAATCCCGTGCAAACAGAAAAAGTAGATGTGCTTGTCATCGGCGCCGGCCCGGCCGGTACGGTCGCTGCTTCGCTTGTTCATCAGGCAGGTTATAGTGTAAAAGTCGTTGAAAAACAACAGTTTCCGCGCTTTGTCATTGGCGAAAGCCTGTTGCCGCGCTGCATGGAAGCCCTGGAAGCAGCCGGCTTTCTGGAGGCGGTGAAAGCCTGTGGTTTTCAGGAAAAGTTCGGCGCCAAATTCGTGCGCAACGGCCAAATCTGCGACTACAATTTCTCCGACGCCTTCACCGAAGGCTGGACCTGGACCTGGCAGGTGCCCCGCGCCGAATTCGACAAAACCCTGGCCGATACCCTGGCCAGCCGGGGCGTGCCGATCGAATACGAAACCGCCGTGACCGGCATCACGTTCCAGGGCTCCGACTCGGTGACCACCGTAGAAACGCCGGATGGCCAAACCAAACAAATCGAAGCCCGGTTTATCATCGACGGCAGCGGCTACGGCCGGGTTATCCCGCGCCTGTTTAACCTGGACCGGCCTTCGATGCTGCCGCCCCGCAAAACGCTGTTTGCCCACGTGCGCGACCTGAACCGCCACACCGACGGCGAGCCGAACCGCATTACCATCGTGGTGCACGAGCCGACGACCTGGATTTGGGTCATTCCGTTTTCCTCGGGCGTCACCTCGATGGGCTTTGTGGGCAACCCCGAATTTTTCCAGCAATACGGCGGCACACCCGAAGAACAACTCCGCGCCATGATCGAACAGGAGCCGCATATCCGCGAACGCTTCCGCGACGTGGAATTTTTGTTCGAGCCGCGCACCATCGAAGGCTGGTCGACCACCACCGATAAATTCTACGGCGAGGGCTTCGTGCTCACCGGCAACGTGACCGAATTCCTCGACCCGGTCTTTTCCTCCGGCGTTACCTTGGCCGTATCATCCAGCCAGCGCGCCGGCGAACTGGTGGTGAAGAAACTCAACGGCGAAGCCGTCGACTGGGACCGCGACTACATGCAGCACATGATGCAGGGCGTGGACACGTTCCGGTCTTACGTCACCGGTTGGTACGACGGCACCTTGGGCACCATTTTCTTTGCCGAACGGCAAGATCCCGAGATCAAACGCCAGATCTGCTCGGTACTCGCCGGCTATGTGTGGGACCAGGAAAACCCCTACGTGAACAACCATGCAGCCGGCCTCAAACGGCTGGCCCGGCTCATCAAAGTGGAAAATGCCCTACATCAATAGTTGGTGCCGGATCCGGAACCACCGCATAGCCGTCAATGACCAAACCGTGTGGACGGCAGAAGAAACCGATCTGGCGGCCTTTTTGAGCGGCGCCTACCGGCATTTTGACATCGGGTATCCTAAATTTTACAAAATGGACCGGCTAAGCCAACTGGGTTTCCTGGCGGCAGAGTTGTTGTTGAAAGACCGTTTTGACAAAGAAAAATACCCGGCAGAAGCCCTCGGCCTCGTCCTCGCCAACGCCCACAGCAGCCTGGACACCGACGCCCGCTACCAGCAAACGCTGGCCGGGATACCGAGCCCGGCGCTGTTTGTGTACACGCTGCCCAACATTGTCATCGGCGAAATTTGCATCCGCCACCAGTTCAAAGGCGAGCAGGCCTTTTTTATTTTTGAAACATTCGACATCCCTTTTTTGAACGATTATATCGACCAGGTGTTGGAGAGTGGCGCTGCACAAGCCGTCTTGGGCGGCTGGGTGGATGTGTTGCAGGAAGACTACGACGTGTGCCTGTACCTGGTGGAACACCAGCCCCAGCCCGGTTCGATTATTCATAACCAGCAAAATATCCGTGACATCTATGGAAGCCTTGATACAGGATCTTAAAGTGAAGATCATCGAGCAACTGAATTTGCAGGACCTGAGTCCGGCCGATATCGGCGACGACCAGCCCTTGTTTGTGGAAGGCCTGGGCCTCGATTCGATCGATGCCCTCGAACTGATCGTGATGCTCCAGCAGCACTACGGCATCAAAATCGCAAGCCCTGAAGAAGGGCCGAAGATTTTCCATTCGGTGCGCAGCATTGCCGACTACATCACGGCCCACCAAAAAGTGGCGTAAATGGCGGCCGACGCAATCTGGATCACCGGCGCCGGCCTGATCTCGGCCATCGGCGCCGATGTCGGCGAAGCCCTGGAGGCGCTCGCGGCAGGCCGCAGCGGCGTACGCACGCTGCAGCACCTGCCGAGCGTTCACCGCGGCGTCTTGCCCGTCGGCGAGGTGGACCAAAGCAACGAAGCGCTGGCTGTAGTGGCCGGCCTCTCCCCTACCCTTCCCCGCAGCGCCCTGCTCAGCCTGATCGCCGCCCGGGAAGCCCTGCAATCGGCCGGCGCCTGGCCTTTGCCGGCGGGGCTGCGGACCGGCTTCGTGTCGGCTACTACGGTTGGCGGCATGGACAAAACCACCGAATTTTACCGTGATTTTATGCAAAACCCGGCGCGGGGACGGCTCCGCGACGTAGTGCACCACGAGTGCGGCAGCCTGACCGACCTGGTGGCCGAAGCCCTGGGCCTGCACGAAGGCTTCGTCAGCACGGTGAGCACGGCTTGCTCCTCCTCCGCCAATTCGAT
>JADLDL010000168.1 GCA_020846655.1 Saprospiraceae bacterium | reverse complement strand
CTTGGATACGACGGAGGTTTATACCACCCATGTAAAACCGGTGCTTCCGGAAGGTGATTTTACCAAATCAGACGATCCCCTGATCCTGCGGCCTACGCTGGCAGGCATGGAACTGTTGGTGGCTACGGCATTCAACCAGCCCTACCAGGTAGACGTTTGGGTAACGGACATGAGCGGTCGGGTGGTCGATTTTGTGGAATTTCCGGTGGATGCCGGCAATTTTTACGGGCTGTATCCCACCGATAGCCTCGAACATGGGGTTTACTTTTTCACCATGCGGGTGAAGGACAAGGTTAAAAACCTTCGGTTTGTGAAATTGACGCATTGAATATAGTTCGTAGCCGTCTCACAAGTACTTGAACATTGAAAATTGGTCATTAAACATTGGGCATTCCCAAATTTAAAATGGAGAATTCTCAAATTGAAATGTTTAATGTTCAATGACCAATTTTCAATGTTCATTTACTTATGATACAGCCACAAGTGAACGTCGCCGAAGGGCTCAGGACCGCACTACCATGACTTTGCCGCTTTGCACCTGCCCGTCTTTCCAAATCCGGAGCGTGTACATCCCGGCCGGCAACTGGTGCACGGGGATGGAGTGGATGCCGGCGCCCAGTTGGGTGAGTTGGTGCACGGCTTTGCCTTCGGCGTCGTAGAGGGTTACTTTTTGGGCCTCAAAGGGCAAATCCAGGCTGAATTGCGACACAGCGGGGTTGGGGTAATACAGGGCTTGCTGTGTGGGTTGTTCCGGCTGGCCGGGCTGCCGCTGCTGGTCTTCAAAACGGATGGCAACTTTGCCGTCGCAGCTCTCTACGGTGCAGTACTCCGTGATGAGGCGCACGAGCAATGCGTTGAGGGCTTCTACTTTGTATTCGTCGGTAGTGGGGGCGAGGTGTTTGCCGCCGATGCCGGAGTGATCCGTCAGGAAAACATAGCTGCCGTTGGTGGCCAGGCCGAAAAATTTCATCAAAAATTCAGTGTCTTTCTGCACGCCGCTGGCGCTGACCGGAACGATGCGGATGCCTTTTTGGGCGGCCTCCCGGATGCTTTTTTGCAGGCTGGCGATCACTTCCGGCTCCCGGTGGGGGCTGGCGTCGAGCACCAGGAAGCAGATGCGGGTCACGGCCTCAGCGCTCCAGGGCTGACGATAAATGGCCTCTTCCAGGGCGCTGTGCACGGCTTCGGGGTAGTCGCCGCCGCCGCCGGCCGATTGCTGTTGGATATAGGCCACCGTTTTGGCAATATCGTAATTCAGCGCGCTGCTTTTCACGATGTAATCGTCGCCTTTGTCGCGGTAAAAAACCGAACCCATGCGCACGGCCAGTTCGGGGTTGGCGGCTTGTACGCGACCGATCACGTCGAGCAATTCGGTTTTGAGGTATTCCAGTTCGTCGCCCATACTGCCGGTGGCGTCTACAGCCCACACGATATCCACGTTTTTGGAGTGTCCGCAGGCGCGCGCCACGGTGAAGCGGTTGAGGCCCTCTTCGGCGGGCTTTACCTTGCCCAGGGTTTTGTTGGCGCCATCGATGATGGCTATCGCCTGGTATTCTTTGGGTTCGCTTTTGGCGTTGTAGAGCTCGGCCCACAATTCGGCTTTGCCGGTGTTGTCGGTGCGGCCCTGCCAAACGGCAGCGCCCCAGCGGTCCATGAGAGCGACGGGCACATCCACCAGTGGGATGTCCTGTTCGTTGGTGAGCAGCACGGTGAAGTGTTGTTTGGGGTAAAAGCCGTACATTTTTTGGTACTCGTCGATCTCACCGTCTTTGAGCAGATCTACCCAATGCGTATTCCAGTTGTGCAGGTCATTCCATTCGCCGGCGGTGAGCAATCCGGCGCGGGGCGCGGGCACGGCGGGTGTGCCGGGCGACGTCGGCGGGGTAGGGGCTTCTTTGTCCAGGTCATCGGAAATAAAAATAGCCTCTGTTGGCATGACTATTTTCCCTGGATCCACCGACAACGATGCCGGGATGTCAGTCACCCGGATTCCGTCGATATAATAAGTGATGTCTTTGCTGCGGGCGCCTCTGATTTTTACATCATCCCCGAGCGCTTTTGTTTCGGGTTTGGACGCCGGTGGGGTGGCGCGGCGGGTAGGAGTGGCTTTTTTGGCCTTGGCCGAGCCGGTGCGGGTATCGGTCGCGCGGGAGAGGGGTCGGATCTCATCTGAGGTCAGGGTCATGCCCGATTCCGTTTTATCTGCTTTGACAAGTGGTACTTTGTAGGAGGTCACTACGACTTCGTTGAGCACCGCGCCGCCGGCTAGTTTGGCATCCAGGGTGTTGATGGTGTTGGCCAGCACTTGTACGCCCACGATCCGCTGGGTTTCATAACCGGTGTAGGCAAACTCCAGGTCGTAGGTGCCCGGGTCCAGCGCCAGGCGGTAGACGCCTTCCACATCGGTTACGGTAGCCCGAACGAGTTCGGCGCCTTTCATGACTTTTACGGCGGCGCCAATCAGCGCTTCGCCGGAGGAGTCGGTTACCTTGCCCTGGAGGGCTGTTCCTTCAGAAAAAGAGAAGGCCATGAGGCCTAGAAAAGTGGCAGACAGGAGATAGAGGAAGTATTTCATCGGTGCAG
>JADLDL010000167.1 GCA_020846655.1 Saprospiraceae bacterium | reverse complement strand
GGCGATACTCGGCTTTTTCAAAAATATCAAAGAACATAAATCAGCGCTGGAGTCACTCCTGACGCTCAATTTTCGTGTTGCCGGATTATAGGGGTTTTTCGCAAACCACTTTCCGCCGGGTATAGTTGATATCCGGTATTGTTTAAATCTACTTGGTAGATATGATCAAGATATGAAATGTATAAAAATTGCGAGTTTGGGGAAAATGCTACTCCTCCAGAAAGCACTCCGTTGGAAAAAAAAATCTGATGGTGATTACTTAAATGCCCCGTACATCTATCAAAATCATAAATATCAAAATAAGCACCTGCTGTTTCATCTATTGTTGAAAACTTTGCATAATACTTACCATTAGGAGAAAAAGTTGCCTGCCCAAAGCCAGCACGATTGACTTCTCCACCTTCTTGTTTATCATAAAAGCGCAAACCTTCTGGAGTAACAATAAAGGAAAAGTAAATATTCGAGTCGTATTTCGGCACAACAATCCACCAATCGCGCCCATTTGCATGGCGTACAGCAGCTATTTTTCCATAATCCAACGTATCCGAAAAAACAAAAATATTTTTTGAGGTTACGGCGCCAAGACCATTATTTCTGCTCATGTCGATTATTGAATATAAAATTTTATTGCCGGCTGTGCCCCAAGTTCCTAAATAACTCCATGTTTCATGAATTAAAATATACTGATTACCCTTTTTAAATACAGGCAAAATAATCCCTCCCTCTGGAATACCGCCATTTAAATTCCATTCTCCAAATGAATCCCCATTCTCCATTGTTTCACCTGATGCGTCATATATTGACAATCCATTATAAGAAAAAATAAACCTACCAAAAGAATCAGCGACAGAAGCACAAGTTAGTTCATAATTAATCGTCTTATTTAAATCGTGATATACTTCTGGAATGCCCGAAATAGTATTAAAACTTAATACACCTACTCCAGAAGGGCCATTGGTAGTTTCATATGCAAAGGGCCAAACAAAATCATGTTTTTCCTGCGCATACAGTTGTAGACCTAAACTGCAAATAAAAAAAATACCGATTTTTATCATCGTATAATATATGTAGAACCCATCTCAAAACTGGCGTCGGAGTCAAAATGAGTGGATTGAAGTCGAAGGCAAGGCAGTTTTTTGAATCGTAGCGGGGTTCTACGTTGAAAAAAACTAACGCAGTATTCGACTTTCAGACACCATTTTGGCCCGACAGGTAGTTTTGAGATGGGTTCTAATGAAGTGGTTTTAAATTTTCAAGGGAATTGGCACTGGCTTTCGTTAAACCGGCTCTTTCGCATGACAATCCGTTTTAAGTGTGAAAGTTACATTTTTATACTTTCTCTACTGATTATTGGCAACGGCAATCGGAGGGTAGGACAAACCGCCACACTCCGGCGCCAATACATGCTGAAAAGCACCGATTGCCGCTCCCGCTTCAACGGCTAGGAAGGCGCCGAAAACCAGCAGGATTACATTATGCAGATTTATCGCCCGACGGTAGCGGGTTTTTTGAGTGCGGATACATTCTTTAAAAGATATCCGTGAAACCCCGGATACTTTTTTTTTTAAAGGTACTATGTTTATATTTAGCAGTTCACAGAAAAGTTTAGATAGTTTGTCGTTGTCAACGCATGTTTAGGCCAAGTAAAATACATCTCTTCTAGATTTCCTCCTTTTCGCATGAAAAACTTTAGTATTCTACTCTTCCTTCTACTCTTCCATCGCGCTACGGCCCAAGGATACTCCGCTTGCCGATATATTGGCCATGGTTGGTGGCTACGGATTCACCTCAGAAACATGCAGGTTTACTTGACCTGTTTTTGCCTTTTCCTTTGGGCAATCACACTGCGAGCACAATCACCATACGAAGAGGCCATGCAAGGGATTTCCGCACTGGATTTGGTACTAATTAACCGGCATATCCTTGGTATCCAAGCACTTAACAGTCCATATCAGATTATTGCAGCCGATGCCAACCGCAGTCAATCCATATCAGCAGTGGATATCGTCGAACTCCGCAAACTGATCCTGGGTATTTATCCCACGGGCTTGCCCAGCAATACCTCCTGGCGTTTTGTGGACAAAGATTATTCATTTCCCGATCCAGCAGATCCATTTACGACGGTGTTTCCGGAAAAAAAAGAGGTTAATGTATCACCGTCTGGCTCCGCCCAGGAAGCAAATTTTGTAGCAATCAAGGTCGGCGATGTCAACAACAATGCGATTGCCAGTGCCCAGGCCCGGCCTGTAACTTCTGTTGCAAGAATGCAATCTGGCGCAGCCACCCGCGCGGGTGAGATAATCACCGTACCGGTGACCTACACCGGTACGGAGTCCCTGGAGGCCTTTCAATTGGGTATTCGCTTTGATCCGGCCGTTCTACGCCTGATCGGCCCTTCACAGGGTGATTTGCCGCATTTCAATGCCGGCAATTTTGGCCTTACGCATGTTGAGCAAGGCGAGATTCGGAGCCTTTGGTTTGCCGACCCGGCTACTCCAGGTGAAGCCTTGCGCAATGGCGACATCTTGTTTTACCTCAGTTTTCAGGTGAAACGGCATCTGCCGGCATCGGCTGTTTTGTTCGATTTGGACGATAAAATACTGCCCAATGCGGCCTGGAAACCAGAAGGCACCGAATTCGCTTTGCAAAGCGGGCAAGCAGCCGAAGACCGTGCCCAAGAAGCAACCCTGACAACATCTTCCTTGAAGGCCGTTTGCCAGCCCAATCCAACAACAGGGACAGCCCAGTTGAAGGTACATGCCGATCGTGCTGGTAGCGCCCGGCTCGCCATTTTTGGTCCGTTCGGCCGGCGCGAATGGATGAAAGAGGTTGAACTGAACCCTGGCGAACAGATTTTTGAGATACCTGAAGTGGCTCAACTGCCCGCTGGAGTATATTTTTGGAAAGTGCTTGCACCGTGGGGAAAAACACAAGGTCATCTGATTAAGCAATAGACTCCGGATCTCTGACGGCAAAATCCGGCGCGGTTTTCGCCGTCAGAGACCCGTTGATTGTTCATTCGTCATACTGCTACAACCCGAATCTCATGAAAAAACGGCTTACTCTGTTGACCTTTTTGATCGCCCACACGTGTGTATTGGCCCAAGGAACTCGTCTGTATGTAAACCTCTCCGCTACGGGAGCCAATTCCGGACAATCCTGGGTCGATGCCTATACAAGCCTGCAAAACGCTTTACAGCAAGCACAAGCCGGTGATGAAATATGGGTTGCAGCAGGTAATTACCGGCCTACCAGTGGCGCCGACCGCAGCATGGCCTTCGAACCCAAAAGCGGGGTGCGGCTCTATGGCGGTTTTGCCGGCACAGAGAGTAGTATAACTAGCCGCAATTGGGAACTTCACCCGAGTATCCTCAGCGGTGACATCGGCATCCCTGGTGACAGCACAGACAACAGCTACAATGTCTTGTATCTGCATCAGCCCGACAGCAATACTGTGGTAGACGGCTTTTTTGTACGCGACGGCCAGGCTGACGGCTCCGATGGCGGCGCCTTTGACCGGCTAAAGTGCGGTGGCGGCCTGTACATCATGGGTCAGGACTGGGAAGCGTATGCTACGATCCGGAACTGTGTTTTCCAACATAATACTGCTAAAAACTACGGTGGAGGAGCGATGGTCAACGGTACAGGGGATGGCTCGGTAGCACCCCGGTTTATCAATTGCCGCTTTGATCACAATACATCAAAAAACAATGGTGGCGGGTTGGCTTGCATTGGAGCGGCATGGATTGATCGGGACATTAAAATTGATTCCTGTATTTTTTACTCAAACATTACAGGAGGATATGGTGGCGGATTAGCTTTTTTCGATCTTGAACGGACTGGTATAGTTAAAATAACTAGTTGTGATTTTATTAAAAACAAAGCCTTAAAACAAGGAGGGGGCGCTTATCTAGCCCTCGGAAGGGAGAACGGGAGTGAATGTATTTTATACAACCTCCTCTGCGATGGAAACGCCTCCATGAGCGGGGCTGCAATAAATATAAATGCAAATAGCTTCTTGTTCACCAAATCAATTAAAATTAGAGAGTGTCAGTTTTATAATAATTCAGTTGACTTTTCGAGTACAAATGCATCAATTGTTAAATTGTTGCCATTACCAATATATGGCTATATATTAGACGTATATAATTTTATTGGAAAAAACAATAAGAATGGCCCTTCTTTAGTGGCCGAAGGCGGAGGCCTCAGCGATAGTTCTACTTGCCTAATCAATAAACTTGTTGTGGAGGCAGAAAATTCGACAATTTTAGTAGCGCTTGACTATTTTAAAAATGCAATTCTGCGCAATGCCAGCTTTTCAAAAAATCCTGTCTCTTTTGCAATACTTAAAGCATGGCATTGCCAGAATGTGCATATGAGTAATATATTGTGCATAAAAAACAACGGAAATCAAAATTCTAAATATTTCACATTTGAAGGCACACATTCTGTTCTTTTTGCAAATGCTACAATATACAAAAATAGCATATATGACAAAAAGATAGAAAACCTCCCTAACCGAGTGGTAATTGCCAACTCCTGGATCTCAGATATTGGTGAAATGTCTATGTTTTGGAATTCCTCCAGCCAAACCATAATCTCCCACTCAGCCTTTGACACACTCGACTGTTCCGCCCTGCCCCCCAATGTTACTTGCGGCCCAGGCATCCTCACTGGCATAGATCCCCAATTTGTCAACCCGGACGCAGGCGACTTTCGCCTGCAAGCCTGCTCTCCTCTGATCAATGCCGGCAGCAATGCTTTTTTGTTGCCGGGCGACAGCCTCGATTTGGGTGGTCAGCCACGCGTCCGGAGTAGTTTGATCGATATTGGGGCCTACGAGTCGCAGGGGCCGATATTGACCGCCGTACCAACGGTGGAGCCGTCTTGTCCTGGCGGCGCCTCTGGCGCCGTGCTGCCAGAAATCCAGGACGCCTGCCTGCCGCTGCACTACCAATGGCAAGCCGGCTCACAGTCCGGCACGAACCTCACTGGCCTCTCGTCCGGCAACTACCAGATCACCCTGACCGACGCCAAAGGGCAAGCCCTGGTTTTTTCGACCTTGGTGCCCAGCGGCCCACCGCTGTCCTTGCTACCAGTCACCACACCTATCCTCTGCGGCGATTCCATCGGTGGAAGTGCTTCCGCCAGTCTGGTTGGCGGTACAGCCCCCTACGCTTTTTCCTGGGCGAGTGGCCACTCCGACAGCCTTCGCACCGGACTCCCGGCCGGCGCCTACCCGCTCACCCTTACCGATGCCCGGGGCTGCCAGGCAGCGGGCACCCTTCAAATCAGCAAAATCGGGAGCCTGAGTGTCGATTTTGACATCCAAAAAGTCACATGTTTCGCGGCGGCCGATGGAACGATCACCGTATTGCCAGTCGATGGCAAAGCCCCCTGGGAATGGAACTGGACCAATGGTTCTACCTCCCCCACCTTAGGCCCCCTCGGTCCGGGCACCTATTCCGGTACCCTGACGGACGCTTTGGGATGTACCATACAATGGGTTTTGCCACTCAGCGAACCGGGGCCGTTGCAAGCCAATCCACTGGTGGTTCACGCCACAGATTCGCTCAGCACCGATGGGCGGATCACCCTGATGCCCAGCGGCGGAACCGGCCCTTTTCAGGCCAAATGGAGTACCGGCGCATTCGGCTTGTCGATTCAAAACCTCCAGCCAGGCACCTACACCGTCACCCTGACCGATGCCCAAGGCTGCACGGCTGTAGAGACCTTGCTGGTGGGCATCACCTCGACCACTTGGTCCGTCGGTGATGGTCAACAACGAGGATGGATCTTGTATCCCAATCCGGCGAGAGAACAAGTAGGGATAGAATTAGGTCAAGCAGCCGCAGATGCACTTGACGTACGACTGTTTACGACAGACGGGCTGCAAGTGGGCAATACTCATATTCCTGCCGGGGCCCTTGGCTTATCGCTGGACACTTCATCGTTAGCAGACGGCATCTACATCGTACAAGTAGCAAATCGATTTCAAAAATTGATCGTGCACTGAACAGTATAGAATGTCTATCAACGCTATAGCACCGTTACAGTCCTTGCCAATCGTGTGAGTGGTTAAGGGGTTGTTTATGCCCAAATATGAATGCTACCTCTTGATGGATCTCTTCAACCACTGTACCAAAGCAGCAGCCCGGCTTTTTCTCCCCGAACTTTACAAATCCTTGATTTACCGTTAATATCCACATCATGCGGGCATGGGTTCTTTACAGCGCATTCCAACCCGGGCGTTCGTATCGCCGGGTTGAAAAAAGCGCCTTTCCATGCGAAACGAAAAACAGAAGCCACTGGCCCCCAGGAGGAAGCGCCAGGGAAGTACGATTGGGTCCTGGTCTTTTATCACCTTGCTGTGCCTCCCGCTTTTCCACCAAACCCGCCCGCCCTTGTTTCGGGCCGAAAACGAAGAACTCCGGCCCGCTGCCCTGGCGCTGCCGCAAGCGCATGCGCACAATGACTACCGCCACGAAAAGCCCTTGTGGGAAGCCATCTCCAGGGGATTCAGCAGTGTGGAAGCCGATGTACATTTGGTGAACGGCGAATTATACCTCGGCCATTGGATTCCAAGAATCTCTGACCAAACCACCCTGCGGGCCTTGTACTTACAGCCGCTTAGCGCCCTGATGAGCCGTCAAAACGGCAAGGTATACCCCAATTTTGAGGGCATTTTTTACCTCATGATCGATATTAAAACGAATGCCGAAGCCACCTACCGGGTATTGCGCGACCAGGTGTTGCAATATCCAGTCTTGCAAAACAACCCACATTTCCGGCTGTTTATTTCCGGAAACAGGGCCTTTGATTTGATCCAACAGGATCCGGCAGGGGTAGCAGCAGTAGATGGCCGGCTAAGCGATTTGCCTCGTCACGTCAATTCCACCTTTATGCCGGTCATCAGCGACAATTTCCGGCACCACTTTGATTGGAGGGGAGAAGGCCGCATGCCGGCTGAAGAACGGGAATACCTGCAACGGCTGGTTCTATCAGCGCACCGGCAAGGCAAAAAACTGCGCTTTTGGAATATCCCGGACCAGCCGAATGCCTGGGAAGTGCTGCTGAATGCAGGCTTGGATTTTATTTCAACAGACCATTTGCAAGGCCTTGAGCAGTTCCTGTCTGCCCACCAAAAAACGGCTACAGCCGAGCCCAGTTCTGTTGTGCAGCTGAAATAGCAAGAATGCGCCCCCTTGGGTTGGGTGACATCAATCAGCCCCCCGGCAGGCAAACTTTACTCAGGCTTAACAGTCCACTGCCGCCAGCCAACTACATTTGGCCATTGGTAAACCTGGTTTGCATATGAGAAAAACAGCCCCCTTCTTTCTGCTGGCGTTTGTGGCGTGGACATGTCAAAAGCATCCGGCCGGTATCGAAAACATACAAATTAAAGGGTCGGATACCGAAGTGAACCTGGTTCTTGCCTTAGCAGAGCGGTTTATGGAGCAAGAACCCAAGGCATCTATTGCGGTGACCGGCGGTGGCTCCGGCACAGGCATTGCAGCTTTGCTCAACGGTAAGACCTCCATCGCCAACGCCTCGCGGCCCATGGACAGCACCGAACGGCAAATGGCAGAACAACGTGGCATCCACCCCCTGGCTTTGGTCATTGGCATAGACGCACTCGCCATTGTGGTGCACAAAGACAATCCGATAGACCGCCTGAACCTCTCTGAAATTGGTCGGATCTTCAGCGGCGAAATTCACAATTGGGCCCAAATCGGCGGGCCCAGGCAAGAAATTTCGCTCTACGGGCGGCAGAGCAACTCGGGAACCTTTTTATTTTTTCGGGAAAAGGTGGTTCAGGCAGATTATTCTCCACATTTAAAACAAATGAATGGCACGGCACAACTCGTCGAAGCCCTGAGCACCGACCCCGCAGGCATTGGTTATGCCGGTATCGGATACCTCGCCCAACCGGAAAAAAACCATACCGACGCGTTCAAAGTGATCCGGATCACGGCTGGTCCTGGGTCGAGCGCCTATTCCCCTTTTGAATATGCGGATGTGGCAAGTGGAAGATATCCGATCACGCGGCCGCTGTATCAATATGTGAACGCCACGCCACAAGGCGCGCTGCTCGACTTTTTATTATTTGCCTTTGGACCGGAAGGCCAGGCCATTGTCCGTCAAAACGGCTATTATCCAATCGCCCGGGAACAGTATGCCGAAAACCTCAGGCAGTTGCACGCCGAAACCGCCAACGAATAAACATCCATGAAAATTTCTGCTACCCGGGCCGACAAACTGGCCACCGTTGTATTTCAATTTTCAGCATGGCTCTCCGTGGTCGTACTGGCAGGGATTTTTACACTCCTGCTGTACAACGGCTTTAAAGCGTTCGATCGGATTCGGCCACAGGAGTTTTTCCTGGGCTATACCTGGAATCCTTCCGGCTACTCAGCGCCACACTACGGCGTTTTGTCCTTGCTCGGCAGCACCTTGCTGGTCACTTGCGGGGCAATGGTGATCGCCATTCCCTTGGGCATCGGTACGGCGGCCTACCTGAGCGAATCCGCACCACCAAGGGTATATCAGATCTTGAAACCGGTAATCGAACTTTTTGCCGGCATACCCTCTGTTGCCCTTGGTTTTATCGGCATTACGATACTTTCTCCGGTCTTGGCCCACGTTTTTGGGTTATCCAATGGCCTTATCGCGCTCAACGGCGCCATCCTGCTGGCGTTAATGGCTTTGCCTACCATCATTACCGTGTCGGAAGATGCGATCCGGGCAGTACCCAAAACGTTCCGGGAAGCCTCCTTTGCGGTGGGCGCCACGCGCGAAACGACCTTGTGGCGGGTTACCTTACCGGCGGCGATGTCTGGTATTATTACTGCCGTCATGCTGGGCTTTGGGCGCGCATTGGGCGAAACCATGACGGTGCTGATGGCGACCGGTAATGCCCTGGCGTTTCCCGGTGGTTTTTTCGAACCGGTGCGCACCATGACCGCTGCGATTGCTATTGAACTGGGCGAAACCGCCCAACACACCACCCATTATTATGCCCTGTTTGCCGTAGGCGCGCTGTTGTTTGCCATCAGCCTGCTGGTCAATATTCTATCTGAAACCATAGCGCGTCGCTTTCGCTATTCCCAATCTTAATTCATGCGTTGGTTATTCCTCTGTGCGGTACTCGTATTCCTGTTGTGTTGTTTCGTCTTTTGGGATATCGCATCCAAAGGGTTTGGCGTCGTATCCCTGGAATTTCTGCTGACATCTCCCAGAAAAGGCATGACGGAAGGCGGAATCTTCCCGGCAATAGTAGGTACGATATATGTGAGCCTCGTTACGGCTGTGTTTGTTATTCCGTTTGGCGTGGCAACGGCCATTTACCTGAGTGAATACGCACGGGATACATGGGTCACCCGATTAATCCGGGCTGCGATTCGAAACCTGGCCGGTGTGCCCAGCATAATCTACGGTTTGTTTGGCGTAGCCATCTTTGTCGACGGGCTCGGCATGGGCCCGTCTTTGCTCGCATCCGGCCTGACACTCGGTTTGCTGACCTTGCCGTATGTGGTAGCCGCCGGCGAAGAAGCCCTGCGCCATGTGCCGGGAAGCTACCGGGAAGGCGCCCTGGCACTGGGCGCTACGCATTGGCAATCTATCCGGACGGTAGTATTGCCCGTAGCCACCCCAGGTATTGTGACCGGGGTATTGCTGGGGCTTTCCCGGGCGGCCGGCGAAACGGCTCCCATTCTGTTCACCGGCGTGGCCTTTTATTTGCGGTATGTACCCAGTTCTGTTTGGGACGAATTTATGGCTTTGCCTTACCACCTTTTTATTTTAGCCACCCAGCACCACGCCATTCATCAGGTACGGCCCCTGGCATACGGTACGGCACTGGTACTGCTTGGTTTTGTTTTTTCGCTAAACCTGATGGCCTTTTGGGTTCGCAAAAAATACTCGGTGTACGGGCAACAATAACAACTACACACATGATACTAAGCCTTCTGATATCGAACAAAATAGAAATTCAGCATCTGGACCTATTTTATGGCGCCAAGCAAGCCTTGAAAAGTGTCTCTTTGTCTATTCCGGAGAAAAGCGTGGTGGCATTGATTGGTCCTTCCGGTTGTGGGAAAAGCACGCTGCTCCGGTCGATCAACCGGATGCACGACCTGGACCCCAAGGTCCGCCTGGATGGCGAAATTCTCCTCGACGGACACAATATTTTGCACGGCAATACCAACCTGAACAAACTCCGCCGGCGCGTTGGCATGGTATTTCAAAAACCAAACCCATTCCCCAAATCCATCTATGACAATGTGGCCTACGGCCTGGAAGTCAACGGCATACACGACAAAACCCGGATTCGGGCTGCGGTTGAAGAAAGTATCCGGGAAAGTTATCTGTGGGATGAAGTCAAAAACGACCTGGACAAGCCCGCACTTGACCTGAGCGGCGGCCAACAACAACGCTTGTGTATTGCCCGTGCCATAGCCGTGGAGCCGGAAGTGATTCTTATGGACGAACCCTGCTCTGCACTCGACCCCATCAGTACAGCAAAAATTGAAGCCCTGATTCTTCGCCTGAAAGAGCGCTTCACGATTGTGATTGTTACCCACAATATGCAGCAAGCCCAACGGGTAGCCGATTTCACCGCATTCATGTACTTGGGTGAATTGATCGAGTTTGGGCGCACGAGTGCTATTTTTGAACAACCGAATCAGGAGTTAACCCGCAATTATGTTTCGGGTCACTTTGGCTAATGTTACAAAAACAAATCCTGTTCCGGCGCAGCAGTGTCTGCTACGGGGTCACGCATCAGCCACAGGATCGCGACACCGGTTAGCAGCATAAAATAGTACGTCATAAATCGCCAGCCCGCCAACACTGTCCCGATGGCTGTTTGCGGTATGATTTTTCCAAATACCAGGATAAAAGCGGCCTCCGTGCCACCAGCGCCACCCGGAGTAGGCGTTAGGACCATGGCTACAAAAATCATCCATTGCAGCAAAAAAAAGTGCAGCAGCTGGTCCGACAGCCCAAACGCCAACAACATGGCCACCAGGATCGAAAAACGCGTCAACCATTGCGCCGTCAATGCCAGCAGGCTTAAGAAAAAAGGCCAACGCCCTTGTGTATAGATCAGCCATACAGCCGCTTTAAAATCCTGCGCGAATACCGCCCAACTGCTGGCAGAGGCCGACACGCCTTTCCGGCGCCGGCGTATCTTCCGGACAAACACAGATAAGCCACCGAACAACACAAGACCCAGCAAAATAGGCGCCCCGTATTGCTGCAACATGTGGCTGAGTTTTTGCCACCCGACAAACTCTTGGGCAGGAAGCAGCAGTAGGGAAACGGGAATAACCATCGCGAAAAAAATAGCATCCTCCACCCCACTCAAGAGGGTCAGAAGTGTTGCCTTGCCCGTTGAATAGCCTTGCTGGACCAACATGGTGATTTTTAGCGGCGCGCCACCCACCGCCTGCGGAGCGATGGAACCGCCCACATCGGTCGCAACAGCGATGCGCAGTAAATTTCGCCAGGAAATGGCAACACCGAAAAAGCGCCCCCAAATCCACAAGCGCACACAATGCCAGAACCAGGGCAACAAGGATAGAACGGCCGCCAGCAACACGTAGCGCAGCGAGAAGGCAGCGCCCAGATGCCATCCGCCCGGCCCGGCAGTATACCAGGAAACGAGCAGATTCAGCAACACGCCGATACAAATGATGGGCAACAATCGCCGCAACAACACATGAAGATCAAAGGGTATTCGCAGCGATGAATCCGGCATTTGTTTGTACTGGAATTAACAAACTACTGTAAAAAACGGCTCCGGCGTTGTACCCGCCGGCAAGGGCCCCAAAAGCCCTCCGGCGTAAGGTACCGGTTTGCGGACAAATCCATTCTGCCAGCATGCGCTGGCAAATTTGAATTATTGAACCACCTGGTTTTCGGGCAAAACATAGTCCAGGTTCCAATGTGCAAGCACGTGTTCGGCAAAGTCCCATTGATACAGGTTATCCAGGTCGATGGCATACTCCGGCGCGACCAGGCAGGGTAATATATTCGATCCGGTAAGGCTTTTTTGGTCCAGGATAGTCGAGCGCCGGATCACCTCTACGTGGCCCGTTTGCCAGTAGGTGTCTGGCAGCGATTGACGCGGCTGGTTGTAGGGTTCCGGCAAATCAAGCGACAATAGCGGCGCTAAAACCACATGGTCTATGCGCCACATTTTAAATGGATTTTGACCGGAGGGCGTAACACAGCGAACACTATCGGCGGGGCTGTTGAGCAACAGTTGGATAGCCGTGTCGACCAGTCCGGGCGGGCGGATCGGCGAGCTGGGGCGTAGCTGCACCAGGACATCGGCCCGATACCCTTCTGTTTCCTCCAACCAGTGCAAGGCATGTTCAAACACCGGAAAATCAGGGGTGCTGTCTTCCGCCAATTCCACCGGACGAAAAAATGGCACTTCCGCTCCCCAATCACTAGCCACCCTGGCGATTTCTTCGCTGTCTGTCGACACAATAACCCGATCAACCATCTTTGCCTGCAAACCGGCAGCGATGCTGTACGCCAACAAGGGTATACCCCCCAGCGGTCGGATATTTTTACCGGGAATACCTTTCGACCCTGCCCGCGCAGGGATCAGCGCAACTATCTTAGGCGGGCTTACCATATGGAAGAATTGAAATTATCGGCGTATTTAATTCCTACCGCTCCCTGAAGTTGTTCCGTTAACAGTGCCTTGGTGGCACAGGCTAGTGCCAGGGCGCGGATTCCGTCGCGCAGGGTACAGGCAGGTACCAGGTGAACTTGAATACAATTCAAAAAAGCAGCCGTTTCAGCCAGAAAAAGTTCGTTCCGCTCAAAAAACTTACCGGCCGAAATCGTAACCAACTCTCCGTGGGTATAAATTTTTGCGCTACCCAAGTCGGCATCCCATTCTACCCGACCGGCGTCGCCAATAATTTGCAGGCTGTGCCTGGGCGGCGCCGAAAGATAATCGAGGTAAACAGACCCGATTGCGCCCTGCCGGAAACGCAGGGTAACCAGGGCCACATCTTCGGTATCGGTTTCCAGGCGCGACAAATGCCCGCCCGCCGCATACAGGACCTCTGCGTCGCCCAGCATCCAGTTCAGGTAATCGAAGGGATGACAAAGCGTAAGGACCACGCCGCCGCCGATGTCTTCCCGGGCGCTGTACCCACCGCGGTAATCTTCCCAGGGATGCCAGGCGGGCAGGTATTCGCCCCAATGTGCGTGTGCTGCAATCACCCTTCCAATAGCACCTTGGGCAATCCTGTTCCTGATCTCCTGAAATACCGGAAAAAAGCGAAATTGAAAGCCCACTTGTACGATCAAATCCTTTTTTTCCACCAGTTCAAGCAATTCAGCCAAGCCTTCCAATTGATCCGACACGGGTTTTTCAATAAACAGGTGACACCCGCAGTGCGCAGCAGCCAAGGCCGTCTCCCGGTGAAATCGGGTTGGGTTACAAATAAATACGGCATCCGGCCCCCAGGCCAGGCCTTCTTCCAGGCTGGCAAAGGGCAAATACGGTGGCAATCCGGCTTGTGGCAAGGAACACCGATTTTGGGTAACGGCAGCCAGTTGGCGGACGCCAAGTGTTGCTAGATTTTGCAGGTGACGGCGGCCAACCGAACCGAGTCCAACGATTAGAATTTTCATAGTTTTCAATATTTTCTTACAAATAGGAGCGGCAGATATCGGCTATGCGTTGGGCCGAAGTCCCGCCATTTTGAACTGGCCGGAGTTGGCTGGCTACTGCAGGTTCCAGGTCGGAATACACCGGTTTGCCCAGTGCCAAAGCCACCATCAAGACGGAAGAATATTTGGTAACCATAGCGGCACAATTAGCGATCATCGGATTGATGTCTCCCGTCGTGTAAATGATCGCCTGCGGGGCATGCCGTTTGATTTCCCGGACAGCACGGGCGTGGTTTTCATTCGGATGTAATTTAAAAATCACCAAGCGGCCGTCAGCGACCGTCAGTACCTTCCGGATAAAGGCCGCCCGGTTTTCATATTGAAAACTTTCGCGCAAATAACTGGTTGCACCCAGTATATAACCGTGGTAGGGAAAGTCGTTCGCCCGGTATTTATCCACATCATCAAAGTTTGGCACACCCGTGACGACTAACTTTTCAGGATCAACGCCTTTTCGGATAAACATATCCCGAAAACCATCGGAAGCGACACAGAATTTTTCATAGGCGTGCGATAGCCCTGTCATGGAGGTATTACCCAAAAAACGCGGTAAATGCAGGTGTTTTACGAGCTGGTAAACCCAGTTTTCAGGGGTCATCATCCCTTCCTGAACCAGGATCATGGGTATGTTTCGAATATTGCGTGGCACGACCAAATCGGCGCACATCACCACCAGATCATAGCGGTTGCGTTCGGCACGATAGTCGACAGGCACCTTTTTTTCTGTATAAAAGGCCTCCGTCATAGCCCGGGGAACACCACCCAAAATAGAAAAATCAGCCCAGCCGCGTTCCGCTGCTATTCGCAGCAGGCCATCTGCATAAAACGGCGTGTACCAGCACTCAAGGTCTGTCAGTTCAGCCGCTACCCGGTAACCCATGGTCGTCTGATTATGCGTACCGCCAATAAATAGAATTTTTTTAGCCATACTGAAATACCTTACCCTCTACATAAACTTGCCCTTGACGGAAATTTAAACCCTTGCAGTTTCGACGGACTGGATCATTCTGAGTTTTTTTCGGGCACTCATTTCACTGGCATACACACGCTTGACGCCGTCGCCTAAGGACTCCTCTACCGCCCGAATATCTTTTACCAAGCGGTGCATACCGGTAGGCTCTACCGAGGCCGCCTGGTCGCTGCCCCACATGGCGCGGTCCAGGGTTATGTGGCGTTCCACGAAACAAGCCCCCAAGGCTACTGCTGCCACTGTAGTTGCCAGACCTGTTTCATGCCCCGAATACCCCACCAGCAAGCCGGGGTACATTTCTTTCAAGGTTAGAATCATGCGCAGGTTGAGTTCTTCCAGCGGGCAAGGGTAGGAGGAGGTGGAATGGGCAATCAGCAAATGATCAGGGCCAATGGCTTCCACAGCTGCTTCAATTTCACGGATCGTCGACATCCCCGTAGAAATGATGAGCGGCTTGCCCGTGCTTTTCATTTTAGCCAACAACGCGTGGTCCGTCAGCGAAGCAGAAGCGGCTTTGTACAGCGGTGGATTGAATTGTTCCATAAAATCAACGGAGGGTTCGTCCCAACAGGACGCAAACCAATCGATACCTGCAAGGCGGCAATAGCGGTCTATCTCGGTAAATTCTTCAACGCCAAACTCCACCCGGCGGCGGTACTGCATATACGTCATCCGTCCCCAAGGGGTATCGCGTTCAAGATCCCATTGATCGCGTGGCACACACAGTTCAGGGGTCCGTTTTTGAAACTTAACCGCCGAACAGCCTGCCGCTACCGCTTCATCGATTAATTTTTTAGCGGTGTCCAGTGAACCGTTGTGATTAATGCCAATTTCGGCAATTACATAGGCAGGCGCGTCATGCCCGATACATTTGTTGGTAGAAAGCCTTATCATAGTTGAAAATTATACTTAAGGGGCAAGCCGGGGTGTATACTGGTATCCTATCTGCGAAACCCCAGTTGTTCGGGCCTGAATAATCAGTTCGGCAAATTCCCGGAATGCGCCATGGCCGCCATAAGCCTGACAGACATAATCAACGAGTTGCCGGATGCCGGGAAGAGCATCTGCCGGGCACGCACTGAAGCTCACGGCACGCAAGATGGCTTCATCATTGTAGTCGTCGCCGATATAGGCTACTTGCTCGGGACCAAGTTGGCGCCGGGCCAGTAGATCAAGTAAAGATTGGTGTTTGTCTTTTGCTCCCAAATAGAGTTCTGTAATACCAAGTTTGGCGGCGCGCCGGGCCACAATTGGCGAATGTTCTCCAGTTATGATTCCAGTTTCTATGCCGAGCAATTGTTGCAATCGTTCAACACCCATACCATCCCGCATAGAAAAGCGCTTTAGCGCCTCGCCATGTTCTGAATAATATACACCGGCATCGGTCAACACCCCATCGCAATCGGTGAGCAACAAGCGGATGGGTGTGGCTTTTTCTATAAAAATTGCAAATGGGTCATTACCAAGCATGCCGACAAAAGTCTGACATGAAGGTTTCGTAAAAATGAAAGAAACATTATGTTATCTATACTTTTTCAAGCCCCGGCTTTACTATTTCTTCATATTGGATTTTCTCCCTGGCGCAATCGCGTGCTTATTCCGGCGGGATTCTTCCGAACCGCAACCCCGCCGTCCGTTCCTTTGCCCCTTCCGGCGCCTTGGTCAATTGGGCAACCCAACGGTCCAGGGCCTCTTCATTGTGCTCGATAAATTGTTCGGTAATCGCACGCAAGCGTTGAATATTTGCCGGTGAAGCGTTGTCCATCGCACCGGTTTGAGCATCCGGCATATCCGGATCCAGGCGGAGGTAGTTGTCTTTTACCCCCAGGTTGTTAAACACATTTTTAACAATATGGTGGGTTGTTTCAGCAACGCCTCCCATCATAATATTGATAAGAGCAGGAATATTCAACAAAGCAATCCTTTTTTGAAACGCCCGAACCTGGAAACTTGGCTTCACTTTTCCAGTACCCAGCGACAACAATTGCATATTTATGGGGGTGTAATGCTCGGCCGTTTTGCCGGCCTCTGCGATAGCACAAAGGGTAGGATTGTTTGCAAAAACACCACCATCCACACAGGCGTGTTGTACTTTTGAGGCTGAAACAAAGGTGGCAGGAGCAAAATAACTGGGCGCCGCAGACGTAGCGCGGCACACATCCCGAACCAAAAAATTGCGCGCGGGGTCTGTTCCATCCGCATGATCATGCTGGCAAAAAAAATAGGTGGCGGCCAATTCAAGGTCATAGGCAGGAATGAGGCATGGTTTCAGCAACTGGCTCATCCGGGTAGCGCCCAGATAGCGCTTGAGCAAGCGCTCCAATTCTGTCACTTCATACCGGTCGGAAGCCAGACCCAGGCTCCCCAGCAACCGCCGCAGCCTGGTGGATTGGAAAATATCCGGGCCTTTTTCGCTGTAAAACCCGACGATATCGTCGGTGGTATACTTGGGGCGCCCGGGTCGGTCCTCATCCGGAACAAGCAACAATGCCGTAATAATCCCACCCGTACTGGTACCGGCAAAAAAATCGAAATAATCTGCAATCCGGACATCCGGTTTGCCCGAATGTGCCCGCAATTTTTGTTCCAGCGCTTGCAGCATCATAGCTGGGACAATACCTAATATACCGCCTCCGTCAATAGTAAGTATACGTATCATGGTTTGGGAAATTTTTAAATCCTGCCGGTATGGCTATTTACATGGCCGTCCAACCGCCGTCCACCACTAAATTTGCCCCTGTCATATAAGCCGAGGCATCCGAGGCCAAAAAAAGCAGCGCGCCTTTATAGTCGTCAGGCCTGGCCATTCGCCCCAGGGCTGTTCGCCGGCTGTAATTGTCTATAAACCAGTCCTCTTGTCCATTTTCTACACCGCCCGGCGAAAGGGCATTTACCCGCACATTCCGGTGACCCCAATAGGCAGCCAGATAACGGGTAAAGTTGAGTACGGCTCCTTTAGTAGCCGGATATGCCGGCGATTTGAAAAACACCTGCTCTGCACCTGGTTTTTGATAAATCGATTGATCCGGGCCTACCATCCCATACGTAGAAGCGATGTTAATGATACTCCCGGCGCCTCGCTCGGCCATCGGCGTGCCCAGAATCTGTGCCGCCAGAAACACTCCGGTGACATTGACGGCTAAGGATTTGTTCCACATGTCCAGCGGGTAATATTCAAATTTGGATTGCTCAGCCGCCAATGCAGGATGCTCAAACCGGTCATTTACGGCAGCATTATTAACCAAAATATCGATTTGACCAGTATGTTTTAAAATGGCCGAACGGGCGGCAAGCAGGGAGTCCGGGCTGGTTACGTCCAGCACCAGGGACAAGTGGTTGTTTCCCGGCAACGTAGCCTCCACAGCCTTGCAATCTTCCAAGGATAAGTCCGCGAGTACCACATCTGCGCCGGCTTCAGCCAATGCCAGACAATGCTGACGCCCCAGCAAACCGGTTGCACCCGTTACAATTGCCGTTTTGCCATGCAAATAAAAAAGTCCGGAGGCGGTCATAAACAATCGTTCAATTGAAAATCCAGTTGCCAGCCGTATTCACACCCAAGGCCGTAAGAAATCCGGCAATTCGTGCAAAGACTCCAGCAGGCCGTCGTTGTCCAGCACACTCAACTCCGCCCGCGAGTGCGTGCCGTTGGTGACCGCCAAAGAAAACGCACAACCCGCGTTGCGCCCTTCGGCCAAATCCACCGGGGTATCGCCCACTTTCACCACCTGTCCGGGATCCTGTATGCCAAAAACGTCCATCGCCCTTTGAATCATAAACGGAGCCGGCCGGCCTTGCGGCACTTCATCGCTGGTCACCGACAAATTGATCATCGACTGCGGCCCACCCACATAGTTCGAATCCAGTCCCTTCAACCAGCCCAGTTTGTCCAAAATAATATCCGTAACGCCGCGATAAAACCCGGTGTTCAGCGCAATTTTGACGTCGTTGCCGCGCAGCCAATCGAAGGTTTCGAGCGCATATTCCGTGGGTTCTACGCTTTGTGCGTGGTAATAGTCTTCCAAGATGCTCCGAAACACCCGGAACGAATGCTCCGCTTTTTGTTCAATCTCCCCGGCGCCGGCGCCGTCTGGCAGTTGTTCCCGCCACAAGGTGTGGAACACTTCCAGTTTGGACACTCCCATCAGTGCATTCAGGCGCGACAGGCCGGCCGCAATGCCTTCCTGCCGGCAGGCTTCGGCGAAGCAATGCAGCACTTCGTTGTTGTCGCGAACCGTGGTGCCGGCCATATCAAACATAACCAGTCGTATCGGAAATTTAGCCATAGCATTCTTGTTGTTTGGATGCGAAGGTATAGGCCGCAACATTAAGCGGGGTTTAAGTTTGCCGGCACCGAACATACCGAAACATTACCATTTTTTAACCTGTAGTTCACATAGAATACAGCAGCATTAAGGAATCGTTACGTCTATCCAGGCTGTTCTTTTTCAATAAAAACCCTGCGTATGCTTGCGGTCAAATATCCGCCGCTATGTTCCATTCCGATGCTTTTGCCCGCCGGCTCTCGGCTGCCCCGCCGGTGGTGTTTATCGGCATTACCGGTCTGGTTTCATTTCTGGCCTATTGCTGTGTGTACGCTTTCCGAAAACCATTCACGGCGGGTAGTTACGCCGGCATGGAACTATGGGGCATTCAGTTCAAAATTGCACTCGTACTGGCCCAGGTAGCCGGCTATGCCTTGTCCAAATTTATCGGCATCCGGGTTATTTCCGGCATGGCAGCGCGCCAACGAAGTGGCCTTTTGCTGGGCATGGTGGCCCTTGCCGGCATTTCTCTGCTGGGCTTTGGACTCACGCCCTATCCCTGGAATGCCGCCTGGATGTTTGTCAACGGCCTGCCCCTGGGTATGGCTTGGGGCCTTATTTTCAGTTACCTCGAAGGGCGCCGGGTAACGGAAGCCCTCGCGGCGCTGCTCTGTGCCAACTTTATCATCTCCTCCGGTTTTGTAAAAACCGTTGGCAAATGGCTGGTTTCCGCCCAGGGCATCAGCGAACACTGGATGCCGCTGGTCGCTGCGCTCTTGTTTCTTCCCGCCCTGTTGTTGTGCATCTGGGTGCTGGAGCACTTGCCCCCGCCCTCTGCAGCCGACCAGCAACAACGCAGCCGACGGGCCCAAATGACGCCGCAGGAATGCCAATCCCTGTTCTGGCGCTATGCGCCGGGCCTGGTTTTGCTGGTGGCCGTGTACCTCCTGTTGACGATGGTGCGTGATGTGCGCGACAATTTTGCCGTTGAAATCTGGACAGAACTCGGGTATGGCGGACAAGCATCCATCCTGACCACTGCCGAACTGCCGGTAGCGGTATTGTCCTTGCTGGCGGTGGGCACTTTGATGCTGGTCAAAGACAATTTTCGGGCCCTCTGGATCAACCACGGTTTTGCCGTATTCGGCGCCGGACTGCTGCTGGGCAGTACGTATTGTTTTCAAACAGGGCTCCTCTCTCCGCTATGGTGGATGGTCTTGTCCGGTTTTGGCTTGTTTTTGCCCTATATTCTGTTCAACGGCGTCTTGTTCGACCGCCTGCTGGCGAGTTTCCGGGAGCCGGGCAACGTCGGGTTTTTGATGTACCTGGCCGATGCCATCGGGTACCTGGGCAGCGTGCTGGTACTCCTGTGGCGCAATTTCGGCACGAGTGGTCACACCGATTGGTTGTCTTTTTATATCAACCTGTGCTACACCGGAGCGGCTTTTGCGCTGTTGTTTGCTGCCTGTTCCTGGTGGTATTTTTATCAAAAACAAAGAAAAATCAATAAACAGCCTGCCATCTTGTCGTTAAACATAGCCTGAACATGAAGGACAACCAATATGATGTAGCCATTGTCGGCGCGGGAATTGTCGGCCTGGCACTTGCCTATGCCGCCGCTAAAAAAGGACAAAAAGTAATTGTGTTCGAGCGCCATCCGAGGGCCATTGGGGCCTCTGTGCGCAATTTCGGATTGATCTGGCCGGTCGGTCAGCCGGCGGGCCCGCTGCTCGACCGGGCGCTGCGCAGCCGCGAAATCTGGCTGGACGTGGCTGCTGCCAGCGGCTTGTGGCTCAACCAAAACGGCTCGCTGCAATTGGCATACCACGACGACGAAATGGCCGTACTCCGCGATTTCGAACGAGAGGCCGGCCATGCCGGGTACCAGACTCGTTTGCTGCCACCCGAAGAAGCCGCCGCGTTGTCGCCTGGCATCCGGTCCGAAGGCCTCAAAGGCGCCTTGTTCAGCGCCACCGAATGCACCGTGACCTCCCGCCAAGCCATTCCACAAATCACGGCGTACCTGGAAAAACAGTTGGGCGTCGAGTTTCATTTCGGGTCGGCCGTGACGCATGTGGAATCCAAATGTTTGTCCGATTTTTACGAAGTCTGGCGCGCCGAACGGATTTTCATCTGTTCCGGGGCTGAATTTGAAACCCTGTACCCCAAAATTTTCCGCGAAAGCGGCATTACCAAATGCAAACTCCAGATGCTGCGCACAGCCGCTCAACCCAATGGCTGGGAACTGGGCGCCTCGCTTTGTGCCGGCTTGACGCTCCTGCACTACGCATCGTTTGCGCCCTTCGATAGCCTTTCGGCGGTGCGGGACCGTTACGCGCAGGAAAACCCGGATTTTGCCCGTTTCGGCGTACACGTCCTGGTCTCGCAGAACAGTTTTGGGGAAATCATCCTGGGCGATAGCCACGAATATGGCTGGGATGTATCACCCTTCGACAGCGAAGCCATTAATCAACTCATCCTCCAGTACCTGCGCTCCTTTGCCCGATGCCCGGATATGGAAATTGCCGAAACCTGGCACGGCGTATACCCAAAACTGCCCGGCCAGGCCGATTTTGTGGTAGAAGCCGAACCCGGCGTTTGGATCGTGAATGGCCTGAGCGGCGCCGGCATGACGATGAGTTTCGGCTTGGCGGAAGAAGTGGTATAAAGTGGCTGCGCGCCCAACTAGGCACGCTCCGGTTCCTGTCGCGCGGATCCTGGAAGAACAATCTCATTTTCAACCGTATCGATTCGTAAAACTAAGTCCTTATGGCATTTCAACGTATTTCTCTATCCCCGGAAGCCTTGTTGGAGGCGCTTCAACAGACCATCAAGCCCTTATTATACCCCAGCGAAACCGATGCCCCGGTGGAGGTCCAGCACCTGGCGAACGATGCGGTAGGCGACGCCTTTTCAGTACAAGACCTTAAACGTTTGTTTTATGGCGGTGAAGATCAGTTCGAAGCGGCAAATATAGAATGGGCCGAAGCGAACCGGCTGGAAAGCAACGGAACACAGTGGTTTTTCCGGGACTTACCCGATGTGCTCACCACCTACCCCAACAATGAATACCTGGTACAGGAGGCTTACCACCGCGATCAGGCGCCCCATTGGCGCAGCTTGCGCGACCTGGTTTTCGACCGGTTGGTACAACAACGCTGGTTTCGGGTGGATCTGGCTCCACCAAACCAAGCCCGGGCGGATATTTATCTGGTAGGCCGCCACCTTCAAATTGAATTCGACCCGGCGACAAATGAAATCCGCACCCAAGCCTTGGACTGGATCGTGTTGAAGTCTTTTGTTATTGAGACCTAATTTTCTACTTGTAAACAACAAAAAAATGACAGCACAAGAAAACGCACTGAACTGGTTTGAACTATCCGTAACCGATATTCACCGCGCCAAAACCTTCATATGGCTTTTTTCATCGATACGGAAGGGAACGCAGTAGCCTTGCATTCGAACAACTAAACCCTGGTTGAGTGGGATGTAGCGCGGACGCTGCCGCCCCGCAACCCTTCCTGTATCCGAGCGCCTCCGCCTGACCGGGCAGAGGCGCATTTTATTGGAGAGCACGCACCAACCTAACGCCGCGCTTCAGAACGCCGTCGGCTGCTCGCCCTAATTCCCGCCGCGTTTTTCCCGGATAAAATCTTCCACATTGTCCAGTTTTGGCGCGTCCAAAAGCGATTTCCAGTCAAATGTAGCATCAAACGGCGTCAGTAATTTCTGGGGATCAAGTACCCGAATATCCTCTGGCAGTGCTGAATACGGCGTAAAATCGGGTTGTTGCGTAAAAAAGTCGCCCAAGTCGGCCGCAGCAGCATCGTACTGATTCAGGTATGGAACACCCAGTATATTCCAGAAGGTTTTGAAGATACTGCCAAAACTGGTATGCGTATGACTGACGTGGTTGCGCTTGGCCCAAGGAGAGATCACCATCAATACGCTGCGGTGGGCGTCTATGTGATCCTGCCCATCCTGCGCATCATCTTCTGTGACCACGATGGCCATTTCTTTCCAATACGGTGTATGCGACAAAAACTCCACCACACGCCCCAGGGCCAGGTCGTTGTCGGCCATATAACTTTCCCGAAACGGATAGCCTGCGGCAGGGCGTTCGCCGGCACCGTGGTCTTGCGGTAACATCAGGGTAAGCACCGAGGGCATTTTTTCTTTCCCAGACAACCATTTTTCTTTAAATTCCTGAATAAACACATCGGTCCGGAACTGGTCTGGGATGGCCATATTGAACGTTGCATAGCGTTCCGAACTCCTGCCGTACAAGGGACCGGGTATTGGAAAATTGACCAACACTTTCTGGCCATAATACTTCATAGTCGAATCCGTCAGGTTTGATCCCATCTCTGTGCCAAAACCAAAGTTGTAAAACGAGATCGAATGGCGTTCCAAATGGTCCCAGAGCGAACCGGCTTCGTTGTAATCTTCCGGGAAAATGGCGCCGGCGCCGCCCGTCCAGGCATATTGCCCTTTGGCTTTACTGCCGGTTTTTACGTTGCGGTGGCCGCCATATTCTGCCGCCACATTGGTTTCCATCCATTCGTTTGGATAGGTGTTGGCCAGCCAGCGGTGGCCATCGGCGCTGTGGTCGCTGTCGACATAAAAATTATCGCTGATCCCGAACCGTCGCGCCAGCACCAGGTGATTGGGCATGATGGTCGCCGCTTCCACGGTGGCCGTTTTGTTTTTGTTGCTAAACGTGCGTTGATACCCATAGCGGGCGATCGCCGGATCGCCGTTGCCATTTTTCAATTGGCCAAAAACTTCGTCGTAGGTGCGGTTTTCTTTGGAGATAAATACGATATGCTTGATCGGACTTTTTGTAGCACCGGGCAT
>JADLDL010000166.1 GCA_020846655.1 Saprospiraceae bacterium | reverse complement strand
GGGGATCCAGCTCTTCCTGAAAGGTTCCGAATAGTTTATCCCACACAATGAACAACATGCCCAGGTTGCGGTCCAGGTAGAGCGCATTGCTGGCGTGGTGCACGCGGTGGTGCGAGGGCGTAACCAGCACCCGCTCCAACCAGCCGAGTTTGCCCACCTGTTCGGTATGCACCAGAATGCCCCAGATTTGGGTGACGGCAAAAACAAACACGATGTCCATTGCCTTAAAACCGGCAAAAGCCAGGGGCAGAAAATACACAAACCTATACAGGGGCTGAAACACCGAAGAGCGGAAACCGATCGTCAGGTTGAAATGCTCCGACGAATGGTGCGTCACGTGCACCGCCCAAAACAGGCGGCAGTGGTGATCGACGCGGTGCAGCCAGTAAAACAGAAAATCCATGGCGAGCACCAGCCAAAACCAGTACCAAAACGTGGGGAGCCAAGTGAAAATGCGGTGCTGGAAACAGAAAACCAATATGACCACGTAGATGCTCCGGAACAGCAAATCGATACCGCTGTTGAGCAGCATCAAATACACATTCGCCAGGGTGTCCCGCCAGGTGTAGGCAGCAGAACGGCGGACATGACTGATGAGCAGTTCGGCGCCGATGACGATCAGGTATACCGGCGTGCTAAGTAAAATAAGCCATTGTTCACGCAGGGCTTCCATTGGAAATCAGGTTGTTACCGTCAAGCAAATACGATTCTCAAGAGCAAGGACAAACCTACGGCCATCAGCACGATCCCGGCGACCCGCACAATCTTGCCCGGTACCCCGGGGCGCAGGCGGGCGCCAATTTGTCCGGCCAGCAGCACCTTGGCCACATCGGTGGCCAACACCAGGAGCAGGGCTGCCGCCAGAAAAAACAGGGTGTACTGCGGCACTGTGGGGGGCGCTTGCGCGCCGGCGGCGGTTGCCAGACCAATCCAAAACAGCCAGTTGGATGGATTGGCCGTGTTGAGCACAAATCCTTTCAAAAAAGAATACCGGCGTTTAAACGCCCCTTCCGCCAAAATGGTATTGGCCTTCTCCCGGCGGGGCCAAACGGCCGACACCCCGAAGCCGATGATGAGCAGGGCCCCCACCAGTCCAAGGCTGTCCTGAAACGTCTCCTGGTTGGCCAGGCTGAGTAGCCTGGCCGCCGACCACCAGCCTCCGGCAGCCAGGGCGGCATCGCTCACAAAAGCGCCGGCCGCCAAGGCCAGCCCGTTGCGGATCCCTTTGCGCAGGGTCACTTCCAGGCCCAAAAAAAACAAAGGCCCCAGCAACAGCCCATACGCGATGCCGGCAAACGCACCTTTTAATATGGCTTCCGTCACTGGCTTGATTTATTCATGACCCGCTGAAGATAGGCCTCCCAATTGGCTTGCACGGCGCCTTTCAACACGCGGGGCACCTTGGCCTGACCATTCAGTTTGCCTTGTTCTTCTAGCCAGCGATAAAATACCTCGTGTGGCAGCAGTTCCACCCGGATGTTGCGGAGGGCATACTGGCGTTCCACGCGGTAATCGTCGTTGATTTCGCCGAGGCAGGTGTCCAGTTGTGCCGCAAACTCCGTGGCGTTGACAAAAGGATTGTCGGCGCTCACATACCATTGGTGTGCCCAATGTGAACCTTCCTGCACGGCCGACACCGCAAATTCCTTGACCCCGGCATTCATACTGAGGTCGGTTTTGCGAATGGCCACGTTCATGTTGTCGACCGACAAATGCTCGCCCACCACACTCAGGTAGTGTTTGACGCGGCCCGTCACCTTAAATGTGCCCAGTTTCAGGTCTTCAAACTGAACGGTATCGCCCAACAAATAGCGCCAGGCGCCGGCATCGGTGTTGAGGATGAGCGCGTATTGCTGGCCAGCCACCACGCCTTCGTACGACACCGCCCGGGCATCCGGGTAGAGGTTGCCGTTTTCGTCGAAATGCTGGTCGTTGAACGGCACAAATTCATAAAATATACCGGCATCGGTCACCAGACGCAACAGGCGCGACTCCGGACCGGTTTGGTACCCGATAAATCCTTCGGAAGCCATGTAACTGTCGACATAATGCACCGGCCGGCCGAGGAGTTGCTCGAAGGTGTGGCGATAGGGCTCAAAAAAGATACCGCCGTGTACCAGCAGGGCAAAATTCGGCCAGATCTCGTGGATGTGCTGCAATTTGTGGCGTTCGATGACGCGCTCAAAAATCATTTGCACCCAGGCGACGTTGCCCACGATGAAGCCGATATCCCATTGCGGCGCCTCTTCAGCAATCCGTTCGATGCGTTCCGACCACTCGGGCAGCACCGTGATGTGGCGGCCGGGTTGGTAGTATTTTTTTAGCCAAAAGGGCCGGTTGCTCCCGATAATGCCCGACATGTCGCCTACCATGTGCCCGCCTTCGGGGTTCAGGTTGGTGCAGCTCCCCACCATGAGCATTTGTTTGGTAAACAAATCGGCCGGCAAATCGAAATGCGCCATGTCGCAAAACAGCCGGCGCGATACTTTTTTCATCGAACGGATGATGTCCTTCGTCACCGGAATATACTTGGTAGAGGCGTTGGACGTGCCGCTGCTGAGGGCAAACCACGGGATTTGGCCCGGCCAACACACATTGGGTTCATCTTGCCGCGCGCGCGACCACCATTGGTCGTAGAGGCGGTCGTAGTCGTGCAAGGGCACCCGCTCCTGGAAAGCCCGGACCGGGTCTGGCTGGTTGAGGATATCCCGAAACTGGTAATGCCGGCCGAACTCGGTATCAGCGGCACTCGATAACAAACGAAGCAGGGTTTTTTTTTGCTTATTCACCGGTGACGTCCATGAATCAGGGCGGGTTGACCCCAGGCGAATACCGGTTTTAATGAAATGGCCCAACAAATGCATAAGAATATTGCAAGTTTAAAATGCTCAGGTCCGTGGCCGCCAAGCCGGGGCTTTTTGGCAAACGGGCACAAAAGTAGGGCACAAATTGGTTTCTGCACCCATTCTTCTCCCCAGATCCCTGCGGATGGGCAAAATAGACACCCGGCCGGCGCCGTTCGTTGCATGAAATTTTGCCGCAACAGCAGTTTTCTGCCGCCGCCAAAAAGTAAAAGCCCGCTGGATGTTCCAGCCGGCTTTTTACCTGTTCACATTTTAATAACTCAATTTATTTCAGCATCACCTTGCCAGTGCCGAGTATTTCCCCGCCGGAGCGAACTTCCAGGAAATACACGCCGGACGGCAGGTCTTGCCGTTCAAATTGCCATTGGTTGCCCGAATGGATCGTGGCCTGGCGAACCGGCCGGCCCGTAGCATCGGTCAGGGTAGTTTGCCATTCGGCAGCGGCATCCAAGCCTTCCAATTGGAGGATAGCGGATGTTTCTACCGGGTTCGGCATCAGGCGCAGGCCCAGGCCCGGGCGGAAGGGCTGCCAGGCGCCGACAACCACAAAGTTTTTGTCTACGCGGTGTTTCGTCGTGTTGGTGTACACCGGCTCGTTGAAGTCGAAGAAAATGGCGGCCGTGTTGAAAATATCCGTACCCAGCGGCACATTGGCCTGCTGCGGAATCCGGAACGTCACGTAGCCTTGCGAACCCGCGAAGTTTTTGCTGCTGTCGGGCAGGTTGATGTCTTCGAACACAAATTTGATGTTGCGGTCTTCGTAAAATTCGAAGATGTAGGGGTGGCTGCTGGCGCCGGGGCGAATCCGCGACGGATCGAGCCAGGGCGACAACACGTCGCGAATCACCACGGTGAAGGCCGTGTCGGTACCTGTGTTCTGGAACTGAATCGTGTACTCGATATCGGTGCCCGGGTCGATGTAGTGCGCCGCCTCATAGCCGGCCGGCGAGCCTTGTTTGTCGTTCGGGTCGTACGAGCCGACGTTGGGCGTGCAGTCGATGTCGATCCAGGGATCGTTGTCGTTGGTGGCAAACTGGGCCACATACCCGACGCTGAACGAACTGTTGGTGGTGCAGCCTTCTACCGACAGGCTGGGCATCGAGTTGCCGGGGTGAAACGGAGCCTGCTCCACTTCCACGCGCCAGGTAGCGCCGTTGGCCGGCACTTTTACGAAGTGCGTGGCACCTGCACCCAGGGTGACCGCCGGCGGCGGCGCTTGCATGATCATTACAGCATCTTCGATGATAACATAACTCAGCGGCTCCGTCATAGCGGCGGAACCAATGTTTTGAATGGCAAAGGTCAGGGAGTCGCTTTCGCAATCGGCCTGTACGTGCAGGCTGGCGCCCGACCATTGGGCGTTCGTCGGTTCGCAGGAACCCGTCGGGTAAATAATAGCCTCTGTGCAGTGGGTTTGACCCAGTGTAGCGTTGCAGCTCACGTGTACCGTGACGCCGAAACTGCCGCAGGTATTGATGGGCACGTTGCCCAGCTCGAAGCGGTACACGTTGTTGCCCTGGTCGGTGTACGGAATAGTGGTGCTGGTGATGTTCAGCAGGGGATCAAGCGTCAGGTCGATATAGGAGTTGTTGGCGGTTGTGGTGCCCTCGTTGCAATAGTTCACCCAGTACGTACCGGAGAAACAGCGGCGAAGGAAGGTGTTGGTGATGTCGACGGTCATGGCCGGGCAAATCGCCAGGGGCTGAAGCAACAGGTCCTGGGTCAGGGCCTGGTTCGGGGCGAGGGTCACGGTGACCTGGCCGGGGCAGGGGTCCCAGAGGTTGTTGGGAGATGTGAGGGTCACGGTGTAGGTGCCCGGATACAATTCGATACTGTAGGCGCCAGTATTGTCGCTGTAGGCATACACGTCATCGCCGGCGCTGTTTTCCACTTTGATGACCACACCCGAAAAACCGGTGTCGCCGGCATCCGCCAGGCAATTGGTGTTCCAGTCGGCGAGCACATTGCCCGTAAGCAAGGCGCATTCAAACGGGTCTTCCTCAATGACATAGGACGTAGCATCCGTACAGCCCCAGGCATCCGTCACCGTCACCACATATGTACCCGGCGCTGGGTCGAACTCGCAGGGGAATATATTTCCGGTACTCCAGTTGTAGCTATAGGGCGCAACACCGCCTTGTGCGTTCGCGCACATCAAGGTGGAGTCTCCGCAGGCGAACAAGCTGCCGTAGTAATTAATAGTGGCATTTAAGGGATTGGGTAGCACCAGGGTATAACACGTCGCCGCCGAACAATTTTCTGTGTTGGTAGCCGTCACGCAATAGGTGCCGGGGCTGCTCACGTCGATTTGTTGCGTGGTTTGGCCTGTACTCCATTCATAAGTGTAGGTGCCGGTGGAGCCGCCGTGGCCAGCCGTCAGGGTCACCGGATTAGTTTGGATATCGCAGGTGGCATTGTTGGAAACGGCAATGTTCACGAGGGGGACCGTGCCGTCCTGCGTGACCTGGATCGTGTCGCCGCCCCAGCAATTGTTGAGCGAGTCGAACACATAAACGCCATAATACCCCGGCGAGGTAATGGTAATACTGGGATCCGTGGCGATTCCGCCGACAGGGCCGTACCATTGGTATTCGATCAAGCCGCCCGTTGGGTTCAGCACCGTAGCAGTAGCCAGGATGGATGGGTTTTGGCAAGTGAGCACCCCGGAAGGCGGGTTGATTTGTACACTAAGTGTACAGGGGCTTTGAGCCCGGATACCCTGAGCCAACACGACCCAGGCGAAAAGCAGCAGAAACAGGATTCTTTTTGTGTACATAGGATATTTCGTTTGGGAATGAATAACTGTTGTAGAAAGGAAGGTAGCCATGTTGCCGGCAGTTGCATGAATGAATTCTTTTTCGACAGTACAAAAGTTCACTTCTTCTTGCTGACCACCAAAGACATTTTTTTACGTTTATAAAATTTTTTAAAAAAATATTTTTACTATTAAATTGTAAATCAAATATTTGCAAACGTTAAAATCGGAATAAAGAAATAATTTGAAAGCAGAAAACTCTTTGGAAAATGCAGTGCTGTGGCAAAGTTTCTGCACCCTGACGCATCTGGAGCGCAAACACCTGGGCCAATGGCTGCGCTCACCGTTCTTTTGCCGGCGCGAACCACCCATCGCGTTGTTCGAATATTTGCTGCATTGCCGCCAAAACGGCAGCCCCCCGCAAGCGGGTGAAGCGGCTGCCCGGGCGCTTGGCGCCACACAAGCCAGCGACCAGAAAGCCCTGCGGCTGGTGATGAGCGAACTGCTCGCCCAACTGGAACATTTCCTGGTCTACCGCGAATATTTTGCAGAAACAGCCGATTTCCAGGTACGCCTCGCCGCAGCCTACCGCAAACGCGGCCTGGAAAAACATTTCCGCCAGCGCCTGCATGGCGCACGTACCGACTGGGGCCGCCAACCGTACCGGCATGCCGAGTATTTCGACGCCCAAACCGCCATCGAGTACGAACTGTACCAACACCTCAGCGCCGGCCGCCGAACCGAAGCCCTCAACTGGCAACAACTCTCCGACCAAACCGATACCGCCTTCATCGCCCGCAAACTCCGCCAGGCCTGCATGGCGCTCAGCCACCAGACGGTATACAAAACCGACTACCGCTTTGGCATGCTGGACGCCGTGGTGGAGCACGTGCGCCAATCCGGCGCCTTGCAGCAAATACCCGCTGTAGCCCTGTATTTTTATTGCTATTTGTTTCTGTCCGAGCCCGAAGGCGAAATCCATTTCCGGCGATTCAAAACGCAATTGTTCAGCCATGTGGACCAACTCCCGGTAGAGGAGCAACGCAACCTGCACTTGCTGGCCATCAATTTTTGCATCCGCAAGATCAACCTGCTCGAGCGCAGCTACTCCCGCGAAGCCCTCGACCTCTACCAGTCTGCCCTGAAAGCCGGGCTGCTCCTCGAAAACAACCAACTCTCGCATTTTGCCTACAACAACATCGTGGCCATCGCCCTGCAGGTCGGCGACGTCGACTGGGCCGAAACATTCATCCAGGACTACGCGGCCATTCTGGAAAAAAAACACCGCGACGCCGCCTTTCACCTCAACCTGGCCCGGGTGGAATACGCGCGCCAAAACCGGCATTCCGCCCTGTTGCATTTGCAACAAGCCGACTACAAAGACCTCATCAACAACCTCATTGCCAAGACCCTCCAACTAAAAATTTACTACGAAACCAACGAGTACGACGCCCTGGATGCCCACCTCCAAAGTATGCAAACCTTCATCCGGCGGCAGCGCGTGATCGGCTACCACAAAACCAACTACCAAAACATCGTGCGCTACGGCCGGCTGCTCATGCAACTCAACCCCGGCAACCGCACGGCCCGGCAGCGCCTCCACCAACAAATTGAAGCCGAAGCGGTGCTCACCGAAAAAGAGTGGTTTCTGGACATGCTCCACTGAGCCGCACTATCGTCTGCCCTACCCCACTCAATGCGCCAGCGCCTGGGCCGGAATGGGAATCTGCACCCCGCCCACCGGCGCATAGGTAGCCTTAAAACCAGCCCCGCCGCCGCTGTTGAAATACAACACTTTGAGCTGGTGCCAGCCTTGTTGTAGGTACGCATAGCCGCTTTTGGCCTCCATGCCGTGGTCGCCGTCGTGGTCCACGATCCGCAGGCCATCGAGGTCCAGCACACTGCCGTCGTCGGATTCCAGCACAAACTGGTAGCCCGAGGTTTGGGGCGCATAGAAATAGCCTTTCCAGATCTGGCCGCACTTGTTTTGCAGGCAAAATGGGTCCATATCGAGGTTTTGCGTCACCGCATTTTTCAGCACGCTGCCGTATTCCAGGGTTTTGGCGCTGTATTTTTCCAGTTGCACCAATTGCATCCGCAAGCCGGGATCCGGCTGCCGGAACATGGACAAACTGGGCATGATGGTAAACAACTGTACCCGAGCCGAATCCTCCCGACTAGCCAGCAGGCCGGGCACAAAGGCCCGCGCGCGAATGGTGCGGGCCTCGCTCAGGGTAGCCGGCTGGGTGTAGGCAGTGGCTTTCTCCGTGGGCGTCGTGCCGTCTGTGGTGTAGCGGATGACTGCACCCGGTGTGGCGCAGGACATTTTGATGATGGGCCGCATCGTCTGGGCATCGTACTGGATGTCCACCTCAGGCCGTGCCACATAGGCGCCGAAGCCCGGGATTTTTACCGCAAAAGCATAGGGCGTCTTGAATTTATTGGGGTCGTAGGCCGGCAACCACAGGATGGTGTTGGCGCCGTTCACTTCTTTGCGCAGGGCTTCCTTGGTGTCGAGCAAGGTAGGAATCACTGTCTGCGGCAATTGAATGCCTTTCAGCACCAGCCGGTTGTCGGTCGGGTATTTGGGAAAAATGGCGTAGAGGCTGTTGGTTTTGGGGTTGTAGGTGTAAAAAATTTCTTTCACCGCGTAGCCCGGCTCGGGGTTGACGGTTTGTTTGAGCAACAGATCCCCGCCGGTTTTCCAGCCATCCACCAGTTCTGGACTGAAATTCCGGTTGCCATCGCTCCACTGCACGGGCACCCGCCAGCGGCGCGAGCCATAAATGGCTTCGTTGTTGATCGCCATCCATTTGCCCAGATCGAGCAAGCGTTCCTGCATGATCGGCGGAATTTTGCCGTGCGCGTCGGGGCCGATATCGAGCAAAAAGTTGCCGCCCCGCGACACTTTGTCGATCAGGTGCAGCACCAGGGTTTGGGCGGAATTGTAGTCGCCGGCATCTTCGGCGCGGTTGTAGCCATAGGAAAAACCCATGCCCCGGCTTTCTTCCCAGGCGTGGTCTTCAAAATCGAGATCGGGTTGGTACTCCGGGGTGTAAATTCCGGCGTGTTTGAAACGCACGCCGCTGCCCCAGCGGTCGTTGACCACGATGCGGTCGCGCACGGGGCTTTGGTTGTAGAGCCAGGCGAGGAATTGCGGCGAGCGCCAGGTGTCAGGTGTTTCATCCCAATCGCCGTCGGACCACAACACCCAGGGTTGGTACTTGGTCACGAGATCGTGCAGTTGCGGCAGGGCGTGTTCGAAGGCATACCGGTTGTGGTCAAATTTCCAGAGCGGGTTGTACCATTCGTAGAGGGAGTAGTAGAGCCCGGGTTTGACGCTGGTTTTTTCGAGGGCGGTAAACAAGTCGCCGACCAGGTCGCGTTTGGGGCCTCGGGCGACGGAGTTCCAGGGGAAGCCCCAGGTTTTATCGGCTGTGGCACTGGGCCAGAGGCAAAAGCCGTCGTGGTGTTTGGAGGTCAGCACGACATATTTGGCGCCTGATTTTTCAAAAAGTTTGGCCCATTCGTCGGGTTCGAACAGTTCAGCGTGGAAATCATCAGCCAGGTCGTAGTAGCTGCGGTTGCCGAAATTGGTTTGGTGAAACGCGCGCACCTTCCCGTCGTGGGCGTTGTTTTCCAGCGAGTTTTGGTACCACTCGGCGTAGTTGCCCTTGGTGGTGTAGGCGGGTACCGAATAGACGCCCCAGTGGATAAAAATCCCGAATTTGGCATCGAGCCACCAATCGGGCGTTGGCCGGGCATCGATGGACGGCCAATTGGGTTGGTACAAGGTTTGGGCTGGCAGCGCCGGCAACAAGGCAAGGCACAGAAACAGGAGACTGGTTAGTTGTCGCATAGTATGGTATTGCGGGTTGGTGAGGGAATAAGCGGTTTGGGTACTGGCAAATGTAGAAAAACCAAAGGAGTGTACCTAAACCGGGTGTTTTGTGGTGCAAAAATTTGAAGAAACCTTGTTAGAGGCTGCTGGAGTCGTTTTTGGGACAATCTTCACTTCATGTAAGACGGCTAAGCCGCCCGGCCGTTCCGAGTCGGGGAGGCGGCGTGGTACCTTTTTTAAATTTTTTTCAAGAGGGCCATTGCGCCGGTAAAAGTTTCGTTCTACATTTGCATCGTATCAGTACAACAGTACGCATGTTAAAGCACTGCACATATTTTTTTGGTTATTTTGGATACTTTTTCTTTTGCCGGAAAGAGATCAGGGATAGCCTATGTGTAGTCGTTTAACGTATTCAAAACAAAAAACGACACCGAAAGGGGAGTTCCTGAGCACAGGAACTCCCCTTTTTGTTTGTCGGCACACCGCAGACCATGCCACATTTGCTTACCCTTCACGCCCTGCCGCAAGCCCGTCCCCGGATCGTAATCCAGGGCGTGCGCGGCGCCTTTCACGAAATGGCCGCCCGCGAGTTGTTCGGTTCAGCCATTGACCTGGTGCCGGCCCTCAGTTTCGACGAACTGATGCGCAAAACAGCCGATCCGGCCAGCGCCGATGCAGCCGTCATGGCCATTGAAAACAGCCTGGCCGGCAGTATTCTGGGCAACTACCTGCTGCTGCAAAACAACGACCTGTGCATCACCGGCGAACTCACCATCCCGATCCGGCAAAACCTGATGGCCCTGCCGGGCGTCCGACTGGCCGACTTGCAGGAAGTACACTCCCACCCGATGGCCCTGGCCCAATGCAGCGAATATTTCCGGCAATTCCCGCACATCCGCCTGGTCGAATCGGAGGATACCGCCGAGAGCGCTGCCCGCATTGCCCGGAACCAAACGCGCCACACCGGTGCGATTGCCGGCGCCCTCGCCGCCGAACTCTACGGCTTGCACATCCTGGCGCCCGGTATCGAAACACACGCCGCCAATTTCACCCGCTTCCTGGCCCTGCGCCGCCGCGACAGCGCCCAAGCGCCGGCCGGCGCCAACAAAGTTTCCATCAGTTTCCGGCTTCCCCACCGGCCAGGCAGCCTGGGCCGCATTCTCGGTATGCTGGCCGCTCAAAGCGCCAACCTGACCAAGATACAATCGGTCCCCATCGTGGGCCAGGTAGGCGAATACCTGTTCCTGGTCGATTTTACGGTACAAAACCCGGGCGTATTGCCCGAAACCCTGCGGCTGCTCGACGTGATGTGCGACCATTGCCGCGTTTTCGGCATTTACAAAGCTGCCCCGCTACTCGAAACCCGGTCCTTTGCCCCAGCGGCCGCTTCACTTCATTGACCCTGCTCAACCCACTGCCATGTTCAAGCCAGCCAGCCGCCTCGACGGCATCGCCGAATACTATTTTGCTGGAAAACTGCGTGAAATCGCGCAGTTGCGCCAAAACGGCCACCCCGTGCTCAACCTGGGCATCGGGAGCCCCGATTTGCCGCCCGCCCCGCCCGTCATCGAAGCCCTGCAAACGGCGGCCGCCCATCCGGCCGCCCATGCCTACCAGCCCTACAGCGGCATCGCCGAATTGCGCCAAGCCTGGGCCGACTGGTACCAGCGCTGGTACGGCGTCCGCCTGAACCCGCAAACGGAAGCCTTGCCGCTGATCGGCTCCAAAGAGGGCATTGTGCACGTGGCCATGAGTTTTCTGGAGCCGGGCGATATCGCCCTCTGCCCCAATCCCGGCTACCCAACTTACCGGGCGGCCACCCTGCTGGCCGGCGCGGAGGTACAGCACTACCACCTGGCAGCCGCAACGCAGTGGCTGCCCGATTTGCCGGCCCTGGAAAAAACAGATCTCCGCCGGGTCAAAATCATGTGGGTCAACTACCCGCACATGCCCACCGGCGCCCGGGCCAATCCCGATTTTTTTCAGCAACTGGTCGACTTCGGCCGCCGGCACCATATCCTGATCGTCAACGACAACCCCTACAGTTTTATCCTGAACGAGCAGCCCATCAGTATCCTGCGCGCCGAAGGCGCCTTTGAAACAGCATTGGAACTCAACTCCCTCAGCAAATCGCACAACCTGGCCGGCTGGCGGGTGGGCCTGGTGGCCGGCCATGCCGAGCACCTACAGGCTATCCTCCGATTCAAGAGCAACATGGATTCCGGGCAGTTTCAGCCGGTTCAACTGGCAGCCGCCCGGGCCTTGCAACTGCCCGAGGCCTGGTACCAGGGTTTGAACGATACGTACCGCGAACGACAAGGGCATGCGTTCGCCCTCCTGAAAACCCTGGGCTGCCGCTTCGACGAGCAGCAACAAGGTATGTTCGTGTGGGCTGAAATTCCGAAAGGATTCCGCGACGGATACGACCTGAGCGATCGGCTGCTCTACGAGCAGGATTTGTTTTTAACCCCCGGTGGCATTTTCGGCAGTGCCGGCGATGCCTATATCCGGGTGTCGCTGTGCAGTCCATCCGCCGTACTGGCCGAAGCGCAGCAGCGGGCGCAGGCCTTTGTCGCCGCAGCACCCGCCGTATCACTGCCGATGGCAAATGCTTTGTAAACCATCCAAAAAAACTGTATCGTATGACTACCACTATCCTGGGACTTGGCCTGATCGGCGGCTCATTGGCCAAAGACCTGCGCGCCAAAGGCCTCGCGAGCCGCCTGATCGGGGTTGATTCCAATCCAGCCCATGCCGCACAAGCCCTGGCGCTGCAACTGGTTGACGAGGTACTGCCCCTGGAGGAGGCGCTTCGGGAGAGCCTGCTGATCCTTGTGGCTACGCCGGTTAACAGCCTCACCGCCTTGTTGCCGGCTATTCTGGACCAGATCCGGCCCGGACAGACGGTGATCGACCTGGGCTCGACCAAAGGACCGGTGCTCCAATCCGTGGCGGCACACCCCGGGCGCGCGCGTTTCGTGGCCGCGCACCCGATGGCCGGCACGGAATACTCGGGACCGGCAGCAGCCCGGAGCGATTTGTTTGCCGGCAAATGCTGCGTCTTGTGCAACGCTGCCGACAGTGCGCCCGATGCCGTGGCCTTGGCAGAACAGGTATTTACTGGCCTGGGCATGCAAATCGTACACCTGGATGGGCAGGCCCACGACCTGCACGTGGCCTATGTCAGTCATATCTCGCACATCGCTTCTTTTGCCCTGGCGCTCACCGTGCTGGAAAAGGAGCGGGCCGAGAACCGGATTTTTGAATTGGCCAGCGGCGGCTTCAGCAGCACGGTGCGCCTGGCCAAAAGCAACGCCGATACCTGGATTCCGATTTTTGAACAAAACCGGGACCATGTCCTGGATGTGCTCGATGAATTTATCCAAACCGTCAGCCGGTTCAGGACTTTGCTGATCAAACGCGACTTTCAAACCTTCGATCAACTGATCCGCCAGGCCAACGATATCCGGCGCATTATTGATTAAAATTTCTGTACTCCTATGTTCCAGAAACACGCTTCCCGCCCTTTCCTGATTGCCGGCCCCTGTTCGGCAGAAACCGAAGAACAAGTATTGGCCGTTGCGCGGGGCCTGGCCCCGCAGGGCATCGATCTTTTTCGCGCCGGCGTGTGGAAACCCCGCACCCGACCGGGTGCCTTCGAAGGCAACGGCGCCGCCGCCCTGCCTTGGTTGCGCCGCGTGAAAGCCGAAACCGGCCTGCGCACCACCATTGAGGTGGCCAATGCCAACCAGGTGTATGAAGCCCTGAAATTTGGGGTGGATGTGCTGTGGATCGGCGCCCGCACGACGGTGAACCCGTTTTCGGTGCAGGAAATTGCCGACGCCCTGCGCGGCGTCGATGTGCCGGTGCTGGTGAAAAACCCGGTCAACCCCGACCTGGACCTTTGGATGGGCGCCATCGAGCGCATCCGGAATGCCGGTGTCACGCAGATCGGGGCCATCCACCGGGGTTTTTCGGCCTATGCCAAAGCCAAATTCCGGAATGCGCCCTACTGGGAAATTCCGATCGAACTGCGGCGGCGTATGC
>JADLDL010000165.1 GCA_020846655.1 Saprospiraceae bacterium | reverse complement strand
TTCGACATTCGATATTCTGCGGTTCGATATTCGATATTCCAACGTAAATGGCTTAAAAAATATCGAATATCGAACCGCAGAATATCGAATGTCGAAGTAAGTAAACCTTAAGTTGATGGCTATGGGGAAATTCGGGCCTACATCGCCTCCAGAAACTCCGCGCTGTCGGGCTTGATGTTGGAGCCGAAGAAGTGCGTGAGTTCGCCTTTTTCGTTGATCACGTATTTGCAAAAATTCCAACCGGGCTCCTGGCTGTTCCAGCCGTTTTGCGCCGGATCGGTGAGCCATTGGTACAGGGGGGCTTTTTCGGCGCCTTTCACATGTACTTTTTCAAACATCGGGAACGTGACGCCGTAGTTTTTCTGGCAAAATTCGGCGATATCACCGGCGCTGCCGGGCTCCTGGCTGCCAAAGTCGTTGCAAGGGAAACCGAGTACCACGACTTTGTCTTTGTTGGCCTCATAGAATTTTTCCCAATCGCCATACTGCGGCGTGTACCCACATTTGGAGGCTACGTTCAGCACCACAATTTTTTTGCCTTTGAATTGCTCCATCGACACCGGTTCGCCGTCGAGGGAATTCACCGTAAATTGAAAGAAAGAACTTGGCGTGGGGGCGCCAGCCGGGCGTTCGGATACTTTTCCGGCATTGCAAAACGCCAGCAAGGCAATAGAGGCGCCCACCAAGGCCGCCAACAGCGCGAATGATTTTAGCATGATATTTATTTTTGACAGAAACAAGTGAATGCAGAACACCCTGCTGTGCAATTGGTTTTGCCCGCTTACACTTCCGAGGTAAAATGAAACTTTATTTTCGGGAAATTCTCCTGCACCGTTTGCAGAATCCAGGCGGTTTCGGCCAGGAACACCAGGTTGCCGTCGTTGTCTTTGGCGATATCGCGTTTGCGGCGCTCCAGAAAATCCTGCAACACCTTGGGGTCTTCGGCCGAAACCCAGCAGGCTTTGTGCAGGCTGACGCCTTCGTAGCGGCATTTGGCGCTGTACTCGCTTTCGAGCCGGTGTTGGATCACCTCAAACTGGAGTTGCCCGACGGTACCAATGATCCGGCGGCCGTCGCTTTGTCGGATAAACATTTGGGCCACGCCCTCGTCCATGAGTTGTTCGAGGCCTTTGGCAAACTGTTTTTGCTTGAGGGGGTCGGCGTTTTCCACGTAGCGAAACTGCTCAGGACTGAACGCGGGAATGCCTTTGAAATGCAGGATTTCTCCTTCGGTGAGGGTGTCGCCGATTTTAAAATTGCCGGAGTCGTAGAGACCGACCACGTCGCCCGGATAGGCTTCTTCCAGCAGGGTTTTTTTGCTGGCCATAAACATGGTGGGGTTGGGGAATTTGAATTCGCGGCCCAAGCGGATGTGGCGGTAGTTTTTGTTGCGCTCAAAGCGGCCGGAGCAGACCCGCACAAAGGCGATGCGGTCGCGGTGGCGGGGGTCCATGTTGGCAAATATTTTGAACACAAAGCCGCTGAATTTTTCCTCTTCGGGGGTTACCAGTCGCTCTTCGGTGTAGCGGGGCAGCGGGGTGGGGGCGATTTCGACAAAACAGTCCAGCATTTCCTTGACGCCGAAGTTGTTGACGGCCGAGCCAAAGAACACCGGGCAGATATTGCCGCTCAGGTAGTCTTCTTTTTGGAAAGTGGGGTACACGGTTTCCACCATTTCAACCTCCTCGCGGAGCACCCGCGCGGCGCTTTCGCCAATGTGTTTTTCGAGGTCGGGGTGGCTCAGGTCTTCAAACACGATGAGGTCCTCGTCTTCCTGTTTGCCGTGGGGGTTGAAGAGGGCCAGTTTGCGTTCGTAGAGGTTGTAGACGCCTTTAAAACGCTGTCCCATGCCGATGGGCCAGCTGAGGGGCCGGACCCGGACACCGAGTTTTTGCTCAATTTCATCGAGCAGGTCGAAGCCGTCCTGGCCTTCGCGGTCCATTTTATTGACAAAAAAGATGATCGGCGTATCGCGCATGCGGCACACCTTGGTCAGTTTTTCGGTTTGGGTTTCCACGCCTTTGGCCACGTCCACCACCACGATGGCCGAGTCGACGGCCGTGAGGGTGCGGTAGGTATCTTCGGCAAAATCTTCGTGGCCGGGGGTGTCCAGGATATTGATTTGCAGGTTCCGGTATTCAAAACCCATCACCGAGGTGCTCACCGAAATACCCCGCTGGCGCTCGATTTCCATGAAGTCGGACACCGTACTTTTTTTAATTTTGTTGCTCTTGACAGCGCCGGCGGTTTGGATGGCGCCGCCAAAGAGGAGCAATTTTTCGGTCAGGGTGGTTTTACCGGCGTCGGGGTGGGCAATGATGGCAAAGGTGCGGCGGCGGTGCAATTCGGTTAAATAAGTGGACACGTTGGGTCTGGATAATTGAATTGGGAACTCAAAAGGTTGAAAACGGGCGCAAAAGTAGGGAGTTTTACTGGTAAAACGCAGGAAGCCCGGCGCCGCACCAGATTTTATCCGTGCTCGAAGGGGTTTAAAATTTTAAGTACCAAGCGCAGGCAGGATTTGGACGAAGCAGCCCGAAGCGCCGCTTGTTCGTTTTGAGAACTGGTCAGTAAAATTAATAGTAGTCGCACGGGGGCGATTAGCGGGTGGCATGGCCTACCTTCGCCCGGTAAATAAATATAATCTGTTTGGTTCAGTTATCCATTCCTCCTGCCCGCTTGCCCTATCTCATACCGGTGTTGCTCCTGCTCCTGTGGCTGGGGCTCCGCAACCGGCCCGATCCGGTTTGGGTTGAGGCCGGCGAATTGCTGCGTCAGCCCCATGCGTTGGTGGGCGAAGTGCCCGATTCGCTCCAGCAATTGTACTGCCAACTGCACCAGTTGCCCTATCGCCCGGGCGATTCCACCGCGCTGCGGCTCATTTCCAGACCGTATTTGTCGAATATCGAATGGACGGCCTTCAAAGCCTTTTGCCAAAACGCCATCCAACGGCGGTTCATGGTGGTGTCGGGCGTAACGGGCGTGGGCGCCACCAAACAAACCAAACACCTGGCCCGCCTGATTGCCGGCCGGCCCGACAACCTGCTGCAAATCGATTGTGCGCCCCAGTTTGACCTGGAATACCACAAAAAATACATCGGCTACGACGACGAAAAGGGCAATTTTGTGCCCGGCGAATTGCTGGCCTTCTGGGAACGCTGCCGCCAGCACCCCGAGCAGCACTTCGTGGCGGTGGCCGATAATTTTGACAAAATCAATCCGGAAACCTTTTTCGGCCCCGAACTCTGGGAATCGCTCAGCAGCCCGCGCGACACGGCAGTGCTCGGCGGCCGCCGGGTCAACGTACCCCCGAATTTTTACTTTTTTTCGGTCACGCACCTCGGCCCCGGCTCGCTCATCGAAATGAACGAAGAGCATTTCAAACGCCTCGGCCGCCAGTACATCCTCGACCCCAACCCCCGCGAACTGCTGGCCTGGCTGCAGCAACAAGCCCAAAAACTGGCAGGCTCGCCGGAGCCGGAAGCCGCCGCCCGCCTTGCCGTGCTGCGCGATTCGGCGCAAATGCACCGGTTTGTGTACTATTTCCTGAAAAGCAATCAATTGCTGCGCAAACGCTACTCCGATGGCTACCAGTTGGGCCAAGGCAGCAATGTGCGCCAGTTTTACCGGCCCGAAGACCTGTCGGAGTTGAAACGGACCTACCTCAGCCACATCAACGCCCTGTACCCCGCCCGCCCGCTGGCGATGGATGATTTTGATGCACTCGACTACACGGTGCGGAGCGAAGGCCTGGAGGCTAATTCGAGTTTCCTGGCCCGCCAAATCCAGTACCTCCAGGACACGGGTTATTTTGTCGAGATCACGATGGTGGCTACTACGGCGCTGCTCACCTTCCTGGCCGGCTGGTGGGTGTTTCGCCGCCGCGAGCAGTTGATCCGGCTCTACGGCGACCGCGCCCTGGAGGTTTACCTCGGGTTTGAAAAACAACTGATCAGCGCCGAAGTCGCCGGCCGCCGCCTGGATGAAATTAAAAATGAAGTGGACAACCTCGTGATGCGCCGCCGGCTCAACTACACCGAAGGCCTGTACTTCCTGGCTTTTGTGGAAGACAAGGCCAAGCGCATCGAATTTGCCCGGAATGTGAGTGAAAACTTCCTGGAATTGTTCAACGCTTTCATGGATGATAACATCCTCACCGAAGGCGAATACCTGAAACTGCGGCAGTTTTTGCAGTCCATCCGGCACAAAATACCGGCCGAAATCTACGACCAGTTCCTGGAAAAAGTGGAGACGACGTATGCCGCTTCGAACTGACACGCTGTGGCTGCTGGGCTGGTCAGGCTTTCACCTGCGGTTTGCGCAACGCAAACGGCAACATCACCACCGTAAACAAAGCCAGGGCCAACACTTCACCGCCCAGGATGTACCAGGGCCAGTCGCCAAACAAGTCGAGTAGGGTAGGGGTGGGCGGTTTGCGGCACAGGTACATAAAATTGGTATCCAGCACCACGTTCAGGCCGGCGACAAACACAAAATAAACATTGGACCACAACAAGGACTTGCCCAGGCTACGCCAGCTGGGCCGGAATCCGAATACCCAAATGGCATACAAAATGCTCTGCGCCAATCCGATATGTACGATAAAGTACCGGATGTTCAGGATTTGGGGAAACGACTGCGGGATATCCGGCGTCAGCAAGGCCTGGATGCAGCCAGCCATGACCATGAAATAGGAAATTTCAAATAAAAAATAAGAGCGCCGCCACAGCATCACCGGCATCAGCAGGTTCAGAAAATAGCAAATGTGAAACGGCAACACCATGTCGAACCGAATGGGCTCCGGCGCAGTAAACATGTGGACATTGGCGGTGGCCCACACCACCACAGGGATCAGGCTCATCACCAGCCCCAGTTGTTGCTGGTGCCGTTCGGACACCATCCGCCGGCCGATATAAATCCAGGTGATGATACTCGACACACCGGCAGCCAGCCACCAGGCGTGTTCGAGCCCCCAATTGACAAAAGTTGCCTGAAATAGGAATGTACTTGGCACGGTAGAATGCTTGTTCGCGCAAAAATAATTTTGCTTTTCACAGCATTCGCATTTATTTTCCGGCAAAATTCCGACTGATGATGAAATACTTATTGGCGCCTGCGGCGCTTCTCCCGATGGCCTTCCTCTTCCTGCTCGGTTGTGCCCTGACCAAACCACTCGACAAAGCCTTCTCCGATGCCCTTGGCAATACCGTTGCCCGCACAGAACTGGATACCCTGGCCTACCGCAGCGGGTTTAACTTCTCCAAAGGCGCCAGCAAAGGCCTGCTGAACGACAGCACCAGCCTCGAAGTGGCTGCCCTGCTTGACCTGCTCGACGCCAAACTCCAGCGCACCAGCAGCAAAGTCATGTTCAGCCTAACCGATTCGGTGCAATACCAGGTGCTCATCCGGACCCTCGGCGCTGCTTTGTCGGATCAAATCAACAACAAGGTGCTCGGCGCCGCCACCCAGCAGCGCCTGAAAACCCTGCGCGACGAATTGCTCACGCAATGGGTGTTTTTTCTGGAAAAAGAAGTGCAAAACAATCTCCTCGGCGAGGGCACCCGCCAACGCATCGCCGCCCTCCGCAACGAACTGTTGGGCGACAGCACCCGCCTCCTCATCCGCGAATTGCGCGGCGAACTGACCAACGAAGAAACTACCCGTGGCCTTACTGCCCTCGTCAATGCCGCGCTGAGCCCGGCCATTGAAAAACTGGACAAAACCATCAACCAAAACCTCAAAGTCACCCAGAAATACGCCAACGAAATCATCATGGCCCTCCTGCTGGCTGCCTTTCTGATTGTTGCCTGGGTGTGGTACCAGCGTCGCAAATACCTCAACCTGGTCAAATTGCTCACCACCCAGATCAACAGCATCCCCAACCAGGCGGTCTACGACGACCTGACCGGCCGCATCCGCAGCGAAGCCGTCAAAACCAGCATGGAACCCGCCCTGAAAGAGGTGTTGAAATCACAGGGACTTTAATCGCGGGGTCTTGGAGACATACAAAGAGTCGCGCTCCCAAAACCGCCAGGGCCAGGCGGCGCATTCGCCGGCATAGTCTACCCCGATGCGCGGCCCGCTGGCGATGTCTTGTCCGGGCACCTGAAGCCCCCGGTCTTCGATCCAAAAGCCCTTGCCGGGCAGCAGCAGCGACTGGCCGGAACAGGCCCTGTGCAGGCCCAGGGCCTGGCTCAGGGCGCCCGGGCCGGTCGTGAGCCGGATCTTTTCTTTGGGTGATGTCCCCAAAATATTGCGGCGTTCGGCCATGTATTCCAGGCCTTCCAGGGGCTCCAGGGCGCGGATGAGCACGGCGTGCGCCTGTCCGGCCGGTGCCGTCACTACATTGAACAAATGGTGGATGCCGTAGCACAGGTAGATATAGGCCCGGCCGCCGTCCTGAAACATCACCTCCGTGCGCGGCGTGCGCCGGTTGGCGTAGGCGTGGCAAGCCCGGTCGTCGGGGGCGCGGTAGGCCTCGGTTTCGGTGATCCGGCCTGCCGTGCGCCGGCCATCCCATTCGCTCACCAGCACCATGCCGAGAAGATCGCGGGCGACTTGCAGCACATCCGTACGCCGGTAAAATTCGGGTAGCAGCAGCGTCGGGGTCGGCACAGGTTGGGCCATGTTGCATGTTATTCCTGCCAGTCGAAGGAGCGTTCGACGGCTTTTTGCCAGTAGAGGTAGTGGCGCTCGCGCTCGGCGGCGGGCATGGCGGGCTCCCATTTTTTGTCCATGCCCCAGTTGCGCTTGATGTCTTCCTGCCCGGTCCAGAAGCCCACAGCCAGGCCGGCGGCGTAGGCGGCGCCCAGCGCGGTGGTTTCGATCATTTTCGGCCGGATAACCGATACGCCGAGGATGTCGGACTGGAATTGCATGAGCAACTCGTTGACCACCATGCCGCCATCCACACGCAACGAACTGAGTTGAATGCCGGAGTCGCGTTCCATGGCATCAAGTACTTCCTTGGTTTGAAACGCCGTGGCCTCGAGGGCTGCCCGGGCAATGTGGGCTTTGGTGGCATAGCGGGTGAGGCCGGCCATGATGCCGCGGGCCTGCGATTTCCAATAGGGGGCGTACAGCCCGGAAAACGCAGGCACAAAATAAACGCCGCCGTTGTCGGTCACCGTTCGCGCCAGGGTTTCAATGTCGCTGCTCTGCTGGATAATGCCGAGGTTGTCGCGCAGCCATTGCACCAGTGCGCCGGCGATAGCCACCGAGCCTTCCAGGGCATAGTGTACCGGCTCGCCGCTGAACTGGTAGGCCGTGGTGGTCAGCAGTCCGGAGCGGGAGGGCACCACTTCCGTGCCGGTGTTCATGAGCATAAAACAACCCGTGCCGTAGGTGTTTTTGGCTTCGCCGGGGCTGAGGCAGGCCTGCCCCACGAGGGCCGCCTGTTGGTCGCCCAGGTCGCCCGAGAGCACCACGCTGCGCAGGGGTTCGGCCGTGACGGTACCGTAGGGGTGGCTGCTGGGCATGATGCGCGGCAACATCTGGAACGGGATGTTCAGGCGTTCCAGCACTTGATCGTCCCATTTGATCATAAAAATATTCATCAATTGGGTACGCGAGGCGTTGGTCACGTCGGTGATGTGCATGCCGCCTTTGGGGCCGCCGGTGAGGTGCCAGATCAGGTAGGTGTCCATGTTGCCAAACAGGGCGTCGCCTTTTTCAGCGTCGCGGCGCAGGTTGGGCACGTTGTCGAGCAGCCAGCGGAGTTTGAGGGCGCTGAAATAGGTGGCCAGGGGCAGGCCGGTGGTGATGCGGAACCAGTCGTCTTCATCGATCTGCTGGTAGTGCTGCACGAGGTCACTGGTACGGGTGTCCTGCCAAACCAGGGCGTTGTAATAGGGGCGGCCCGATTTGCGGTTCCACACCACGGTGGTTTCGCGCTGGTTGGTGATACCGACGGCGGCAATATCATCCACGCTGATGCTGCGCGCAATACGCGCCTGAGCGATGACCTCCTGGGTGTATTTCCAGATTTCTTCGGGGTTGTGTTCCACCCAGCCGGGTTTCGGAAAAATCTGTTCGTGTTCCTTTTGGCCCATCGACACGATGTTTCCCCCTTTGTCAAAAATAATACAACGGGTACTGGTAGTGCCCTGGTCGATGGCGGCGACGTATTTTTTCATGGTGCAACGCGGTTAAGTTTGGCAAATATGCACAAAAACCTATTGTCGCTTCAATGCCAAAATCTTGATCTCCACCCGTTGGTTCTTTTTCCGGCCTTCGGCCGTGGCATTGCTGGTGATGGGCTGGCGTTTGCCGTAGCCTTTGTACACCACGCGTTTGGCGGCCACGCCTTTGGCGATCAGGTATTCGGCGGCCGATTTGGCACGGGCGGTGGACAGGCGGTCGCAAAATTCATCGGGCGGCGTGCTGTTGGTGTGGCCGCCGATTTCGATCACGATGTCGCCGTTTTCCATCATAAAATCATACAATTCGTCGAGGGTCGGCAGGGCGTCTGTGGTCAGGCTGGCGCTGTCGGCTTCAAAGCGCAACTGCTCCATTTTAATGGTTTGGCCGCTTTTTAGTATAGCGGCATTCAGCTCAGGCAGGATGCGTTGTTTGATTTCGACCGGCTTGGTGAGGGAGCAGCCTTTGGCATCGGTGACGGTTACCTGGTGCATGCCCAGGTTGAGTTTGGCGGCCGTGGCGGTGGTTTCGCCGTTGTTCCAGGCGATCGTCAGCGGCGCGGTGCCGCCCTTGACCTGGAGGGTTGCTTTGCCGTCTTCACTGCGTTCGGTAGTGGCGCCCACCACGCGAGCAATTTCCGCTTCGAGCGGATCGGGTTGGTTTACGATGGCCACGGCGGTTTGGGTGCTGCCTTTGGCGTCGGTGACGAGCACGGCATAGGTGGCGGCCGGCAGGTTGTTTACCTCGGCGCCGCTCCAGGCGGGGTTGTCCCATTTGTATTGAAACGGCGGTTTGCCGCCTTTGACCGTGACTTTCAGGCCGGAGGTGCCGCCGGCGCACAGGATGTCGCCGGTTTCGTCCACCGAAATTTCGAGGGGCAGGACGTTTTCGGTAATCTCGAGGGTGGCGATGGCGGTGCAGCCGTTTTCATCCGAAACCGTCACGGCGTGTTTGCCCGGGCCGAGTTTGATGGCGGTAGCGGTTGTTTCGCCATTGTCCCAGGCAAAACTGTATTTGCCGCTGCCGCCCTTGGCTTCCGCCAGGGCTTTACCGTCGGCATTGCCGGCAGTGGCAGAGGCCGTCACGGAGGCTTTGGGCAGGAGCGCTTCCGGCTCTTTTACGGTGAAACTGGCGGTCATTTGGGTGCCGGCGGCGTCGGTGACGCTGAGTTGATAGGCGCCGGCGGCTACGTTGGCGGGTTGTTCGCCTTGCAGGGCGGGGTTGTTCCATTGGTAGCGGAAAGGGCCTTTGCCGCCATTGACCTGAACCTGCAACGCTGATGTGCCGCCCTGGCATTTAATTTTTGCCGTTTCGGCAATGCTCAGGCCCAGGGGCAGGATGTTTTCGGTGATGCTTACCCGGGCCATCGTCGAGCAGCCGTTGGCATCCGTGATGGTTACGTTGTGGTTGCCGGGGCCCAGGCGGCTGGCTTCCGCCGTGGTTTCGGCGTTGTCCCACAGGTACTGGTAAGGGGCCGTGCCGCCTTTGCCCTGGGCGCTGGCTTTGCCGTCTTGTCCGCCGGTACTGGCCGGGGCTTTGGCGGCTACGGTGGCCGTGACGGGCTCCGGTTCGCGCACTTTAAAGGCCGTGGAGGTTTTGCCGCCGGCAGCGTCGGTGACCACCAGGGTGTATTCTCCGGCGGCTACGCCGGTGGGTTGTTCGCCTTGCAGAGCGGGGTTGCTCCATTGGTACTGAAATGGGCCTTTTCCGCCATTGACGGTGGCGCGGAGGTTGCTTTGGCCACCGAAACAGTTGATTTTGCCAATCTCTTCGATGCTGGCCGAGAGGGGCAGGATGTTTTCGGTGATGCTGACCGAGGCGGTGGCGGAGCAGCCGTTGGCGTCCGTGACGGTCACCTGGTGCGGGCCAGGGCCGAGTCGGGTGGCGGTTTCGGCAGTCTCTTCAGTATCCCAGCGGTACAAATACGGCGCGGTGCCGCCTTTGGCTTGGGCGTTGGCTTTGCCGTCGGCATTGCCGGTACTGGCGGCCGCTTTCACTGCTGCGCTGGCGCTGAGCGGCTCGGGTTGTTTGACCTGGATGGTAGCGGTGGTTTTGCCGCCGCTGGCGTCTGTGACGGTCACAGTGTTAGCGCCGGCGGTGGCGCCGTTGGGTTGTTCGCCCTGAAGGGCTGGGTTGCTCCATTGAAACTGGAAGGGCCCTTTGCCGCCGCTGACTGTAGCGCGCAGGCTGGTTTGGCCACCGGCGCATTTGATTTTGCTGGTCTCTTCGATGCTGGCCGAGAGGGGCAGGATGTTTTCAGTGATGCTGACCGTGCCGGTAGCCGAGCAGCCGAAATCATCGGATACGGTAAAACTGTGCGCGCCGGCGGCGAGTTTGGTGGCAGTTTCGGCGGTTTCGCCGTTGTCCCAGCGGAATTGGTAACTGCCGGTGCCGCCCTTGGCCTTCGCGAGGGCTTTGCCATCGGCGTTGCCCGTACTGGCCGGCGCCTGCACAACAGCGGAAGGCGTGATCAGGTCGGGTTGTTTGATGGTGGCTACTACGGTGGTTTTGCCGCCGGCAGCATCACTGACGGTGACGGTGTAGGTGCCGGCCGGTACTTCAGCCGGTTGGAAACCACTCAGGCCGGCGGCGCTCCATTGGAACTCGAACGGACTTTTGCCGCCGCTGACGTTCACCTTGAGGGCGCTTGGAGCGCCGTGGCAAGTGATTTTGCCGGTTTCTTCGATGCTGGCGGAAAGGGGCAGGATATTTTCGGAGATGGTTACGCTGGCGCTGGCGGAGCAGCCGTTTTGGTCGGTGACCGTCACAGTGTGCAGGCCGGGCTTGAGCCCAACAGCAGTGGCGGCGGTTTCGCCGTTGTCCCAGCGGTAGCTGTAGGTGCCGGTGCCGCCCCGGGGCGATGCCTGGGCTTTGCCGTCGCTGTTGCCCGTGCTGGCGGAGGCTTGCACGGCCGCCACGAGGCTGATGGATGCGGGCTGCGCCAGGGTGAAGGTGGTGACGGTTTTGCCGCCGGCGGCATCCACCACGGTGAGGGTGTAGGTGCCGGCTGTTACGCCGGCGGGCTGGGCGCCTTCGAGCCGGGGCAGGTTCCATTCATACTGGTACGGTTCTTTGCCGCCGCTGACGGTCGTTTTCAGCATGGTATTGCCGCCCGAACAGGGGATGGGCGTGCTTTCTTCGATGCTTGCACTGAGGGCCATCAATTTTTGGGAAATGGCGACGGAGGCCGTGGCGGTGCAGCCTTTTTGGTCGGTGACGGTGAGGCTGTGCAGGCCTTCGCCGAGTTTTTTGGCGGGGTTGGTGGTTTCGCCGTTGTCCCATTTGTAGCGGAACTCCGGTGCGCCGCCCTTCACGGTGGCTTCGGCCGCGCCGTCTTTTTTACCCGGCCCACTTTCCGATTGTTTTTGCTGGGCAGTCATGGTGATGCGCGGGTCCTCGATTTTAATCTTGGCGGCTTTGGTTTTGCCGTTGCTGTCGGTTACTGTGACGGTGTAGGTGCCGGCGGCCAGGTTTTGCGGATTGTCGCCTTGCAGCGTGGGCTCCGACCAGGCGTAGGTGAAGGGGGCTTTGCCGCCTTCGATCCGGACTTTCAGGCCGGCGTCCCGGCCGTTGCCAGAGCAGCCGGGCTCCTTGTCGATCAGGCAGTTGACGATGAGTGAGGAGGCCTTATCGATGAGGTACATGCCCTTGTCGGTGGTGCCCACCCACACGGCGCCGTCGAGGTCGGCGGCCAGGCAATTGCCGTATTCGCTGGTGTACAATTCGGCGCCGCTGAACACGTCGAATTCGTCGGTCTCGAGGTCGTAGCGGGTCACCATGTGCGAAAGAATCCAGAGGTTGCCGTTGGGCGTCAGGTCGAAATCGGTGGCTTCGCCTTCGAGGGCCTTTTCGCGGATATTGATTGTTTCCCACTTGGTGCCGCCGCGCACGGCCCAGAATTCGCCGTCGGCCAGCACATACACATCGGCGCCGGCTTCGCGGACGCGCTGGACGGTGTAGCCATCCAGTTCGGGTTTCCATTTGCCGGGCGTGCCGCTGAGCATACCGTTGTCGGTGCCGATCCAGTAGCGGCCGTTGCGGTCCTGAAAAATGACGGTAATGGCGTTGGATTTCAGTTTGGAATTGCCGGAGGTGTATTTTTCCACCAGTTTGAGGGCGGGCTTGGTTTTAAGTTGGAACAGGCCGGACTCGGTGGTGCCGATCCAGAGCCAGTCGTTGCGTTCGTCGTACCAGGCGCTGCTGATCTCGGGTTTGAGGCCGAGTGTCATTTCCAGTATTTCAGGCGTCCAGCGCACATCGGCGTTGCCGCCGCGAAAGCCGAAAGCCGATTGTTCACCGGGGTTGAGGCCGATGGGGTTGGACAGGTCGGTGCCCATTACCTGGAAAACCCCGGTACCGCTGGCCACCCATTTGCGGTTTTCCGCATCGACAAAGATATTCTGCACGGCTGCCGAACGGCTGACCGAGGCGCAGCGGGTCACTTTGCGGTCGGGGGCTTGTGCGCGGAGGCTGAGGGTAAACAGGGTGAGGAAAAGAAGAAACAGCGTTTTTCGGTCGAACGAACGATTCATATCAGCAAAAGTTGATGCGGAATGCTTTAAAATCCGCAAAGTTCGGGTTTGGTTCATTAGGAACCGAACATAAACGAATTTTGCTGGCAGGAATTATAGCGCGACGCTCATTGCAGTACCACCTTACGGCTTGTGCAGGCTTGTGCGGTTTGCAGCGTCAGGTTGTAGAGGCCGGCCGGTAAATCGCCGGTAAACAATTCTACCGCTACTTTAAACTCCAACTCCCGCAGCCGTTTGCCACTCAGGTCAAACAGCGTCAGGCGGACGCTTTCGAGCGCATCCACCGCCACTAGCAGGGAAGCCTGGGCGGGGTTGGGCATGATCGTGGCGTCCAGGGGCGGCACGGGCTCTTCGGTGCCGGTGGTGCAGCCCGGTGCGGGGCTCCAGACGACCGGAATTTGCAGGCCCAGCGAGGCGACGAAGTTCGGGCATTCGCCGGGCGAGGCGGTCAGCCAGTAGTAGCCGGGCTCTGTGACGGCCAGGGTGTCGTCGGTGGCGCCCGGAATGGGGTCCTGGCCATTGTACCACTGAAAATTGGTGGTATAGGGCGGCAAGGCAATCTGGAAAATGGTGTCGCCTGCGCACAGCAATTGCTCGCCCTCGACGCTGATGTCAAACTCGCCAACCGACTGGACGAGGACGGGCAGGAAGGCCAGGCCGTCGACCAGCACCTCGGCGCTTTGCTCGGTGCAGCCATCCTGGGTGGCGGCTACCGAAATATACACCGGCGTCTGGTTGTAATCGACCGGATAAGTGGCGCCGGTGGCGCCGGCAATGGGTTCGGCGGCGCCATTGGGATAGGCCCGGCGGTACCATTGGTAGGCGGCATACGGTTGCGTACCCAAGGTAACCGCTCCTTGGGGGCATACCAGCAGGTCGCCGGTCACGGTGGGGGTAAACGCACATTGGGCCGCCATACGGGCAGCCCAATGAAACAGGCAAAACAAGACAAGTGATTTCCAGATAATTGTTTTCATAGCCATCTATATTGTGTTTATGTATTGGGTACGCAAAAAGGGCGCCCGGGGATGCTTGCCGGTTTGTTAAAACTGAGCCGGTACAGCGATCCGTTGTCCAGGAGTTTGACCTCCACATCCCGGATTTCCTCAGGCACAAACTCGGCGGGCGCATAGAGCCTGGAGCGGTCGACATCGGCCTCCCGGAGGCAGTGGCGCACAAAAACCAGTTGCCGGTATTGTTTTTTGAGGTCTTTGGCGGTTTGATCGATGATTACGATGGGCGCTCCGGGCTTGGCCACCCGGATCATTTCACAGATCGCGCGGCCGCGGTCGTTGAAAAAATTGATGCCGCCGATGTGAAAAACGCTGTCGAAGACATTGTCACGGTAGGGTAAAAATTCGGCATTGGCCTGGCAGAGGTTGAGTTGGACACCCCAGCGGTGGGCATTTTTGAGGCAATGATCCAGCATGCCGCTGGAAATATCCATGCCGTAGTAGCGGGCGTTGGCGGGCAGTTGGCGAATGTTCCAGCCGGCGCCGACCGACACTTCGAGGACGCGGTCGCCCGGCCGGATGGCCAGCCCGTCGAGCCAGGCTTCCCGTTGGCGCCGGATGGGCGAAAACAGGTTGAAGAAGCGCTCGAGCAGGCCGGCCATTCGTCCGTTGCGGTCATAAAACTGTTGAATTTTTTGGTTCAGTCCGGTGATCTTTTGTCCGGCCAAAAAATTGGGATACCCGTTGCGCAGCGGAAAAAAAGCGCCATTGGCATCCGACAGGCCGGTTTGCCGTTTGGCGCTGGCCCAGTGCAGGGGCAGTCCCGTGTATGGATTTTGAAAAATATCGAGTTCCATTACGGTTGATTAAATCCATTCGCCAAATTCTTCGGAGAAATGCTCTACCAACACTTGGCGCAAACGCTGGCGGGCGCGGCACAGGCGGCTTTTGGCATTGCTCATCGACCAGTCCATGATCTCGCAGATTTCTTCCAGGCTTTGTTCCTGGAGGTAGAACAGGTTGAGTACGGCGCCGTCGTCGGGCAGCAGGAGCCGGAAGGCGCGTTGCAGGAGTTCCGAGCGCTCGCTGGTCGCCACGGCGTGGAAGCCGTCGGTAAGGTCGGTAACCATGTGACGCACGGGCGATTCGGGCTTGTCGATCGACACGGTTTCGCGGCGCACCCGGCGCAGGTGGTTGATCGAGGAGGTGCGGGCAATGCGGTACAGCCAGGTGCTGAACCGGCTTTCGCCCCGGTAACTGGCCAGGAAGCGGAAGGCTTTCAGGAAGGCGTCCTGCGTCACTTCGAGGGCGTCTTCGCGGTTGCCGACCATTTGCAGGGCCAGGCTGAATACCATACGTTCGTAGCGGCGCAGCAGGCTGGCGAAGGCGGCCTGGTTGCCGGCAATGGCCTGGCGGATGATGGCGTTTTCGGCTTCGCGGCCCGAAAGGTTCAGGCGTTCGCGCACGGGGGTCGACAAGGCGATGGGCGCGCCGGTCAGGTGGTTGAGGGTTTGGTCGGGGGTAGCGGACAACAAAAAGGCAGCAAGCATGGAAATTGTTTTCTTTGTTTTTGAATTACATAGCCGGCGTTCCGGGGTGGTATGTGGGCAAGACGGTCGTTTGGGCGCGGCTGGTTGGGGTGGCTTTTGGAGAAATTTCGGTTTTCACATTTGTTTAACAGGCGGGTGCAGTCTTCATTTTTTTCCTGAACGATCCCGTTGTTTCGTTTGATGATACAAAGGTAGGGGCCTACCCGCTGGGGTAGGGACGGACTTGAGTAGTTGGCGGAAACGGTTGAGTAGTTGGCGGGGAAAGCAGGGGTGGGATAATGACAGAGCAAAAGGCAAATTTGGCCTGCCTTGCAGGCAGTTAACGCCTGTATGGATTTACTTTTGATGCCAACTGATCTTTGCCAGTTGGAGTCAAAGCGGAAATCGATCTGTTACGGGCGCTTGAATTTTTGCATATTTGCTTGCGATAGAAACCGTTTTTTTCATTAAACTTCCAAAACATGAATTTCGCCTCACGCCTCACGCCTCACGCCTCACGCCGTCTAAGCCGATTTAAGGCCCGGCTTTCTGCGAGTAAATACCTAGTTTTTTTACCGGTTCTGCTCTTCCTGAACACTGTATTTGTGCAAGCACAGTGTTTTATGGATATGAATCAAATCCGGCCTTCGTATTACAATGTTGTGGTCTGGATGGATGAATCCTTTGTGGATGTTTTCAATGGCAACCCTCAGGCAGCCTAGGCCTATGCAGAACCTAAAATACAAATTGCCCTGGACGAAATGAACACACTTTTTCAAAATTACGCCCTGGAGTTTCGGCTGATTTTTTTTCCAGTCAACTCCTTTGCCCCGCCCTTTACAGGCTCCAGCCTGCCGAGCTGGATACAAGATGGTATAAATCCTGCTTTTAACAGCCAATTCCCCTGCATTAAGGAGGACTGCATTATCGTTTTGACCACCTCCTTTAGTACTGGAGGTGGTCATGGCAGTAACAATGTAGCCCTGATTTCGGGGGTTGGACTTCCCAAAACCCTGATCGCGCATGAACTGGGCCACAACCTTGGCTTACAACACCCGGGGAGCTGCCACGATTGCAGCATGTTTCCCACGTTCATGTGCCAAACGCCCGGAACGATCAACTTTAACCCATGTGACGATACCCAACTCGCCAATTTCAACACCGGTGTATTTACTACCGGGGTAAGTTGTGGCAACTTATGCCACTGTGCCAAATGGGCGGATATCACCCCTGTTTTTCCAGAGGATTTTGACTGCTCAGCAGTTTCCTGGGTCGAAATGCTCAGCGACCAACCCTACCTCGTCCGGTCTTGCACGCCGGACCGGAGCAAAGCAATGTTTACCATTACCGTTAGTGGCGGCGCCTCCGGCATCACCAACGGAAAAATTGGCGTCCGGTACCAGGAATCCCGGTACAATTGGGATGCCAATGCTCCCGGACAGGATTTTAACCAATCGGTTGCCATCAATCAGGATTTTAATGAATTGCGGATGGTAGAACCAAATACCAGTACTCAACTTGTATTTGACCTGGAGCCCGATGAAGTTCGGACTTTTCATTTTATCCTGGAATTCAATCCCTCCGTTACGACCAATCCACCGGGAGACTATCAGCTGCTGTGGGTAGAAGCACGGTTCACCTGCACCGAAAACAATGTGTCCCAACTCAAAACATCTATCGTAAAACCCAAAGAAATGACCCCGGTCAGCGGTACGGTGACTAATTTGGGTAGCGGCAATCCGATTCTGCTTACTGGCAATGTCACCATTGCCTCCGATGTGGCGTTTAATACGCCCTATATCCTGGCGAACAGCGGGACGATTATAGTCGTTGAGAATCAGGCAAAAGTAAAACCATCCGGCTTCAATAAGACGACCACTATAGAAGGCTGTACCAGCATGTGGGAGGGCATCAAATTGGTGGATGGCGCTTCTCTGGAACTGAGCAATGTGACGATAAAAGATGCGCAACGCGCTGTGGATGCGCGACAAGGCACACACCTGGTTGCCAAAAACTGCCGATTTTTAAACAATAATATCGCTATTGCGGCGGATAACAAGGCGTCCGGCAATCTGATGTTGCTGAGCAACGAATACGGCACTACTGACGCCGGCCTGAAATCCTCGTTTGTTGGCCAAAAACCGTTGCCCGACGGCAAGGGATTTGCCGCCGTGTACCTCAAAAATGCCGGCGCTGTGGAGATCGACAGCGATCCCGGGAGCGGCGACCCTAACCAGTTCTACAACCTGAAGTTTGGTGTTTTATCGTACAATACCGAAGTGGGCGTCCACAACGGCCTTTTCCAAAATATTACCCAGGTACCCCTGCATCCGAATTATGCCATTTTGACCACCGTGCCAACAGGCAAAGCCATCTACCAGGAAAAGGGATCAGGCTATCTGATCGGAGGCGCCAATCCCACATTTACTTTCCAAAACTGCCACACGGGCATCGAAGCGTTCGGAGGCAACACGTTTGTGCTGAATGCCACAATGAACGAGGTGAACAATGGTATCGTCGCCACCAACAACAAACTGATTACCTGCGCAGACAACCACATCGTCGCTGCCGAAAAAGGCATCGACATCCGGCACCTGGTGCCGTTCCTGCCGCCGCAAACCAGCACGGTGCCGCTGGATTTCGGGTTGTACAGCAACGATATCGAGATCAGCGACCATGCCCTGGGCGTGGGCATCAACATCAATGGGATCTACAAAACACAAGGCGCCAGTAGCCTCCAAAATCCGGCTTTCGATGGCGGTATCCTGAGCAGCAATAGCGTAACCATGTCGACCGGCGCAACGGGCATCTACCTCAATAGCGCCGCCGGCACCAAGGCATACCGCAATACCATTGCACTGGGAAGTACCCAAAACAACCGCTACGGCATCTACCTGGCCGGCGGAGAAAACAACAAACTGAGTTGCAACGATGTCAGCGGCACGGGCAGCGGCGATGCCGCCGGCCTGTACGCCATACACCCCAGCAAGGCCGGCATCCTGTGCAACAACGCCGAAGACCTGGCCCGAGGCCTGCACATCGAGGGGGTGCTGGTGGGCAAGGAAAATGCCGTAGTAGCCGGCAACTCCCTGATCGACAACAGCACCGGCCTGCTCTATGGCGTGGATGCCATCACCGGCGAACAAAAACACCGGGGGAACCGCTGGCAGGGTAGTAGTACGGTAGCGCAGCATAACGGGGGCGTTAACGTTGCGGATGCTTCCAAATACACCGTCGATGCCGCCGAAAACCCGGACTATCTGCCGGATTCCTGGGCGCCTCTGGCCTGGTTTACCGATGAAGATGCGGAACAGGATTCCACTTATCAGTGCCCGTCACCCGGTTTCTGCACAGCGGAAAATCCTGTGACCGCCTTTAGCGGCGGCGAGGACCTGGATATCCGGATCGCCAAAGAAGAACTGCCCGGCGAGGCCTACCAGGCCGCCAACAACTGGCTGGCCCAGCGCCGACTCTATGAGCGCCTGGACGAAGAAGGCAACCCCTACCCGAACGACACCGATGTGACAGATTTTTTGACTACGGCACAAACCAACGGTATCGCCGCGTATGCCAATCTACAAGCGGGCATCCGGCAGGTCTTTGCAATCGACGAAACTGATCGCGACTCCTTCGAACTCTACGAGCGCCGCATCGTGGGCGGCCTGGAGGACCTGGCCGGGCTGGCACAACAACTGTACACGCCCGACATCAGTACGCAAGACAGCAGCAGCCTGGCCAGCCAGCTCGCCGCTGCCCGGCAAACCATCCAAACCGCAGCGGCAGCCAAAGCCAGCCTGTTGGACCTGATCGACTCCCTGCGGGCAGTGGCCGCCGGCGCGCTGTGGACCCAAAACAGCAGCCTGCCCGATCTTGAAG
>JADLDL010000164.1 GCA_020846655.1 Saprospiraceae bacterium | reverse complement strand
GCATGGACAATTTCGTGATGGCGATTTTCAACTTGTCCATTTCCAGCGACACATAATCGCCGTGGAAATTGCCGCCATGGTAAATGTTTTGTTGAACATGATCGACCACCGGATTGTCGCTCACGGAGTTTAACTCGTCGACTACTATTTTTTCGGCCTGATCCAACGTATCGAGCACCGGGCCGAGGATCTGGGGCACGCAGCGCAGGGAATAGTATTCCTGCACGCGGTCTTCGAGCACGCCGCTTTCGATCCGATTGTGGTACAGGTGTTCGGGGCGCTTGCGGATGAGTTGGCTGTCGGCCAGCACCTTGGCCATGGCTGCGGCGACGCGGTTTTGGCCCGGGTGGGCTTTGACGCGGTTGAGTTCGGGCGAAAAATGGTCGTCGAAGGCCTCCATCAGTTCGTTGGTCATGGCCGAAAGGGCCAGCATCCAGTTGACGAGTTTGCGGGCGAGGAGCAGGTTGACGACGCCCACGCCGGTCATCGCCGAGGTGCCGTTGATCATGGCCAGGCCTTCGCGGATGTGGATGCGGAGGGGCTGAATGCCCAATCGGGCGAAGAGTTCGGCAGCCGGTTGGGTTTGCTGCTGGTGCCACATGTCGCCCTCGCCGATCAGGTTGAGGGCCAGGTGGGCCAGTTGCACGAGGTCGCCGCTGGCGCCCACGCCGCCGTGCTCGTAGATGCAGGGGGCCACCTGGTGGTTGAGCAGTTGGCGAAGGAGGAGGAGCGTGTCGGGGTGGATGCCGGAATAGCCCTGGAGCAGGGAGTTGAGCCGGGCCAGCAGGACGGCCCGCGCCAGCAGCGGGTCAAACAGTTGGCCGGTGCCCGACGCGTGGCTCCGGATCAGGTTGTGCTGGAGTTGAAGCTGGTTTTCCGGATCAATCCGGTAACGAGCCATTGGCCCGAATCCGGTACTAATGCCGTAGATCAGTTTATCAGCGGAAAAGTCTTTCAGGAACTGAAAATTCTCTGCTACCTTTTGAAGCGCTTCCGGGGCTATCTCGATCGGTTCTGTTTTGAATAACACAAGCGCGCAATCTTCCAGGGAAAGCCTTCGATCACCTAATACCATCATGCAGGAAGGAAAATTTGCGCGAAGATAGGGGAATTGTGGAAAGTTGGCAGCATTGAGTAGGTCTTCCGGTCAGAGAAACCCGACCCGGCCTGTATGGCCCGGGGAAGTGGCTCAACCCACTGGGCTGGCAGTAAAAACGAGCAAGCACTGGCAGCCTCTCATAAAAAACGCCCGCCGGAACCTATTTTTGCCGTTCAACCACCTGCCCATGCACCCGATTCGGCTTCGATTCCTTCTTTTTTTGCCCATACTCTGCCTTCAATGCACCCGCCATACTCAGATGCCAGCCCTTAGCATTCCGTTTGACAGCCGCCCCAACGAAACCCTTACCTACGCCGAACTGATCAGCGCCTACGAAAAAATGGCCGCCGCCTACCCCCGTTTGTTCCGGTTGAGCGCCACCGGCAGCACCGACAGCGGCTACCCGCTGCACGTGGCGGTGGTATCGGCCGACGGCGAATTTGATCCGGAAAAAATCCGGCAGTCCGGCCGTCGCATCCTGCTGATCAACAACGGCATCCATCCCGGCGAGCCGGAGGGCATCGACGCTACAGTTTTGCTGCTCCGCGACTTGCTCGCGCAGCCCGAGCGGCGCCAGGTGCTGGAACACCTGGTGCTGGTGGTCATCCCAGTCTACAACGTCGACGGCTGCCTGAACCGGAATTCCTTCTCCCGCGCCAACCAGGATGGTCCCGCCTCCTATGGCTTTCGCGGCAACGCCCGCAACTACGACCTGAACCGGGATTTTATCAAATGCGACTCGCGCAATGCCCTGGCTTTCAACAAACTATTCAGTACCTGGCAGCCCGATGTGCTGATCGACAACCACACCAGCAACGGCGCCGACTACCAGTATACCCTGACCCTCATCGCCACCCAACACAACAAACTGGAGGCGCCGCTGGGGGCATTTTTGCAGCAAACCATGTTGCCTTGGCTCTACGGCGATTTGGCCGCCCGGGGCTGGGCCATGACGCCCTACGTCGACGGCCCCGGCGAAACCCCCGACGCCGGCCTGAGCGGCTTTTGCGACTACCCACGCTATTCCACCGGCTACGCCGCGCTGTGGAACACGATCGGGTTTATGCCCGAAACCCACATGCTCAAACCCTTCCGGGACCGGGTTTGGGCCACGTATCGGTTTATGGAATCGATGCTTCAGTTTGTCCACGAACACCACCGCGCGTTGGGCCAGGCCCGCGCCGCAGCGATTGAACAAACCCGCAGCAAACCGGTCTTCCCGCTCGACTGGAAACTGGACCCCAGCCAACGGGATTCGCTGGTGTTCAAAGGCTACGCCGCTCAGCACAAACCCTCCGAGGTGTCGGGCCTGCCGCGCCTGTGGTACGACCGCTCCGCACCCTACGAAAAAATTATACCCTACTACAATACTTATGTGCCGGTTCGGGAGGCGCGCAAGCCGGTGGCGTATATCCTGCCGCAGGCTTGGGACAACGTGCTGACCCGCCTGCAAGCCAACGGCGTCCGGATGCAGCGCCTGAGTCGCGATGTGGAACTGGAGGTGGAGCGCTATACCATCGGCAGTTTCAAAAACCGGGAGGCCTGGGAGGGGCAGTATTTTCACTACACCGTCCAACTGGAAACCCGCACCGAAGCCGTCCTTTACCGAACAGGCGACTATGTGATCCCGCTCGACCAGGCCGCCAACCGCTACCTTCT
>JADLDL010000163.1 GCA_020846655.1 Saprospiraceae bacterium | reverse complement strand
CCGGGGTTTGGGCCAACAGGAGTGGACTCAGCAGGCAAACCAGAAAAAAAAGTGGTCCCCGGCGTCCAACAGCCGAAGGCACAGCCAAGAGCCGACCCAAGACAGGACTGGCCAGGGTATTTAATTTTCTGCGCAGTGTTTGTTGCTGAGGTGTCATAGGGCCGAAAGATAGGTACTCCGCCGTATTTGCGGCTACCCGAAGCGGCATGTTGGCTGGAAAATCGCCGCCCCGACGGCAATCCGACACACCGGCTTCGGTCAACAAAATCCAGCCTTCGGACAAGTAAGCCGGCCACCGGGACAATAGTGCCTGCCCCGCCGGGGGCTTAGCGGCACTTTTGCAGCACTGCGGTACAGCAAAAGTGCTCCGCGGATAGAACCGAGGGCTTTTTTCGTCTGGTTTCGTGTTTTGGAAGGGCAAAGTGGAGGCTTTGTCCAGGTGCAAAACCTGAAAACGGATGGAGAGGGCTCTCCTTTTTTTTGCAGCAGAAGGGGATGCTAGACAAAACACCTAGTCCAGGCGGCGCAACAGCCCCAACTGCAACCCGTATTGCCAGAAACGCTCCTGTTCTGGCAACAAGGGGCTATTGCGCGGTTTCAGGTCGGCTTGCGCCTGAATACCCAGGGCTATCGACCAATGGGTCGACAGCGGCAATGTCCAATCCAAGCCCGCAAGCGCCTGCACCATGTATTTTTGCGGGTACCGGGCAGCAAAGAGCCCGGCGTTCAGGTGCTGGCTGGTATCCATTACCATGCCCACTGCCCATAGCCGGCTGGCTTGCAGCCCCAGGTGCGGCGCCAATTGTCCTTTGCCTGCGGCAAACTGGTAGTGCAGCCGAAGCGGAATGCTGACTTGCGTCCAGTGGTGGTATTGCCGCACCTGGCGGCGCAGCTCCACTGCCACCGGCACATACGAGGTATCTACCATGCCGTTGGCAAAATATTGCGGCACCGCTTTGGGTTGAACATCCTTCCAGCGCGATTCCCAAAACAACAAACGGGTACTGCGGGCATAGGAAATGCCGGCTTGAACAGCCCACTGCCTACCCAAGGGTACGTGCACGAACAAGCCCCCTGACACCGTTTCGAGGGGCTTGTGCCAACTCAGCGTGTCTGCCGGCGCCTGCCGGGCCTGCCAGCAAAAATACCCCGCCTGCAAACCCAGTGCTGGCCGGTTTTTCTGCGTTTTCAGGTCTGGCGGTGGGCCTTCGCCGCCAACGGGGCTCCTGTTGACTGGCCGGAGGGGCAAAGGCACCGGCAGCGGGAACCGGCTGCTGTGGAGCAGCGACAAAACCGGGGCTTGCAGCGCGCCAAGCGCTGCATGGCCCCATTCGCCGGCTGGCTCAACAGACAGGGCAGGAGATTCAGGGTGTGGCACGGAGGCTGCGGGCGACAGTGGCGCCCTTTCCGCCGGCTGTTTTCCGAAGTCCCACTCTGCCGATGGGGCCGAGTGGGATTCCGCAGCACGCACGGCCGCCTGCGGCCGGAGGGCCGGAGCCTTCGGCAAATGCAGTACCGCCGGAGGGCTGGCCGGGGTGTTGGGCGGCAGGTCCGGAAGCGAAGGCGCCAGCAGGGTTTCGCGCGGCTGCGCCTTGGGTGTTGCGCCTAAGGGTTCTGGCGCTTGCCTGGCAGCCGCCGGGAGAGGCGTTTGCTCGCCGGCAGTTGGAAAGTTCTTCCCGGAGCGCCCGAATAGCAAGACCAGCAGTCCGGTCAGCAGCACAGCGCTGGCCAGCCACCAGAAGAGACCCCGGCGGCGGCGTTTTTCCCGAATCCTGTTCCACAACGCGTCCGTATCGACGGGCAGTTCATGCGCATCGGCCCGGCGTTGCATGTCCTGTTCAAGTTCAGACCACTTCATGTGCGTGCAATTTTACTATTTGTTGCTGCAATAGTTTTCTCGCCCGGCTAAGCAGGGAGCGCGAAGTGCCGGCCGGCATGCCCAGGATTTCGCCGATCTCTTCATGCGAAAAATCATCAAAAACAGCCAGGTTGAATACCTCCCGCGCGCCGCCGGGCAAAGCCTCCACGAGGCGCAGCAATTCATCGAAACTCAATTTGGACAACACGTCCGGATCGGGGTCGGCACTGTCGGGAGGATTCTCCACGGCTTTTTCAAAACTATACCGAAACCGGCGGTGCTGCGCCAGGGCCGTGTTGATCACGATCCGGCGCATCCAGGTATGTAAACTTCCTTTTTCAGCGTCATAGCGGTCTATATTTTTGAAAACCAATACAAAAGCATCCTGCAACACATCCTCTGCGGCGGCATGGCTCCGTGCATACCGCCGCGCTACCGCAAGCAGGCTACCTGCAAAACGCCGGACCAGCTCCTTTTGGGAAGCCGGTTGGCGGCGCAAGCAGCCTTGCAAAAGCACCTGAAGTTCTGTTGTGGGCGGAGGCATCTTCGTGGGTTGGTCCGGGGGGTGGTGCTATTGTTTTTTCAATCTGAAATATAAAGAAAAGGGCACCATGGTGCCGGTTAATCCGGAAAGGACCTTGCCGGAAACGGAGCCGTCGGCGTACTCACCCGTTTGGGTGGGATACGTATTGAAATCCATTACATCGACTTCGTTTGGTGCACAGTTGCAATTGGCGCCCACACAATAATCACAACCATAGGTACGGACCTCATTGTCTTCCACTGTAATCACACCGATATACGACACCGTGAAGGTAGATTGATTCCCTGCCACATCCTTAAACTCCAGTAAAATAGCCAGATTGTCGGACGTCACACCCGGAATGGGCGGGCTTTGTGCCCACATGCTGCCGTCTTCAAAATGGGTGGCGGTCACGAACACTCGGCTATACCCGTTGCAATAGAAAACAATGTATTCGTCAAGAGAATTGCAGACGGCAAGCGGGCCAACTTGGGTATGGGCGCCGGTCAGGTTGGCTATAAGCGGCGAACTTTCTTTCAGCTTGTCCGTATCGTACCCAATCAGGGTGACCGACGGCCCAGTGGAACAGTCGAGAAATGAAAAGGTATAGGCGCCGGAGGCATCCGACAGGGCGTATATTCGAATGGTATCGCCCGACGAAACCAGGGACACCAGCCCCTGTGGCAGCGGCTCGTTGTTGCAATCCAGCAAGGTGCCGGAAACCGTGGTGGTGGCAAGCCCGGAGATATTAATTTTCCCCAAATCAGTGTCCGTTGTAAAATACCCAATATTATCTTCGTAAACCGTTTTGTCACAGCGATCTATCAGCCGCAGCAGTAGGGTTTCATTGGCAGGCACCAGACCGCTTACCTGGCCATTGCTGTTGGTGAAACTACTGCCCATGCCCAAACTCGGGCTGCTCAGTTGTACCTTCAATCCACTAATCGGGGTTCCGGCTGCATCGCCAAAACGCATGGATAGTTTTACAAAATTGCCGGGAACATCTACATTCCAGAAACTGAAATGCCCCACCTCGCCTTCGTAATGGTCGCCACCGACCAAAGTAGCGGTACCTTCTTCTTCCCAGTAACCGTTGGCAGTGTTGAAATGCCACAGCGGGATGGTGGCCGGCGCTGCGCTGCGCAAGGCGGGCGGCACCGGAAAACTGATCCGGGCGGTTTTGCCGGCGCGCAGGTTGAGTTTTTCACCATCTGGGCTTTCCAGTTCAATACCCACCATGCCAAAGGTTTTCAGGAGTTTGGGATACCCTTCGGCGTCGATGGCCCGCAAATCGCCGGGCATCGTCCGGAAGCTCTCCTCCGATGTGGGGTCGAGCCAGGTGGTATAGGCCAGTACGGTGCCCAGGTATCCGCTGCCGTTGGCCCCCGCGATGGCATCGGCCGGGAAAGTGACCGATGCGCCCTGCCCGAATGAAATCGTGCCTCCGGCATCGGCGTCCAGCTGCTCGACAGGATAGCGCCAAACCAGTTGGATGTCGAGGTAGTCTGTACTGTTCACCTGCGGAAAAGCGAAGCGGTAGGCACTGAAATACCCGGATTTAGACACCTGTACCAAGCTGCCTTTGTCGTCGAGCAAGCGGCTGGGTAGGGTAAAAATGCCGTTGGCGTCGGTTTCTACAGTCGTTCCTCCAACTTCCACTTGCGCAAACGAAATGGGAGAGCCATAGGTCGTCCTCACTTTTCCAATGAGCGCGGCTTCCACTTGATTGCCCCGGATGGGGCCTTTTTCGGTATAACTCGTTTCGTCCGAATTTTTTCTACAGGCCGGCACCAGTACAAGGCCGGCAAACAACAGAACCCAAATTGATTTCATCATTGATTGTCTTCGTTAAACATGAATGTGCGCCGATCGGTATGATTAGGTATGTGCCGAGCCGGAATTTTGCTGCACGAAAGGCCATCTTTTTTGAAATTTTAGCAAGGCAGGAGAGAAAAGTGGGGCGGCAGAGATATTCCCTATATTTGCCCAATCGCCATTTCAAAGCAAAAACGCCTGTCCAGCAAATGAAAAACCTCCTCCCGCTTTTCGCTGCCCTTTTATTTTCGCTGTCCGGATGGGCACAAAAAACAGAAAAATGCCCCTCGGACCAGTTGTACCAGGAACTGATTGCCAAGGATACTGCGCTCCGCCACCGGGCAGAAGAACTCGAAGAAAAAACAAAAGTCTGGGCAAAAAAAGGCCCCGGGGATGCATCCGGCCATGCGGTGATTACCATTCCGGTAGTGGTACACGTCATCCACAACGGCGAGGCGGTGGGTGTGGGATCCAACATTTCGGAGGAACAGATTTTGTCGCAAATCGAGGTGCTGAATGCCGATTTTCGGCATGTAAACCCCGATTCTTTGGACATCAGTCATCCGTTTTGGGACAAAACGGTCGACTGCCGCATCGAGTTTTGCCTCGCCCAATACGACCCCTACGGCATCCCGACAACAGGTATCACCCGGCAAAAAGGCGAGCAGGACGCCTGGGATATCACCGCCCTCGATGCCACCCTGAAACCGGCAACCATTTGGGACAGAAAGAAGTACCTCAACATCTGGTCGGTCAATTTTAACGACGACGAAACCCTGGGTTATGCGCTGCGCCCGGGCGTTGCCACCGAATCTACCGATGGCATGGTGCTGCGGCATCAGGCACTTGGAAAAACCGGCACCGCCGGCACGCAAGGATTCTCGGTTAACAACCTGGGCCGAACCGGCACCCACGAAGTGGGGCACTGGCTGAACTTAATTCATATCTGGGGCGATAATATTTGCGGAAACGACGAAGTAGCCGACACCGAGCCGGCTCTGCTGCCGAACCAAGGCTGCCCTCCATTTCCACACAACGCCAACAACAACTGCGGGTCGGGCCAATACGGTGAAATGTACATGAACTATATGGACTACGTGGAGGACCACTGCATGAACATGTTCACCAAAGGCCAGGGGGATAGAATGCAGGCAGCCCTGGAAGTAGCCCGGCCCGGTATGTTGAAGTCCAAAGCCTGTTCTTCGGAGCCGCCCTGCGAAGCGCCCATAGGGCTGGCGATGAGTCAGATCACCACCACCACGGCGGTGGCCACCTGGAAAGTGGCGCCGTATTCCATCCAATATATTTTCCAGTACCGGGCGGTAAGCGATTCCGTCTGGACCCGGCAAACGACGTTTTACAACAGCAAGGCGCTGGGCAATCTGGAAGCGGGCAAAACCTACGAAGCGCGGCTGGCCAGCCTTTGTGTCGACGGCGAAACAGATTTTGGAGAAACCGTAACGTTTACGACCACAAACGTAACCTGCAACCCGCCCGCCTGGATCATAGAAAACCCCAACAGCGTCGGTGAAATCCGGTGGCAGTCGGTGGCCAGCCAGTACTTCGTCGAAATCCGGCCCAAGGGCGCCACGCGCTGGGCACTCTTCAGTGCATCCAGCAACCAGTTCAATCTGTTGTCTATCCTTGCGCCGGGCACATACCAAATCCGGGTGCAATCGGTATGCACCGACAAAGTCAGCAACTACTCCTCCGTTTTTGAATATACCGCCAACTTTCTCTGCCCCGGCATTTCCAACCT
>JADLDL010000162.1 GCA_020846655.1 Saprospiraceae bacterium | reverse complement strand
TCCTATGATTATATCGGCGCCAGCCGCCGCTGGTACCGCCGGGAGGTGCGTATTGTGCGCAACAACAAGCAAATCCGCTCCTACCGCGATGCGCAAGGGTTTCGGATTGGCGCTGCCGGCACGGAAGGCCGCAAATTGAAGGTCCGGTTGCTCGATGCCTATATTTATCATTATGGCTGGGTGAAACACCCGGCAGCCCAGCAGCGCAAGCAACAGAGTTTCAACCGGCTCTGGCATTCGGATGAAGCCGTCCGGCAAATGGTGGGCGACAGCGAATCGTATGGGTATGACGGTTTGGAACCGCTGGAACGACTTTCTGGCACCCACCCGGCAGTCATGCAGCCCCGGATTGCAGCGGCCAACTGGCACTTTTCCGGCGACCCGGCGCAGGCTAAATGGTCGTGGAAAGACCGGATGTCGTATTTTTTTGAACAGATTACTGGTTGGCGGCCGGGCGAATACCGAAATTACAAGTTGCTCGACGACTAGAGGCCGGATGCGGGAACTATAGCGCCGCAGCCGCTGTTGCAAGCGCTTTCCTTCCCACCTCTAAATTTCATACCTATGCGCGCTGTTGCTTTTTGCCTGTTGGAACACAAGGGCCGGATCCTGCTACAGGAATTCTGGCACGAACACGAGCACTATTATTTTTACCGCCCCCTGGGCGGCGGCATCGAGCAGGGAGAATTGGCCGCCGACGCCATGCGCCGGGAGCTCCGCGAAGAACTGGATACCGAAGTGGATGCCTTGGAATTGCTGACGGTGCTGGAGAATATTTTCGAGTACGGCGGCGAAACCAAACACGAAATCGTGTTTTTATTCAAAGCCCAAGTACCGGAAGGGCCGCTGACGGAAGCGCCCGAACTCCAGATTTTGGATAACACGTTTGCTTTCCGCGCCGTTTGGAAACCGCTGGAGCAGTTGAGCGACAGCGATACCGGCTTTGTGTTGTACCCGGTAGCCCTGCGCGAGCGGATGGCTGAGTTTATTTCGGAAACCTACGCCTCTTAGAAATCGTCATGGGTTTTGGACGGTTTATTAGGCTCGTCCTTTCCCATCCAGTTGTTGCAGGGCAGATTGGGCGAGGTGCCAGACCCCGTTCATGTCTTCGGCCCGGGCCCGGCTGGCAAACACGGCTTGTTCGCATACCTGCCAAACGCGGAGAATATCGGCGGTGGTAGCGGCCGGCACTTGGCGGCTGGCCAATTTTTCCGACAAGATTTCTTTGTTCAGGTCCGCTGGGCTCATTTGGAGCCAGGCGGCGAGGTAGAGTTGCATTGATTTTAGCAATTCGTGGTAAAACGCTCGTGGATCGTCCTGTTGCAGCAGCCGGTTGGCATTGGCAAAGCGCTTGCGGGCCTCTTTGGTATTGGGGGCTGCTTTGTCTGGTTCGGTGTAGGGCGTCCTTTTGTCGGGTTGGTCTGCTTGCCGGCGATTTTTCCAAAAGAAATACGCGCCGGAGAAGAGCATAACACCGGTCAGACTGCCCCAAAGCCAGGGCGAGCGAAGGGTGGCGCCGGTGGTTTCCCAAAAATCGGCCAGGGGCGAGGGGGTAGGCGGAGGCGCCGCCAGGGTGTCGGGTACGGGCAGGTTTTTGCCGTAGTTGTTGCCGGCTGTCACGTGGAGCAGTATCGGCGTTTCGGCGCGCAGCGTGCGGTAGCGGGTGCTGTCGGTATCAAACACCGTCATTTCCGGCAGGAGTTCGTAGTCGCCGGGTTGTTTGGGCAATATGACGTATTCGAGGGTACGGGCATGTACAAATTGCTCGCCGGTTTCGTATTCTTCGTCGTCGCGGGCTTTGGGGTCGAAGCCTTCCAGGCCATCGGGCAGGGTGAAGCGGGGGTTAGCAAAACGCCGGGCATCGCCGTTGCCCTGAATGCTGACGGTCAGGGTGAGGGCATCGTCGGTGGTGCAGGAGTCTTTGTCGGCCGTAATTTTCCAAAGGTATTGGCCGATGCCACCGGTAAAGGAGGCTGGCGCGGGGTCGGGCAGGGCCTCTACCTTGAGTTTGACGGGCTGGGTTTGCATCAGCACGGGTGTGCCGCCCAGCAGGGAACTGAATCCGCCTCCGGGCTGGTCGACCCCCAGCCGCACGCGCGCGGAGCCGATGAGGATTTCGCCGGGCTCCTGGGGGAAAAGGGCCATCTCGTAGAGCACCCGGACGGCATATTTTTTCCCACGGATGGTTTGGTATTGGGTGCGGGTATCGAACCGGCGGCATTCGCGGGTGTAAAAACCTTCGAAGGCCGGCAGGTCGAGGATATCGAAATCGGAAATGCTGAGTTGGGTGTAGAGTTTGATCTGGTAGTGCAGTTGCTGTCCGACGCGGGCTTTGTCGGTGTTCAGTTCGCCGCTGACGAACACTTTGTCGTCCGATTTGGGGGCAGTATTGGCCTTGCTGGTGCGCGCGGCGCCGACCCGGATGGTCAGGGGTTGGGTGCGGAGGGTTTGTGTGCTGGTTTGCACGACGGCGATCCCGATGGTATAGGTGCCGGGTTTGCCGGCTTCGAGTTCGTAGCTCCAGGTTTGGTGGCTGTAGCTTTGGCCGTTGATAAAACCGGCGCCGCGCATTTCGGAGGGGCCATTGGCTACGCGAAAGCCTTTGAAATCGGGTGGGATAAATCGTTTGCCGGCGGCATTTTTCAGCGAAAAAGAAACCTCGAAGATGCTGCCTTCTGCCACGTCGCGGCTTGGGCCGCTGGCTTCGAAAGTAGCGGTGCCTTGTGCGGGCAGCCAAACGGCCCAGCCAAGCAGCCAAACGGCCGTGGCGGCGGCCCAAAAATTCGTTTGTTTTTTGCTAATCCGAGTGCGCATCAGTTGACGCGTTTGGGTTTGTACCTGGCTTTTTCCAAAATTGATTGTGCGTCGCGAAGATTCAACAATTCTTCCAAAGTAGTGTTCGGGTACCGTTGAAAATAGGCTTTCACGATTTGCCAGCCCACCCAGTTGCCGATTTCGCCCGGCGATTCCTGAAACACATTGTCGGTACTGGGACTGGGCGTCACGATTTTCTGGTTTTTATTGTTCAGGGGTTGGTACAGCACATTCAGTTCCAATAACCGTGCCCATACTTCCTGTTCGTTCACATAACAACCTTCGATTTGGGCGCGGGTGTAGCCCATTTTTATGCTGTCGGGCACCGAGGGCAGCAGGCAATCCATGAGGTACAGGATTTTGCCGTTGTTGATCATGTGATCCAGTATTTTTTCGCCGGGCGGCGGGCCCACCAGGCGGCTGCACATCGTGAGCGCTACTTTGGTGGTGATGTATTTTTTGTGAAACTGCCGGCGGATGTATTGGGGGAAATAATCGGGGTTGTAGCCCGAGAAATTTTCACCCAAGAACATATCGAGCCCGATCATGACCAGGCTGTCGTTGACGGCGTAGGCATCGCCGATAAATTCGGTGACGGCGGTCACGAAGCGGGGCTGGACCTTGTTGGGGAAATAATGCCGGTGGTAGCGCAGCATTTGTTCCAGGTCGCGTTGGAGCCAGTCCAAGTTGGCGTACTGCGCCTGGCAGGAGTCGTTGAGGCGGCGAACCTGCGGCGCGGTCACGAAGCCGGCGATGGCGTCGAGGGGCGATTCGTTGGGGTTGGTTTCGTCGTGAGCAATTTCAGCGATGAAAAAAGGCAAAAAATCGGGGTATTGCTTGGCGAGTGCCGGCAGGTCATCGGCCAGGCGGGTGGTGTCCAGGGCGAAGAGCGCGTGTTCGAAGCGTTGAAACTGAAGATTAACCTTGATGTTCGATACATCGGGTGCATCTTGTGTGCCGTCGTTTTGGCAGCCGTAGAAAAAAGCCGCACTGCTCCAGCAGAGCAGGGCCGCAGCGGTGTAAATGATGTTCCTGGTCGTACTCATAAAAAAATCTCCGAATTTAGCGCCGGGAAATGGGGCCCGGAGCCTCCCGTATCTTCCCTGATCCAATATAAATCCTTACATTAACGCACAAAAAAACAACACGTTATGAAAAAAATTGCTTTGGCTTTAGGCTTTTTATTTGCGCTGCAGGGCTTGGCTTTTTCCCAAAATACATTTCGCTTTGGGGTGCATGCCAGCCCGACCTGGTCCTGGTTGCGCACCGACGATAAACTCCTGGAAAGTTCCGGTTCGAACTGGGGTTTAAAATTTGGGGTCGCCGGCGAATTTTATTTCGCCACCAACTACGCGTTCACCGCCGGACTGGGTTTTGGGTTCAACCAAGGCGGCACGATTCTCAATGGCTACAACCAGGGTGTATTTTGGCCCAAAACAGATTTGTCTATCCCCCAACTCGATACCCTCGGCAAAGATGCAAAGTTACACTACCGGCTCACGTATGTGGAACTTCCGGTGGGTCTGCGGTTTCGCGGCGGCTCCAGTGAAGATTCCCGGCTGAAATTCTACGCAGAAGCACCCATTTTCACCATCGGTTTCCTCAGCAAAGCCCAGGGCGATATTCGCGGCAACACAGATTTTAAATCCGAAGACGAGAATATCAAAGCCGACGTCAACAAATTATCCCTGTCCTGGGGCGTGGGCGCCGGCATCGAATACGAACTGGCAGCCAACGCCACCGCTGTCATCGGTCTGACTTTCCAACAACAGTTTACTGACATGACCAGCGACAACGGCTCTGTTTTTGACTCCCGCAACAGCACCTGGAAAAAGGAAAAATCCAAAGGCGCCTTCAACGCACTCGCCCTGCGGCTGGGGATTTTCTTTTAAATGATGAGTTAGGAATGATGAATGATGAAAATTTTTTTGGGTTCGCGGCAGGCTTTTACGTCTCGTTCAAGGTGAACCCCATTCATCATTCATCATTCATAACTCATCATTCAATATCTCATTATTCTTCAAGTCTGTATTGACGAGGATAGCGGCGCAAATAAAGAAAAGGGAGCCGATTTTGTCGGTTTCGACGAAGTCGTTCATCAGCATCAGCATGGTGATGAGGATAAAACTGAGCAGCGCTGCTACGAGCATCCGGCGGCGGGCAGGGTCGGCCGTTTGGTGATACACCCGCTGGCCGGTGAAAATAACGGTCAGGCACAGGGCCAGGAAGAATGCCAGGCCGGGTAAACCTTGCTCAACGGTCACCATCAGGTAGTAGTTGTGAATACCGGAGCGTTCGGGGTTGTCGCTGACGTAGGTTTTGAAACTGGAGACCGTGTAATCTTTGTAATTAAAATAAAAATTGCCCGGTCCAAAACCCATAAAAGGGTGATCCTGAATCATATAGGAGGCGGCTACCCAGCGGTATACGCGCTCCATCGTGGAAATATCTTCCAGTTTGGTGGTGGCTTCCAGGAGATTGTCAAAACGGGTGTGCGTCACGGCCCGTTCAAAATTAGGCGCGAATTCCAGCCAGTTGTCGCCGCGCGTCACAACGACCAACAAGCCCGCCAGCCCCAGGGCAAACCCCAGCACAGCTAGCTTCAACCAACGCTGCCGAACCAGCCAGTAAATACCCACCGCCGCTACCAGCGCCACATAGGCCGCGCGGGTGTAGGCAAAATTGATGCCCACCACAAACAGCACGATCCCCAGGACGAGCAACCACCACCGGATTGAAAAGCGCCGGTACCAATAGCAGCCGTACCACAGAAAGGGCAGGAAAATGGCGAGCAGGCAGGCATACATCACGTGGTTGCGGAAGAAGGGGCCCATCACAAAATTGACCTCCTTGAACGAAAACCCGCTGGGCGCATGGCGCACCAAAACACTCACCACGGTAATAGCCAGGGGCACAAAAAACCACCAGAGCAGTTTTTTCAGGTCCCGTTGTTGCTCCAGCAAATGCCCGGCCAGGCAGTAAAAAACGACCACGTACCAGCCTTTGGCCAGTAAGAATTTAAAGGACACCAACACATCCGTAGAGGCAGCCACGCACACCGCCGTCCAGGCCAGGTGGCACAACAGCATCAACGAAATGGGGTGCCGGATGAAACGGGCATCCACAGCGCGCCAATGCCGCAACAACCAAACGACCGACACCAGGGTCAACACCCACATCAGCGGCTCGGAAGGCAGATCGGTGCCAAAGCCGCCGGGGAGTTCCATCTCGATAGAAATCGGGATACAAGCCAGCATCAGGAAAAAAATCTGCCGAAAATCCACCACTGCCAGCCACACCACCAGCAAGGCAACTGGAACGCCCGCCAACCACCAGGCTTCCAGCCCGATAGCCATCCAACTCAGACCCACGGCCAGCAAGCCCCATACCCCTACCAGCCACCGCTGCGGGTGGTCGGCTGGTAGGGCCAGTATGGAAGCGGTCAGGCGACGAAGCATAGTTGTTTATTGGCCCTCTTGTGTAATGTCTTTCCAGCGGATATCGCGGTAGGCGTCGGCGATCAGGACGCTCAGTACGGTGAAGAAGAAGGCGGCCAGGAGCGTGGTCAGGACGATAATGCTGCGTTTGGGGCGGTTTTTCATCAGGGGCACATCGGCGTTTTCCACCACCAGCAGCGACGGGATATCGGTGTTGTAGGCCGCTTTAATCTGGTTGTATCGCTCCATGTCATAACTCAGTTGTTTGCGGGCCTGGAAGTGCAGGTCTTGCAAGACGGAGATTTGCGGAAGCCCTTCGTTGAAGCGCCGGATGGTAATATTGGTGTTGTCTTCGGATTTGTCCATCAACTGGTGGCGCTGGCGCTCGTAGGCAGCCAGGTTGGCCCGGATGTACGCGATGGTATCCCTCGGGATCAGGGTATTCTTTTCCAACACCTCCAGTTTGGCCCGGCTGCGGATAATTTCCGACTCGGCGGTGGTCAGTTGCAAGGAGAGTTGTTCGCCCTGGGCGCCGGGGTCATAGATGCCGTAGAAGGCCTGGGTGCGGCGCAGGCTGTCGCCCAAAATCTCCAGTTCTGTTTTTTTGCGGTTGATGTTGTCTTCAAAAGCAGCCAATAGCCGGGCCTGCGTTTCTTTGGTGAGCCGCTGCCCGATGGCGTTGATTTTTTCCCGGGCCGCATTCGCCATGTCCGAAGCCAGTTTCGGGTCGGTATCTTCGACGCTGAGTTCCACGGCATCGTTTTTGTTTTTCTGGGCAACAAACAGCGAGCGGAAGCGCTTGCGCACTTTAAACGGGCCCTGGCTGTTGGCGGAGTCGATCCCATAGTGGTCATAGAGGCGAAAGCGCGTGACCATGTAGTCTTCCACTTCTTTACTGGTGGCTATTTCGGCAATCCGGTCCAGGTCGTGGTCGGAGCCATAGTATTCCGTTACCTGCCCGGTGTTGCCGAACATGAGCTCGGGGTTGGCCAATTGTGGGCTGGCCGGGTAGAAAATAGTGGTGGCCTGGTAGTAGTTATCCAGAAAAAGAGAAATCACCACGCTCCCGGCCAGCGCCAGCAGGCAGACGTTTCGAATGGTTTTTCTCCAGCGGTAGATGCTCTGAAAGACGCCGAGAAGATTGTCGTGTTGATCCATATTGAATGTAGGGACAGTGGAAACAGGGCTGATGATTCGATTTGCGGCGCAAAAGTATAAAAATTGACCGCGCCGGAAGGTATACGCCGCGAATTGCACCGGAGGGAAAAAAAACATCGCCCGGCGAGCGACGTTTGCTCTCCGGGCGATGACCTCTCGTATGGTTACAGAAAACGACGGCCGATGCGCCGACGCTGCCTGTACGGAACATCAAATACAATTTTTTCAGGCCTCTTGCCATTCCACCAGCAGCCGGGCGGCTTCGATCGAACCCATGTCGGCTGCGGCTTGCAGGTCGTGCGTGAATTCCGGCCGGCCTACTTTCCGTTTGGCAATGCCCCGGTACAGCAGTCCTTCTGCATCCGGCATCCACTCGATACCCGCCACCATAGCCAGGGCTTGGTCAAGGGCTTCCACGGCTGCCGGAGCGTCGTTGAGTTCCAGCAGGCATTTGCCTAAAAAATAAGAGGCCCGGCGGCGGCGCACGAAGTTCGGATCGTCTTCTGCAAACTGGCGCTTCAGGTACAGGCGCAATTCAGCGGCTGCCTCGGCATATTTTTTGGCGTGAAACAGGCTTTCGCCTTTTTTCAGGCGGGCCAGCCAATGCAAGGGCTGTAAGGCCAGGGAGCGCTTGACGGCCTGGTCAAAATCGAGTGCCGAACCCTCCCAGTCGTTTTTCAACATCTTAACCTTGCCGCAGCCGTAGTATGGCTCCGGGTTGTTCGGGTTGAAGCGAATGCTTTTGGAAAAATCGTGCAGGGCGTCGTTGAAATTTTTCAATTTATAATTCACATAGCCCCGACGTTCGTAGGCCAGTGCATGACGCTCGTATTTTTCAATAGCGCGGCTCAGGGCCTCTGTGGCTTCCTGTTCTTTGCCCGTTTTGCCCACCAGGTCGCAACCCCGCCGGTATTCCAAAACCGCTACTTTGTCCGAATCCGGCTCAATATTGAGCGAAGCCAGCAGGCGCCCGTTGTCCAGGCACCAGGCTTGTACGTTGCCGGCTACCGCAAACTGCGAAACCTCCTGCAACAACGCCGTGGTGCTTCTCCAGTTCTTCTCCGTGCTCATGATCGTTTGTTGCGGTACCGTGAGCGAGAAATCCTCTTCCAGAAACACCTGCTCGGGCTTGAATAGAATATCAGCCTTGAAGTAACTCTCAATACGGGTCAGCCAGTGGCGCATCACCATATCGAAGGTCCGTTGCGTGCCGAATTCCAGACGGCATTTAAAAATCAGTTTGAGTGGTTGCGGATTCATTCTGCCTGCTATTTGTCGTTCGCGATATGTTTTCATTCGGCAGATGGGGGGCTGGGTGGGCGCTCCGGTACTTCGTACACCGTGTTGTGATACATACATACATGCCTGATTAGTCTCAAGATGCATGACTCACTTGTCGTCGAACCGGAAAATACCCGGCATCGGTTGCCCGTCTTTTTTCTGAAAAAAAGACGCAACAAGTTGTAACATGACAGTGCTTTTTGACCGCCAGTGCATAACATTCCACAAAATCGTTGTTCGAAGCCCTTTTCAGTGGGATTATCGGCCGAAGAAATGTAAAGCCGAATGAAAAGGAGCGCTTTCCCAAAAGAGTAACAAATATCGGTCAATTTAGGTGCCTGTGCAAGTGTTTTTTGGAAAAATTTTTTGTTTTAAAATCCGATTGGTAAATTTAATTTTCCAGAACCCCCTCAAACACCCTGTTTTGCCAAATAAAAGTAAAGTAGCGTACAGATCGTTCGGAGAAGAATACAAATCGGCGGACAGAATTTTTTTGCAGAATTTCGCCACGCCAACTGCCGATGAAATACCTGTTTCGAAGGAAAGGCGAAAAAGAAGTCAATTTGTTTTAAATATGCACTTATTTCCACACGCGTAAACCGTTCTTTATCCCATGGCAGGAAAACGTTTATTTGATTACTTATACGATCAATGGCAGCAGTACCCGCAGGCACGGTCTTTTGGCTACAAAGTGAATGGCGAATGGCGCTATTACTCCACCGCCGAAATGGTCCGGCTCGTCAACCGGGCCAGCCAGGGCCTCCTCAACCTCGGGCTCCGGCCCGGCGATAAAGTCGCCACGGTAGTCTACCAAACCAGCCCCGCCTGGGTCATACTGGATTATGCCATGCTCCAGATCGGCGTGCTCAACGTGCCGATGTACCCCACCATCAGCCCGAGGGAATATGCCTATATCCTGCACGAATCGGAAGCCCGGTACTGTATCGTAGGCGACGGCGACCTCTACGAAAAAGTGCGGCAAGCCCGCGAAAACCTGAGCAGCCTGCTCGACGTATTTGCCTTCGGCGAGCACCCCGAAGCCCGGCGCTGGGACAGCCTGCTGGCTCCCGAAGACACCGATACCTTTCCGGAAGTAGAACGCCTCAAAGCCCAGGTGAACCCCGACGAGGTGATGACCCTCGTGTACACCTCCGGCACCACCGGCAATCCCAAAGGCGTGATGCTGAGCCACTCCAATGTGGTGTTCAACATCGAAGCCCTGCGCAAACTGCTGCCCTTTCAGCCTGGCGACCGGGTGCTCAGTTTCCTGCCGGTCAGCCATATCTTCGAACGCGTAGCCGTGTACGCCTTCACCGCTTTCGGCGGCGAGGTGACCTTTACTGGTACCGACAACCTGGGCGGCGAACAAGGCGACCTGCGCGCCATCCGGCCGCACTTTTTTACCTCCGTGCCCCGCCTGCTCGAAAAAGTATATGAAAAAATAGTCGCCAAAGGCATGGAACTCAAAGGCCTGAAACGAGCCTTGTTCTTCTGGGCGTTGCACCTGACCGATTCCTGGGACTTCGATCTCCGGCCCCGGGGCTGGGCTGCCCTCAAGTGGCGCATCGCCGACCGGCTCATTTTCAGCAAATGGCGCGAAGCCCTCGGCGGCCAGGTCAAAACAATCATCACTGGCGCCAGCGCCTGCCCCCTGCGCGTGATGCGTACCTTCAATGCAGCCGGCATCGTAGTTCGCGAAGGGTACGGCATGACCGAAGCGGCGCCGGCCTTCAGTTTTAACGAACCCCGGCCCGGCTGCTCCATGCTGGGCTCCGTTGGCCCACTGCTCGACGGCGTTCGGATCCGGATCGAACCCAGCAGCGAGTACCGGGCCGGCGAAGGCGAAATTGTGGCCAATAGCCCCGGCGTCATGCTGGGGTATTACAAACAACCCGACAAAACAGCCGAAGTGTTGCAGTACATCGACGGCCAGGCCTGGCTGGCTACCGGCGATGTGGGCATGCTGGTGGATGGCCCGGGCGGACAAAAATTTCTCAAAATAACTGACCGGAAAAAAGAATTGCTCAAGACCAGCGGCGGCAAATACGTGGCGCCCGCGCCGCTCGAATCGGCGCTGAAAGAACACTACCTGGTCGAACAAGCCATGGTGGTGGGCGACAATTTCAAGTACGTTTCCGCCCTGCTGGTGCCCTCGGCCGATGGCCTGAAAGACTGGTGCCAGCGCCATGGGATCACCTGGACCAATTTGGCCGACGCCGTCCGGCACCCGCAGGTGCTGGGGCGCTACCGCATGTTGCTCGACCGCCTGAACCCGCATTTTGCCCACCACGAACAAATTCAAAAGTTCGTCTTGCTGCCCGAACCCTGGGAACCGGTCAAAGCCGATGGCAGCGATGCCGAACTCACACCGACCCTCAAACTGAAACGGCGGGTTATTTTGCAAAAATTTGCCAGCGAAATCGCCGGCATGTACGACTAATGTTATTGGCGGGTGCCAAACACCTCGGAAGAGTCGACCACGATAACCGGTTTGTTTTTATCGTCGGGATAAAACGTGTCGCGGTTGATCCGAACTACCCGTCGCGTCAGGTCCAGTTTGGGAAAAACAGCGAGGGGTAAATGCTGGATTTGCTGGAAACTGCTGCTGTCCGTTTGCATACCGGTCCATTGAAAATGCAGCGCCGGACGGCCTTCCGCAGGCGGGTGGAGTATGGAAAAAGCGGTATTCAACAAAAGGGTTTCGCTGAAATCCAGCGAATCAGCCACAACTTGTTCGAACTTGGCTTTGCTGAAAATGGCCCGTTGGAAATTCACGTTGTGCAGGGTGGCGCCCGAAAAATTGGCATATTCAAACGAGGAACCGCCCAGGTCGCAGTGCAACAGGCGGGCCTTGTGAAAATTGGCGAAATCGAAATGAGCAGGCTTGCTCCTCAAGCCGGTCCACCGGACGTGGGCGTTGCTGATCTCGGCGCCTTCCAGGTCCGCTTGCCGCAGGTCTGCGCCGGTGAGCGACACCGACTCCAGCACGGCATGCGAGAGGTTGATGTTGCGCAGGTAGGCCCCGTCGAGGTTGACGCTTTGGAGCGTGGCGTAGGAAAAATCGGCCAGCAGGAAAATCTGGTCGCTGCTGTTTCGGTGCAGTTTGCTGGCCAACAGGCTGAGCAGTACCTGGCCGCGTTCGGGGCTGGTCATGCGGCTGGTGATGGTGTCGCCTTCCAGGTAGCGGTAGGGTTTCAGGGCTTTGGTGAGGGCCACGATGCGCCCGATCAGTTGGGGGCTGAGTTCGCGGCGTTCGGGGTTCAGCCGCAATTCCTCGTCAATTTTATCCAGCACATTGTCAAACAAAAACACCAGTGAACTGCGCCGCTCGGCCTCCTGCAGGTAGGTCTGTTGCTCGATGCGTTTGTTTTGAATGTCAAATTTTTCATTTTGCTTTTTCAGGTAATAGGTTTGCAAAATGGCCATACACAGCGGCGCCAAAGCAATGAGCATGGTGATGGCGCCCACCCGCGTCAGCCGCCGCAGGGTGGCATACACCACGTCTTTGACCGTGTCGCGCTCAATGCGCCGTTCGGCTACCTGTTCGACCAGTTTCGACACACTGCCATACAGAGGCCGCGACGCATAGGTGCGGGCAAACAAACGCAGCAGCCTGAATTTTATCCGGCTCTGCCGGACGGCCAGTTCTTTTTCCAGCGCCGCCAGGCGTTCGCGCAGCTGTTCGTTTTCGGTCTCCAGGTCAATTTGTTTTTCCTTGTCTTCCATAGTATTTACCATCAGGCTTGACAAAAGTAGGTAGTTTTAAAGACTGGAATAGGGGTACTTTTGTTGCCTAATCATCCAGACTCAGACACAATCCCCACCCCTATGGTGCTGCTTACCCACGGCTATTTTTTGCAGGAAGACCCCAAAGAACAGGCCATTATGAAGCCTTATCCCCCGCTGGGTATCCTGTACCTGTCGGCCTGGCTCGACCGGCACGGCGTGGACAACGCAGTGTTTGATACGACGTTCTCCAGTCCCGAATTGTTGCAAAACTGGCTGCTGGCGCAGCGCCCCCGCATCGCCGCCCTGTACACCAACCTGATGACCAAACGAAGCGTCGTCGAAATCATGCGCTTCATCCGCAGCCAGGAAACCCTGCGCCATACCCGGATCGTGCTCGGCGGCCCCGATGTGACCCACAACACCGACGAGTACCTCGCCGCCGGCGCCGATCTGCTCGTCATCGGCGAAGGCGAACAAACCCTGCTCGACATCGCCCTGGCTGATGCCGGCGAACCGGCGGCAGACCCGATCCCGGTCCGCTTCGGCCATATTCCCGGCCTCGCCTTTGCCCTATCCGACGGCTCCACGCACCGCACGGCCCCCCGTGAAAAACTGCGCGAGCTCGACGAGCTGCCCCTGCCCAACCGCCAAAAAATAGACCTCCAGCAATACCTGGATACCTGGAAAACAGCCCACGGGCACAGCGCCATCAGCCTGAGTACACAGCGCGGCTGCCCCTATACCTGCCGCTGGTGCAGCACCGCCGTGTACGGACAGAGCTACCGCCGCCGTTCGCCGGCCGCTGTCGTCGATGAGATTCAGCAGCTGCAAACGCAGTACTCCTTTGACCTGATCTGGTTTGTGGATGATGTCTTCACCGTCAGCCACAAATGGCTGGCCGAATTTGCCGCCGAACTTGAGCGCCGCCAGATTCAGGTGGCGTTTGAATGCATCACCAGGGCCGACCGGATGAACGATGAGGTGGTGCAAACGCTCAAAAAAAGTGGTTGTTTTCGGGTTTGGATCGGCGCAGAGAGCGGTTCGCAGCGCATCATCGACGCAATGGACCGCCGGGTGGATGTAGAACAGGTGCGCGCGATGATTCAGGCAAGCCGGCGGGCGGGCATTCAGGCCGGCACGTTTATCATGCTCGGCTATCCGGGCGAAACGCAAGCCGATATCCGCGAAACGGTCCGGCATTTGAAATCAGCCAACCCCGATTTGTTTACCATCACAGTGGCCTATCCGATCAAAGGCACCGGCTTATACGAAGAGGTGCAGAGCACCGCCCACTCGCCGCTGCCCTGGACTGAACGCACGGACCGCGACCTCGACTTCCGGCGCACGTACAACCGCCGCTACTACGATTATGCCGTGCGCTGGACGGTCAATGCCGTGCATTGGCACAAAGCGCGCCTGAACGGCGTAGCCTGGACCGGGCAAGGCCTGAAAGTGTTGGTAAAAACCGCTGCCGCGCGGGCCGGGATGTGGTGGTGGCAATGGCGCTAGGCCCATCAGGGCTCAGTGTTCCCGGACAAACAAGGCTTCTACTGTTTGCCAAAGAATGGATTTCCGTTCGGCGGGCAGGTCAACGGCGTTCAGGTGCTCAAAAGCGGCGTCCTGGAATCGTTGTTTTTCGGCGGCCACTTGTTCGGGGATGCCGTTCCGGTCGAACAGGGCCCGCACGGCCTCCACTTTGCCCGACGTTTCTGGCGGGGTTTGCATCCACTGTGCCAATTCGCGGGCATCGCCGTCGGAGGCGGTTTCGAAGGTCTTGAGAACGAGGAAGGTTTTTTTGTTTTGCAAAATATCGCCGCCGACCTGTTTCCCAAATTTGGCGGGATCGCCGTAGGTATCGAGCAGGTCGTCCTGAATTTGAAACGCGATGCCGGCCAGCCGGCCAAATTGGTAGAGGTGTTCTACGGCCTGTGCTTCAGCCCGGGCACACAAGGCGCCCATTTCCAGGGCGCCGCCCAGCAAAACAGCCGTTTTCAGTTCGATCATGCGGATGTATTCCGTCAATTGCACATCCTGCCGGGTTTCAAAATTCAGGTCCAGTTGTTGGCCTTCGCACACCTCTGTGGCTACGCGGTTGAAGCTGCGGAGCAGCTGGTGCACGATGGGGGCATCTGGCAAGCGGGCCAGGTGTTGGTAAGCGTGAATCAGCAGCACATCGCCGCTGAGGATGCCGGTAGTGGTATTCCAGCGGGTATGCACGGTAGGGCGGCCGCGGCGCAGGGGAGCGGCGTCCATGATGTCGTCGTGCATCAGGGTAAAATTGTGGAACAATTCCACGGCCCAGGCGGCCGGCAGGGCCTGTCCGAAGTCGTCGCGAAACAGCTCATAGGCCATGAGCAGCAGGGCGGGGCGCAGGCGTTTGCCGCCCAGTTCGAGCATGTAGGTACAGGGCTCGTAGAGTTCGGGCGGCGCAGCGGGAAACGGCTGCGCGTCGGCATAGTCGTTGATGCTGGATAACAGTTCGGGAAGCGTGTGCATAACAGTAGGCACAAAGATAGTATTCCGGTTTGGCCGGCGGTTATTATTCGTTGTCGCACCAATCCTGCAAGGTTACATCTTTGCCAAACAGGACCAGGACATCGCCTTTTTCCAGGCGGATGTTTTCTTGAGCCACCCCCATTGATTTCCGGCTGAAGATGGTTTTACCTAAAAAATTGGTGCTTTCGACCTGGCGCAAGATTGTGACAACCATTAAATCGGCGGACACGGGGAGTTGGATTTCGCCCAGTTGTTTGCCGACGGCCTTCTCGGGGACGATTATTTCTACAATCTCATATTTACCATCAATAGGATACACGTGCAGGCTGCCTTTCATCGAAAACCGTTCGGCGAGTTGATTGGCATAACTTTCCTCCGGATTGATAATCTCGTGGACGTTCATGGTTTCCATGATGGCCTTGTGGATATACGAGATGCTACGGGCAATAATCCGGGTGTCGGGGTGATGCCGTTTGATCAGCGCCACAGTAGTGAGGGATGCGCCGACATCTTCGCCGATGCTGACCACCACAAAGTCGGTGTCGTCAATCGGCAGCCGGGTGATGTTCTGTTCCTCGGTTGTGTCGGTGCAGACGACATACGTGAGGTCGTTTTGCAATTGGGTGGTGTGTTCCGAATTGTTGTCTACCCCAATCACCTCATGTCCTTCTTCAATCAGGCGTTTGCCGAGGCTGGCGCCGAAATTTCCTAATCCAATAATGACAAATTTCATAACAGCTCGGTATTGTATGGATGTACGGCTACTTTAATTGATAATAATATTGCTTTCCGGGTATTTGAGGTTACCGGCTTTGGGTGTTTTGGCCAGGGAGGCAACTACGGCGATCAAAAACGTAAGAAAACCGACCCGGCCCAGGAACATCAGGATGATAATCACGAGTTTGCTGGCGCTGCTGAGTTGAATCGTAAGGCCCAGCGTCAGCCCTACCGTGGCGTAGGCTGAAAAACACTCAAAGGCGACCGGCAGCACCGGCAAACCGGGCTGAAACGAAATAATCAGGGTGGTACCCAAGCCAATAGCGATCAGCGACAGGCTGATGATGGTGGTGACGCGGGAAATGGTGGCAAACGAAATGGTTTGCCATTTGAATACCAATTGCTCGCGGCCCCGAACGAGGTTGATGAGGTTGAGGGTTGCAACGGCAAATGCCGTGGTTTTGATGCCGCCACCGGTGGAGCCCGGTGACGCGCCGATCCACATCAGCAGCAGATACACCATTATGGTAGGCTGGAGCAAGGCGTTCATGTCCACCGTGTTGAATCCGGCGGTACGCGGCGTGACCGAGCCAAAGAAGGCGCCTACTGTTTTCCCCCAAAATCCGTGCTCTGCCAGGGTATTGTTGTATTCCAGCGCGAAAAACGCCACCCAGCCCACCAGGATCAGGATCATTGTGGTGCGCCAGACCAGTGTGGTGTTGATGTCCCACTTGACGAGCGTATGTTTGGGTTTTTCCACCCAGCCGGTGAGTTGCCAAGCCAGGCGTTGGGCGCGGAAGCGCAGCACCGAGAAAATATTGAAAAATACGTTGTACCCGATGCCGCCTGCGATAATCAAGCCGGCAAGTATGAGTTGCAAAGCATAGTTGTGTCGGAAGCCCGGTTCGTACAAAGAGTTGGTCAGGGTAGAAAAGCCGGCGTTGCAAAACGCCGATACCGAGTGAAATATGGCAAAAAACAAATCAGTTTCCGGCGATGCCAGGTAGATAAACAAGACGCCGGTAATTTCTACCAGGAAGACAAAACCCACGATTTTGGCCAATTGACGAAAGGTGACGCGCAGGTTGCCGGCACTGATCAGATCGGTCAGGAAAATGATTTCCTTGAACGATTTTTCGCCCCGAAAGAGCAGCCCAAAGAGATTGGTAAAGGTCAGAATGCCAATGCCGCCCACCTGAATCAACAATAAAATGAGCGTTTGGCCAAACAGTGTAAAATCCTTGCCGGTATCCAGCACCGCCAGGCCGGTCACGCAAACCGCGCTGGTGGCCGTAAACAAGGCGTTGATGACGGAAATCCCCTCGTGGGTAGCGGAGGGCAAGAGGAGCAGCGCGGCGCCCAGCACAATGATCCCGAAAAAAGTAAATACAAAAACCAGAGAGGGGTGTATGCCGTGCGACAAGCGCAGAAACGTGTGTTCCGAAATATCGACCAGCAGAATAAAAATAGCAATCAGGTGAAACACGCCCGGCGCCAGCAAACTGTACCCAACAAGTTGCAGCAGTCCGTGCAAGGCCAACACGCCGGCCGTGCCTGCCAACAAGGCGGCAAATACCTTTGTCGTCAGCGGGCGGACGCCCTGCATCCGGCCGAAACTTTTGAACGTAAAAAACGGGGCATACAGCAGCATGCCGATCCAACCCACGGCAGGCGGAAGCCAAGCAGACAAACCATAACTCAATATCATGATCAGCAGCAACAAGATCTGTAGCCACCAACCGTGGGCGAGTTGTGTCAGTGTCCTAGAAATCACGGTTTGGGTCGAACTGCTCGAGGTAATCGGCTACCCGGCGCAGGAACGATCCGCCCAACATGCCGTCGACCACCCGGTGGTCGTACGATAAAGACAGGAACATCATTTGCCGGATGGCGATCACATCGCCGTATTCCGTTTCCAGCACGGCCGGCTTTTTGCGAATGGCGCCAACCGCCATGATGGCGACCTGCGGTTGGTTGATAATCGGAGTGCCCATCACGTTGCCAAAAGTGCCGACGTTGGTGAGGGTGAAGGTGCCGCCCTGGATCTCTTCCGGTTTGAGCTGGTTTTGCCGTGCGCGGTTGGCCAGCTCGTTGACCTGTTTGGTGAGGCCGGCCAGGTTCAGCAGATCGGCGTTTTTGATCACCGGAACGATGAGGTTGCCGCTCGGCAAGGCTGCTGCCATACCGATGTTCACGTCTTTTTTCACCAGAATCCGGGTGCCGTCTATGGAGGAATTGATCAGCGGGAAATCGCGGATGGCCCGGGCAATGGCTTCTACGAAAATGGGCGTGAACGTGATGTTTTCGTTGTATTTCTTTTTAAATCCGTCTTTTACGCGGCTGCGCCAGTTGACCAGGTTGGTTACATCGGCTTCCACGAAAGAGGTCACGTGCGGGCTGGTGTGTTTGCTCATGACCATGTGGTCGGCAATCAGCTTGCGCATGCGGTCCATTTCAATGATTTCGACGTTGCCCGATACGGAGGGCAGGGCTGCCGGAGCGGGGGCTGCCGGGCTGGCCGGTGCTGCCGGAGGCGGGGTCGGGGCGGTGGTGGTAGCGCCCGATTTCCGCTGGCTCACATAACTCAGGATGTCTTTTTTGGTCACCCGGCCTTCCATGCCGGAGCCGGCCAGGGCGTCGAGTTCGGGTTGGCTGATGCCTTCTTCCTTGGCAATGGTGCGCACCAGCGGCGAGTAAAACCGGCTGTCGCTGCTTTTGGCGCCAGCCACAGCCGTCGGCAGATAGGGCACCTGTGTGGCTGCCTCCGGCGTGCTGCTGTGCGTGCCGTTGGATGCCGCAGGAGCGGCATGGCTCAGGGCCGGCGAAGCGGCTGGCTGGGCATTGGCGGCCTCCGTTTCAATCACGGCAATGGTTTTGTTGATGGCCACTACCTCGTTTTCCGGAAACAGGATTTCGACCAGTATGCCTTCGACCGGCGAAGGCACCTCGCTGTCCACTTTGTCCGTAGCGATATCCAGCACCGGCTCGTCAAGTTCTACCCGCTCGCCCGGTTTTTTGCGCCATTTAAGAATGGTGGCCTCCATGATGCTTTCGCCCATCTTGGGCATCACAAGTTCTACGCGCGCCATGTTTTATCTGTTAATTTATTTAATTTGGTTAAAGCACAACAAAGGTACGGCTTTGATGGGCAACGCGCCCAGTGTCGCCCATCGTTTTAAAATTTTATTTTGCTACGCCGGCTTGAGCGCCTCCAGGCTCCATCCCGGAAGCGCCTGTTTTTGCCCAGGCCCGCTTGGCCCCTGGCGCCGGTGCGTTGTTGAAAAAGAGCCAAAAAATACCAACTTTGCCGGCTCAGTCAAAATCACTACAAGAATACGACAATGCCTGCCATTCAAAACATCATCTTCGACTTCGGCAACGTATTATTTGACCTGGATCTGGACAGTATCGGTCGCCAAATGAGCAGCCTGGTGGGCGATCGATACGAGCAGGTACACCAGCGACTGCAACACGACAAGGTGTTCGAATTGTACGAAACCGGAGGGCTCAGCACTGAAGAATTTATCGATGCCATCCGGCATGCCGGCGAAGGAACCCTGAGTGCCGAACAAATCGTGGCCGCCTGGAATTCGATTTTTATCGGCATGCCCCGGGCGCGTTTCGACCTGCTCCTGCAACTCCGGCAGCAGTACCAGGTGTTTCTGCTGAGCAATATCAATGCATTGCACGCCGACTGGATCGACGCCTACCTGCTCCGCGAACACGGCATCACGGATTTTCAGTCGCGGTACTTCGACGGGGTATACTACTCCCACCTGATCCGGCTGCGCAAACCCGAGCGCGAAATCTACGAGTACGTGCTCGCCGATGCCGAACTGGTGCCCGGCCAAACCCTGTTTTTCGACGACCTGGAGGCCAATGTGGAAGCCGCGCGCCGCCTCGGCATCCTGGGCATCCGGCACGACCCGAAGCAGGAGATCGCCGAGCACGTGTGGCAGGCCTTGCAGCGGCAGACGACGGAAGCCGGCTGATTTTGCGGCAAAAACTGCGCTTGGCACGCTGCTTGCAGGAGGAGCCCTGGATTCTTGTTGGTTTTCTACGCCCAACACCGATTATCTTTGCCAGATACTACCTGAAAGACAACATTGCCAGTGTTGAAGACATACGCAACTATTTTGGTTCTGCTGGCCGGCGTCGTCCTGTCTGCCGCAGCCCAGCAAGCCACCCCGGAGGGAAAGCCTCTGGTCGTCCAATTTTCACAAGCCGGCGGGTTTTTCCAGCAGCCGCAAGTGGTGTCGCTCGACGCCGGTGGCGCCGCTATTTTTTACACCACCGATGGCAGCTACCCCAGCACCCGCTCGGCCCGCTACCAGCGCCCGGTTGTGCTGCAAGGCACCACTGTGCTGCGCGCCATTGCCCGGCGCGGTACGATCTCCGGCAAATCCTTTGCCCAAACCTATTTTATCAACGAGCCGACCACCAACATGCCGGTGATTTCGGTGTCGGCGTCGCCCGGGATGTTGTTTAACCCCGCAACCGGCATCATGGTCGACGGCCCCGGCGCCGACTCGGGGCAGGTGCACAAGCCCGGCGCCAATTTCTGGACCCGCCGCGAGTTTGGCTGCCACGTCGAAATTTTTGAATCGGACAAATCCTGCGTGTTCAACAGCGGCGCCGGTATGCGCCTGTTTGGCGGCTACAGCCGCATTTTTCCCCAAAAAAGTATCGTGCTCGTGGCGCGCGACCGCTACGGCAAAAAATTCTTCCGGCACCGCATATTTGGCGCGGGCGCGCCCAAAAAATTTCGTTACCTCGTACTGCGCAACGGCGGCAGCGACTGGAACGGCGCACATTTCCGCGACGAACTGATGAACCGCCTCACCGGTGACTGGGAACAGGAAAAACAAGCCTTCCGGCCTGCGCTGCTCTACCTCAATGGCCGCTATTGGGGCATTTACCACATCCGCGAAAAAATCAACGCGCGTTTTCTGGCCGATCACTCGGATATCGACCGCGACTCGATCGATATCCTCGAACACCAGCGCACTGTGCGCCACGGCTCCGGCCGCCACTACCAGCGGATGCTCAACTACATCCGCGACCACGACCTGGCTGAGCCCGGCCACTATGCCTGGGTGCAGGCCCAGATGGATGTGGAAAATTTTATGGACTACCAGATTGCGCAGATGTACTGCGACAATACCGACGCGGGCGGCAATATCCGCTATTGGCGGCCACACCGGCCCGGCGGGCGCTGGCGTTGGATTCTGTTTGATACCGATTGGGGCTTTGGACTCTACAACAACCAGGCCTGGCAGCACGATGCTATCCAGTTTTTCACCGAAGCCGACGGGCCCCGCTGGCCCAACCCGCCCTGGAGTACCTTTTTGCTGCGCAACCTGCTGCGCAACAAGGACTTTAAACAACAATTTGTCAACCGCTTTTGCGACCGCCTCAATACCTCGTTTTCGCCGCAACACACCGCTGCAGCCATAGAGTGGTTCGAACAGGTATTGGGCCCCGAGATGCCCCGGCACCTGCAACGCTGGCGGCAATCGGAAGTGGAATGGCGCCGGCACCTGGCTTTGCTCCGGGAGTTTGGCCAGCGTCGCCCCGGTTTTTTGCGCAACAGCCTCATGCAGCACTTCGACACCGGCGCGCCGGCGGGGCTGGACGTGCAGCCTGCCGAAGGCGGCACCGTAATGGTCAACCGTTGCATTAGCGTGGGAGAAGCGGGTTTCAGGGGATTGTATTTTGAAAAAATACCCGTGCACCTGGAGGCTATTCCGGCTTTTGGCTACCGGTTTGTGGGCTGGGAAGGCTTGGAACGCGGGCAACGCAGCCTGAATGTGTACCTGGTGCCCGGCACCAACGTGCAGGTGCGGGCGCGGTTTGAGCCGCATGTGCACCCGATGTGCGATAAGGTTTTTATCAATGAAATCAGTCCGGCCGGACAAAAAACCGGCGATTGGATCGAATTGTACAACGACTCCCGCGAGCCGGTGTCGCTGGAAGGCTGGATGCTGACCGATTACCGGCACGAGTGGGTGTTTCCGCAGGTGGTATTGCCGGCGGGCCAGTACCTGGTGGTGTGCCAGGACAGTGCGGCGTTCCGGCGGCTGTTTCCGCAGGTGCGTTACCTGATCGGTGATTTTCGCTTTGGGCTGGAGAAAAAAGCCGAGCGTTTGGCTTTGTATGCCGCCGACGGCGGTGCCGTAGATAGCATTGCGTACCGGATTGAGCCGCCGGAGGGTGTTTTTACGCTTGATTTGCTGATGCCGGGCCTGGATAATGCCGTGCCGGCCAACTGGGCCCTGCATGCCGGACAGGGTTCGCCGGGCATGCCCAACCCGCTGTATTGGTCGAAAGTAATTTCAGAAAAAAAAGAGCGGTCGCTGCGCCTGGGGCTGGCGATTGGCTTGTTGATCATCGCGTTGGGCGCCTTGTGGTTTCGGCGCCTGCACATGGCGGGCACGACGGCCCAAGGGCCGCGCCTGCCCGGCGCGTAGGCCAAACGGCCGCTTAGGGCTGCGGCTTGTCCTTGACCAGGCGGTTGTGGTCGTCCGGAAACAGGGCGATCGGCCGGTGACTGCGGGCTTCTTCGGGCGTCATCCAGGCATATGAAATAATGATCACCACATCGCCCACCTGTACGAGCCGGGCGGCGGCGCCGTTGAGGCAGATCACGCCACTACCCCGTTCGCCGCGAATGGCATAGGTTTCCAGCCGGGCGCCGTTGTTGTTGTTGACGATTTGCACCTTTTCGCCTTCCACGATGTTGGCCGCTTCCAACAGCTCTTCGTCGATGGTGATGCTGCCGATGTAGTTCAGGTCGGCCTGCGTGACGCGCACGCGGTGAATTTTACTCTTGAAAACTTCAATAAACATGGTCAGTTCCTCCAACGCATTGTGACGAATAAAACAGCGGAAGGGCAATTCAGGTTGCAAAGGTAGAAGAAAGTGGATGTGCGCCGATGTTTCTTTCTTTTTTAAAATGGATGGCTTGCCGTACCTTTGCGGCTCTTTTTTGAAAACGACGTATGAAACGCACAAAAATCGCCGAAATCCTCCGCACGGAGCCCGTCAACACCGAAGTTTGCGTAAAAGGTTGGGTAAAAGCCTTTCGCAACAATCAGTTTATGGCCCTCAATGATGGCTCCTGTGCCCAGAATTTGCAGGTGGTGGTCGACTTTGAACATGCCGACCCGGCCCTGATCGACCGGATCAAATTCGGCGCGGCGGTGGGTGCGCGCGGCCAGCTGGTGGAAAGCCAGGGCAAGGGCCAAAAAGTGGAATTGAAAGCCGCTGAGCTGGAAATTTACGGCGATTGCAACCCGGAGGAGTTTCCGCTGCAACCCAAAAAACAGAGCCTGGAGTTTCTGCGGGACATTGCGCACCTGCGCTTCCGGACCAATACCTTTGGCGCCTTGTTTCGCATCCGGCATGCGCTGGCCTTTGCCATTCACAAGTTTTTCAACGACCGCGGCTTCTGCTACCTGCACACCCCGATCATTACCGCCAGCGACGCCGAGGGCGCCGGCGAGATGTTCCGGGTGACGACCCTGCCGCTCGAAAATATTCCGCGCACTGAAACCGGTGAGGTGGATTTTGGCGGCGATTTCTTTGGCCGCCCCACCAACCTCACGGTTTCCGGCCAGTTGGAAGCCGAACTGGGCGCTATGGCGCTTGGCGAGGTGTATACCTTCGGCCCCACCTTCCGTGCCGAAAACTCCAACACCACGCGGCACCTGGCCGAATTCTGGATGATCGAACCGGAAGTGGCGTTTGCCGACCTGAACGACAACATGGACTTGGCCGAAGCCATGCTCCAGGAGGTGATCGGGTATGTACTGACCCACTGCGCTGCCGACCTCAGCATCCTGGAGGAGCGCCTCATCGAAGAAGAAAAATCCAAACCACAGGACCAGCGTTCGCCGATGGCCCTGACGGAAAAATTGCGTTTTGTAGTGGACAACCGCTTCGAACGGGTGACCTACACCGAGGCCATCGAGATTTTGAAAAATTCCAACCCCAACAAAAAAGGTAAATTCCAGTTTCCCATCGAGGGCTGGGGCGCCGATTTGCAAAGCGAGCACGAGCGCTACCTGGTTGAAAAACACTTCAACAAGCCGGTGATCCTGACCAACTACCCGGCTGCGATCAAGGCCTTTTATATGCGTCGCGACGAAGCCAAAGACGGTGTGCCGGGCCCCACCGTATCGGCTATGGACATTTTGTTTCCGGGCATCGGTGAGATTGTCGGCGGCTCCCAGCGCGAGGAGCGCCTGGACGTGCTGCGCCAGAAAATGCAGGACATGCACATTCCGGAGGAAGAATTGTACTGGTACCTTGATACCCGCCGTTTTGGCAGCTGCCCGCATGCCGGCTTTGGCCTGGGCTTCGAGCGCCTCGTGTTGTTTGTCACGGGCATGGGGAATATCCGCGATGTAATTGCTTTCCCGAGGTATCCGGGGAGCGCCGAATTTTAAGCCTCGCTGCCTGCAAAAATGCCGCCCTCCCTGTTCGGGTAGTTTTTTTTGTTAAATTCGGGTAGTGTGTCGGGTATTCATCGGAACGGATACAGGCCATTATTTCAGGCAAACCAAGAATAAATTCAAGGTTTTGTGACTTTTTCGACGAAAAAAGGTCTGAAAGGTCTTCTTTCAGGCAGCGTAATGAAAATAGTTGGCACACCCCCTTGCGCGCCGTATTAACAAAATCTTAAATTGCAACGTTTTTAGAGCTAATCCCTTCATGAACATCGCAAGATTTACTAATCTACTCGTTTAATCCAAACGCCAGGGTTTCCACGACATAATTTGGCTGAGTACATCAAACGTTTTGCTCCCAACCGATTTTCCTTCGCAAAGCTGTTTGATGCAATACTTACACAGTGCAGTCAGATTTTAACTCTACACTTGCGAATGAGCGATTTACACACCAACCTTACCCTTCCCTCAGACCCCAATAATGTTTCTAAAGTTGAACCTTTCGTACATGAACTAGCAGAACGCTACAAACTTTCGCCCGATCTCCACGGTAATATTCTGATCAGCCTGACCGAAGCCGTCACCAACGCAATGGTTCATGGAAATGGCTGGGACTGTTCCAAACAAGTATCTATCTCCATGCGTCGCCAAAAGGACGCCCTGTCCATCCGGGTTTCGGATGAAGGACCGGGTTTCGATCCGGGCGGCATACCCGACCCCACCTGCCCGGAATTTCTCGAGCGTTGCGGCGGCCGGGGGCTTTTCCTGATGCGCCACCTGAGCGACGACTGTCGGTTTATTCGCGGCGGCAGCACCGTGGAAATGCGTTTTAAATTGATGTAAAGCATTTTGAACAACACAGGAGCGGCCGGAGGCAAACGACTGGGATTTCACTGAAATTCCATCCTTTGCCCCCGGCCGCTCCTGTGTATATACCGTTTTTGTTGTTATCCTATGCAATTCCCGGATATTCCGCTGGAAGACGAACCCGAAACGTTCGTGTCCTTTTATTTCGAAGATGTCGAGTTTGAGCTCCCCAATCAGCAAGGTCTGGTAGAATGGTTGCTCGCCGTTGCCGCTGAAGAAGGCAAGCCCGTGTATGAACTCAGTTATATTTTCTGCTCCGACGAATACCTGCGGCAGATCAATATCGAGCACCTCGACCACGACTACTACACAGACGTGATCACCTTTCCCTACACCGAAGGGGTCGTGCACGGCGATATTTTTATCAGTTCTGATCGTGTGGCGGACAATGCCGCTACCCATGCCGTGTCCTTTTTGGAAGAATTGTTCCGCGTGATGGTACACGGCGTGCTGCACCTGAGCGGCTATGGCGACAAGACCCCCGTGCAACAGCAAATGATGCGGGCCAAAGAAGATTTGTATCTAAAAAAACTGCCTCAGCCATGACCTTAGCCAAACTCCCCGCCGCCCTCGAACCCTTCCGCGAGCAATTCCTTCAAACCGCCCAACCGTTTCTCCGGGCCAAAGCCAGCGCTGCCCGTGCGACCACACGTTGGGAAAGCAAAGTGGGCGGCCAACCCTATTTGCCCAAAGGCCAGGCAGCCCCTACCGCGCCCGATGGCCGCGAGTTGTTCTTCCTGGCCCAACTGAATTTTGCCGAAATGCCCCAACTGGCGCCTTTCCCCACCGAAGGCATCCTCCAATTTTATATTTACGACGACGATCTCTACGGCATGGATTTCGACGACGGCGAAAACCCCGACACCTTCCGGGTGCTCTGGTTTCCCAAACCGGCCTCCGACGAATCCGCTTTGCAAGCCGCTGCTGCCGGGCTGCGCGATTACGATCTCCTGCCACACCACCCCGACGAATCGTACCCCTTGCGTTTTGAACTGGCCGAAGAAGTAGCCCCCGCTACCGACTACCACTTTTGGCAACGCTTCGGCCCCGGTTTTTTTCAGCAATTTGGCGAACAGGAATGGGACATCACCGACCAATTCAACCGCGTGGTGCGCAGCCAGGGACACAAAATCGGCGGATACGCCTATTTTACCCAGGATGACCCCCGCCGGCCCGAAGACCCCATGCTGCTGTTGTTTCAACTGGATTCGGACGAAACCATGGACCTCATGTGGGGCGATATGGGCGTAGGGCATTTTTTCATTCGGGAAAAAGACCTCCTCGCCCGCGATTTTAGCCGCGTGCTGTACGACTGGGACGCGCTCTAAAACCGCCAACCCGAAAAACAAATCCTCACCACTCCCCCTCGAATACTACCCCAACACCCACAGCTTCTAGTATGGCGCAGCCGCAGCGCGGCAACCGGGCATTCTTTGCAGTATCATTTTCACTGCAACCCTCACCCATCCCAATGCTCCGCGCCATGAAAAATATTTTTTTCGCGCTCCTGCTGCTGCCCGTACTGGCGTTGTCCCAAGACGAAACGGCCGGTACCGACCGCACACTTGCTCCGTATTTTCAAATTATTTCCCCCGGATTTCACACCGATCCGCTGCCCCTGAAAGCCAACCGCGCCGAGGTACGCATCGCCGGCGTAATCGCCGACGTACAGGTGACGCAGGTGTACGTCAACAGCGGTACAATGCCGCTGGAGGCCGTGTATGTCTTCCCTGGTTCCTCCAACGCCGCCGTGTACGGCATGCAAATGCAAATCGGGCGCCGGCTGATTACCGCCAAAATTGCCGAAAAACAACAGGCCCGGCAACAGTACGAACAGGCTAAAGAAGAAGGCAAACGCGCCTCTTTGTTGGAACAATTCCGCCCCAACGTGTTCCAAATGAACGTGGCCAACATCATGCCCGGCGATACCATTGAGGTACGCCTGCGCTACACCGAACTCCTGGTGCCCCGCGAAGGCGAGTATCAGTTTGTGTTTCCGACCGTCGTCGGGCCGCGCTACCACAGCGGCGAGGCCGAAACCACGACCGCTTCGAATGCCTATGTGGCGTCGCCGTTCCTACCCTTTGGCCAGACGCCATCTGTTGTGTTCGGGTTGCAGATCGCCCTCAACGGTGGTATGCCCATTCAAGCCGTAAGCAGCAGTAGCCACGCCATTCAGGTGAAAAGCGCCGGCCTGAACCAGGCCGACATCCGGCTCGACCCCTCAGAAAGCAACGGCGGCAACCGCGATTTTATCCTGAACTATTCCTTGAAAAGTAAAAAAATAGAATCCGGTCTGCTGCTGTACGACGATGGCCCGGAACAGTATTTCCTGTACCTCGCCCAGCCACCCCAACGCGTGGAAAAAGACGAAATGCCGCCCCGCGAATATGTTTTTATCGTGGATGTGTCCGGCTCGATGAATGGTTTTCCGCTCCAGGTGTCCAAAACCCTGCTACGCAACCTGGTGAGCGGGCTCGGCCCGCAAGACCGGTTCAACGTGCTGTTGTTTGCCGGCGGCAGCGACCTGCTCGGAGAGCAATCGCTGGCCGGCACGCCCGAAAACCTGGACCGGGCCATACGCCTGATCGATACCTACCAGGGCGGCGGCGGCACCGAGTTGTTGCCAGCCCTGCGCCGGGCCCTGGCCTTGCCGCGCAACACCGAAGGCTTGTCCCGTTCGTTTGTGGTGGTGACCGATGGCTATGTCGATGTGGAAAAAGAAGCCTTCGACCTGGTGCGCGGCAAGTTGGACGAGGCTAATCTGTTTGCCTTTGGCATCGGCTCCAGCGTCAATCGCTTCCTGATCGAGGGCCTGGCGCGGGCCGGCCAAAGCGAAGCGGCCATCATCACCCGACCCGACGAGGCTGCCAAGGCGGCCGACCGGTTCCGGCAATACCTGTCGACACCTGTGCTCACCCAGATCAAAGCCCGCTTCGAGGGCTTCCAGGTCTACGATGTAGAGCCCCTGAGTATCCCCGATATCCTGGCCGAGCGGCCGGTGGTTATTTTCGGCAAATACCGGGGCGAAGCCCAAGGCAAAATTGGGATTCAGGGCCGGGCCGGGACAAAAAAGTACAACACCTTTTTCCAGCTGGGCAATACCCGGCCGGAGACTGGCAATGTAGCGCTCAAGTACCTCTGGGCCCGCGAACGCATCAAAAAACTGGACGATTACAACGCGGTGTCGGTCGATAGCGCGGCTGTGGCCGAAGTCACGCGGCTGGGGCTGCAATACAGCCTGCTCACCGCCTACACCTCCTTCGTGGCGATCGATGAAGAAATAGCCCACGATGGCACGGTGAAGCCCCGCACCGTGAAACAACCCTCGACCCTGCCAGCCGGCGTTTCCGAACTGGCTGTGGGCTTCGACCTCTCGCTCAGCGGCATCACCCGCATGGGCCAACTGTTGCACACCCAAACCAATACCGAACATGACAACGCTGTTTTCCCGATGGGCCTCCTGTTGCTGGCTGTGTGCCTGTTGCTGGGTCTTGCTGGCCTGGGCTGGTGGCGGATGCGCCGCGCCTGAAGCGCCGGCCAGCATCACCTTCATACTCGGCGAAGACCGGTATGACATCAATCCCTACTACGCCCGTGCCGAAGCCTTTTACCGTCAGAAAAACGCCCCCAACCTGATTGCTTCTTGCCGGTCGCTGCGCGCAGTATGCGAGTACCTCGTGCAGCACCCTCCTGCCGCCGGACGGCCCTGGGACAGCGTTCACCTCGTCGTGCACGGCACGGCCTGGACCGGTATGGGCTTGCCGGTATTACCTGGCGACAGCGCCCGCACCACGCCGGCGACCCTCGCGGCAGCCCAGGCTGCCGGGCTCCTGCCGCCGGTGCCCGACCGGATACTGAACCGGGCCTCGGTGCTGGTCCTGCACGGTTGCGCCCTGGGCCGCGATTCTGCGCTGCTACTGGCCCTCAGCGCTACCCTGGGTGGCGCCGACGGGCACTGCCCAAAAGTAGTGTCGAGCCGCCTGTTCAATATTTACGAACAGGAAGAGACCGGCATAGGCCAACACCAGGCCGAGTACTGGTACGTCAGTTACCCCACGTACCAGCGCCCGTCCGATAGTATTTTGGCGCAACGGCTGGCTAATAAATACCCGAAAAACGACCTTAACTGGACCGATGCCCTGCACCGCCGACGGCCCCGCTGGCCGGGCGACGCCTACTGGCGACCAGTGGTGGTGCCGGTCCGCTGGATCGTGAGTTACCCCGACAGCGCCTCCCGGCCTGCACTGCGGACGCCGGAAGACCAAACCCGATGGCTGGCTGGCCAAGCCGAATTGCAGGCCGCCCTCGGCCGGTTGGGCTTGCCGGCCGAGCGGTTCCGCTGGTCGTTTCGCGAAGCCAATGTGCCGGTAGGCGAAGGCTTGTCCGAGCCGGCTATTGTGCTGGAAGGCCAGACGACGGCTTGTTGTGTGTTGCGCAGCGTATTGCCCGGTGTTTCGGCGCCGAAAGACCATTTTTTTGCGGCAGCGCAATTTTCCCAACAAGGTCTTGCATTCTTGTGGTGAGTGTGGCGCCGGATAGTATCTTTGGTTGTTTCCGGACTGCGGCAAATGACCTTGTGATTTTCGAAAAATATCCAGTCCTCAGTTGAACCATCATGCGTGTACTGAACAGGTTTTTAGCGAACAGAACAAAAATGCCGCGCTTGGTTTTCCGGGCGCGGCTTGGTATGGCCTTGCTCCTGTGTGCCGGAATCCTGCATGCCCAGCCCTTCAATTTTGTCAATTACTCGCTGGCCGACGGCCTGCCGCAGTCGCAGGTGTTTGCCATGTGTCCGGACAGCCGGGGCCACCTCTGGCTGGGCACGCAGGGAGGAGGCTTGAGCCGGTTCGACGGCGAGCAGTTCGAACAATTTTCTGCCGGCTTGCCCTCCAACTACGTAGGCGCCCTGCTCGACGAGGGGCAGCAACGCCTGTGGGTCGGCACCAACCGGGGGCTGTGCCGCTTCGATGGCCGGCGTTTTGAAACCATTCGGCTGGCAGGCTCTGATGCCGCCGTGGAGGTGTATGCGCTGGCGCGGGTGCAGGAAAATACGATCTGGATCGGCACTGACCGAGGCTTGTTTGCCTGTGCCCTGTCGTCGACGGAAGCCTACCCGGTGCCGATCCCCAATGCAGGGGCTGCGCTGGTGGTGACGGCTATTTTGCCCAGCGCCAGCGGCGTGTGGGTGGGTACCAACCGCGGCTTGTGGCAATTTGGCTCAAAAACAACTCGTTTCAGCGAAAAAAATGGCCTGGCCGGCAATGCCGTTTGGGCCCTGGCGCTCGACGAAAAGCAGCGGATTTGGGTGGCCTCGCTGGGCGGCCTGAGTGTGTTGGATGAAAAAAAACAAACCTTGCTCCGCGTGCTGCGCGACCCGCTGCTGGCCAACCCGACCTGCCTGCAAGCGGATGGAAACGGCCAGATCTGGATCGGCACCACCACAGAGGGCCTGCTCCGGTACCGTTTTTCGGATTCTACACTGCTGCAGTTGACCGAAAAAGACGGCTTGCCGCACCAGTACGTGCGTTGCCTTTGGCGCGAGCCCGGCGGCCAACTGTGGGCGGGCACTTCCGGCGGCGGCTTGGCGCGGCTGTCGCGGCAACCCTTCCGACACTACGACCAGTCCAAGGGCCTGGGCGGCAACCGGGTCTATGCCCTGCACGAAGACCGGCAGGGGCGGCTGTGGATCGGCGTTTCGCAAAACGGTCTTCAGGTGCTCGATTCGGCGGGTTTTCACCCGTTCACCCGCGACAGTGGCTACCTCCGCGTCAAGTGCAAAACCATTGCAGAAGACCCCCAGGGCAATCTTTGGGTGGGTACCGAAGGCAAAGGGGTGGTCGTTTTTGACTCGGCGCGGATGCACCGGCTCAACCGCCAGAACGGCCTGCCGGGCGATTTGGTCCAAAAAATAATCGCCGGCCCGGACGGGGCCATGTGGATTGCCTTGCTGACGGGCGGCATCGTGCGCGCCAGGCTCAATGCCGATGGCTTGTTTGCCCTCACCAATTTTGGCCAGCGCGAAGGTTTGCCCGATGCCCAAGTGCAGGCCCTGATCGCCGACGCGAAGGGGAATATCTGGTTTGGCACCCAGAGCGGGCAAATTGGTTTTTTAAAAAATGGTCAAATCGGAAAAATATTTGACCAAAAACACGGTCTGCCGGACCTTCCGGTGCGGGCCCTGGCTTTCGACCGCAACGGACGGATCTGGGCAGGCACCAAAGGTGGCGGTATTTTTTGGGCAATGCCCACCGATGCCAAGCCGTATTTTCAGCCGATCGACCCCTCGCTCCGAAGTTCTTCGCCCAATATTTATTTGTTGAAATTCGATGCTGCCGGCAACCTGTGGGCAGGTAGCGAAACCGGGGTGGACAAACTGGTTTTTGGCGCCCGCGAACTGAGCGTCGCTGAGTTGCAGCATTTTGGAAAAAACGAAGGTTTCCTGGGCATCGAGACGTGCCAGGATGCCGTGCTGGAGGACCATGCCGGCTACCTGTGGTTTGGAACCATGAACGGCCTCACGCGCTATGTGCCGATGCGGGAACAAACGACGGTGTCGGCCCCGCTGATTCATTTTGAAACGATCTCCTTGTTTTACAAACCGCTGTCCGAAACGGCCTATGCCGGTTGGTTGCAGGCCGACGGCGGCTTGCGCGAGGGGCTTCGACTGCCGCATGCCCAAAACCACCTCAGTTTTGCCTTTCGGGCGGTGGACCTGAGCAACCCCGACGGTCTCCGCTACCGCTGGCGGCTGGAGGGCGCCGAAACGGAATGGTCGCCCCTGTCGACCCAAACGCAGGTCAACTACGCCAACCTGGCGCCAGGGCAATATGCGTTTCTGGTGCAAGCCAGTGCCGACGGCGAGACCTTCAGCGCCCCGATCCGGGCTGCCTTTGTGGTTCGGGAGCCCCTTTGGCGCTTGTGGTGGTTTCAGGTGTTGGCGGGCCTGGGCCTGGTTGGGCTGGTGGCGCTCCTGGCCCTGGGCTGGGTGCGGCGCATCCGGTCGAGCGAACAGGCGCGGCGGGAAAAACTGGAGGTGGAGAACCGCTTGTTGCAACTGGAGCAAAAGGCCTTGCAATTGCAAATGAACCCGCATTTTATTTTCAATGCCCTCACCAGTATTCAGGCGCTGATTACCGAACAGGAATACCCGCAGGCCCGGCAGGAAATCAACCATTTTGCCCAACTCATGCGCGGCATTTTGGCCAATTCGCGGCGGCAAACCATTAGCCTTCAGGAGGAGGTCAATACCCTGGAGCAATACCTGCGCATCGAGCAGTTTTGCCACCGGCAAAAATTTAATTTCGACATCGAACTACCACCGGGCATCGACGCCGAGGAACTGGATATCCCGCCCATGTTGCTTCAGCCTTTTGTCGAAAACGCGGTGGTGCACGGGGTGTCGCCGCTGCCCTATCCGGGCAATATTTCAATCCGCTTTCAGTTGAAGGGGGAGTTGTTGCAGTGTGAAATTTGCGACAACGGGATTGGGCGCGAACGCGCGGCCCGGCTCCGGGAAGAGAAAAAACCCGGCCACCAATCGGCGGCTTTACAGGTCACCCAGGAGCGCCTGGAGGCTTTGCGGGGCGGAAAAAACTACACGTCGCTGGAAATGAGCGATATTTTGGATGAAAAGGGAGAAATTGCCGGCACGCGGGTGCTGGTCCAATTGCCCGTAGACCTGAAATTTTGACCCCATTCCAACACCTACGCTATGAGCAAACTGAGTGCTTTACTCGTCGAAGATATGCCCCAGGCCTTGCAAGTGCTGCAAAACGACCTGGCCGAATATTGTCCTGACATCCAGATCATGGGGACGGCGCACAGCGTGGTGGAAGCCGCCAAGCAACTGCGCCAACAGGTGCCGGACGTACTTTTTCTCGATATTCTGCTGGGCGACGGCACGGGTTTCGACCTCCTGGAGATCTTTCCCAACTTGTCGGCCCGTATCATTTTTGTTACGGCGTCCGACGAATACGCCGTGCGGGCTTTTCGGTTTGCGGCGGTGGATTATTTGCTGAAGCCCGTAGACCCGACCCAACTACAGGCTGCTGTGGCGCGCGTCCGTACCCAATTGGCTCACCCTGCCGAAAGCCTGGACCTGCTCAAAGAGACCATCCGGCGTCCCGAGCATTTGCCGACGCGGATTTCGCTGCATACCCAGGAGCGGATTGTGGTGGTCGACATCAACCAGATTGTGCGTTGCGAAGCCGACGGCAACAATACCTGGTTTGTGCTGGCCTCTGGCGAAAAGGTTTTTGTGACACGTACGCTCAAGCAATTCGAACAATTGCTCAGCCAGCATCAGTTTGTGCGGGTACACCAGTCGCACCTGCTCAACCTGGCCTACATCCGGGAGTACGTGAAAAAAGACGGCGGCTACCTGAAGTTGAAAAACGGAGAAATCGCGCCGGTTTCGCTGCGCAAAAAAGCGGAAGTCGTGGCGCTCCTGGAAAATTTATAACGTCGGCCAGGTCATTCCAGCACCATTTCCAGGATGTCAGGGGTGTTCATTTCGGAGAAACCCGGCACATGCAGCTGGTAAAACTGCAGCAAGGCGTTGAGCAAACTTTTGCGCTCTGCCCGGGTCAATTGCACTTCGTGGCAATTTTCCAGTGGAATATGCATCAGTTCCAGCAAGGGCATTGCCTGCTGCGGCTCCAGGTACAGCGAGTGCAGCGGCGGTACGGACTCGAACACCCCTTCTTTCAGGTCGAAAAACACTTCACCCTCCAGTTCATTTTGAGGCTGAAAACCCAGGTGCCCCGAAAGTTGGAGCAGGAAATGCAGGTGCAGGTTGGCGATGGGCTCTGTGGCGGAGTCGAGTCGCCGAAGGGTTTGGAGCAGAAACTCGAACAGTTCGGGGTTTTCTTCGCCGGGGTGGATACTTTTCCGGCAAATTTCGGCCATAAACATGGCGACGGCCCCGCGCCGGATGTCGAAAGGGATGCCGCTGAACACCTCGGCAGCGCGCAATTCGCGCAGGCGGTTGAGGTGTGCGTCTTCTTCCCGGAAATAGGCGATCATGTCGACGACCATCATCGGCTGAAAAAGTCCGTAGGGCATGCGGGCTTTGGCCGTGCGCACGCCGCCGCCGATAAAGGAGCGCAGGCCTTTTTCTTCGGTAAAAATATCGGCGATCACACTGGTTTCGCCGTATTTCAGGCTGCGAAAAACAATACCCCGGGTATGGATCAGCATAGTTGTGGCTCAGGCAAATACCCGTTCGAGGGCGGCGGCTTTTTCCGGCCATACGTCCTTAAACCGCTGCGGGAAGGTAAAATAATGGTGAATGGCCACCGGCAGGGGCTCTACGCCGGCCAAGCCAATGACGGCTTCCACATGATCGCGCGACATACCGCTGATGGTTTCCAGGTGCTGCCAGGCCTCCGGTTCGCTCAGGTCGGGGAAGGCGTCGGCGGGGTAACTCAGCGCGTAGGCTTTGGCAAATTCGTGCAAGCCCACGTTGTACCAGGCAGCCGGCTCGACGAAGGCTTTCATCACCTGTTCGGCCGAAAACAGCAGGCATCCATCGGGCTCGAACAGTTCGGAGGCGTGGGCAAACTGATATTCCGGAGAAGGGAAAGGAAAGGGGTAGACAATTATTTTTTCAAATTTTTCCAGCAAAAATTCGGGGCGGTGGAACGTGAGCGTCACGGCTTGGGTGGCGAGCACGAATTGTACGTCGGGGGGCAACACGTCTTCGGGCCAGGCCGTGGGCGTCCAGTCGGTAGCCATCGTGTAGAGCGCAACCCGGTCCCGGAATTTCTTTTTGCCCGCAGTATCCAGCCGCCGGTAAAAACCGGAGAAGCGCTCGAGTAGTTGGCGCAGGCCATCGGGTAGTTCGGGTGGTCGGCGGCTATACCACCACCAATTGATTTGGGGGCTAAAAATGTAAATAACTGCCGCCATGAGGACGAAGGGGATCATCCAGGGCGCCAGGTCGATGTCGTGGGTCCAGGTGAGGTACAAGAACAATAAGGCGCCGGCGACAAAGGGGAGAGCAAGAATGTTGGCAAATAGTTGGCCCATAGGAAGGCGAAAGTAAAACAGGATGGAGCGTTTTTCTGTTATAAATCGGAGAACCTTGAAAAAAATTGTGCCCGGGAGTTCCGAATGTGGGAAAAGTGCCGTTATCTTTGCCCCGCTTTAGAAAACAGCTTGGTGCCTTAGCTCAGCTGGTAGAGCAATGGACTGAAAATCCATGTGTCCCCAGTTCGATTCTGGGAGGTACCACAAAAGTCCCGGGGGAGCGATACCCTCGGGGCTTTTTTTATTTTGTTCGTACGATGTCTGATGATATTTTCATACGCATTTTGCTGCTCCCGCTGGCCTTGCTCTACGGCCTGGGCGTAGGCTTGCGCAACCTCTTGTACCGCATCGGGTTGTTGCGCAGCGTCCGCTTCAACCTGCCGGTGATTTCGGTGGGCAATCTCTCGGTGGGTGGCGCTGGCAAAAGCCCGCATATCGAATACCTCTTGCGCTGGCTGGACCAGCATATCCAGGTGGCCGTGTTGAGCCGGGGTTATGGCCGCAAAACGGAAGGGTACCGGCCGGTGAGCGTCATCGATACGGTAGAGCAGGCGGGCGATGAGCCCTTGCAGTTCAAGCGCAAGTTTCCCGACATTGCGATCAGCGTCAGCGAAAGCCGCGCCCTCGGCGTGCCCGAGTTGGTGAAACGCAACCCCGAAACCCAATGTGTGCTGCTCGACGATGCCTTTCAGCACCTGGCGGTGACGCCGGGTTTGAATATTTTGCTGACGGAGTTCAACCGGCCCTTTACCCGCGACTGGCTTTTGCCGGCCGGCCGGCTGCGCGAGGGCCGCTTCGAATACCGCCGCGCCGACGTGATCATCGTCACCAAATGCCCGCCCGATTTCGGTGCCCGGCAACGGGTCGATATGTTGCGCGAAATAGACCCCTACCCGAGGCAAAAGGTGTTTTTCTCCCGCTACCGCTACGGCCTGCCCTACGACTTGCTGCGCCCCGACGTCCGCAGGCCCCTCGATTTGCAAACGGACGTGCTGCTGGTGAGCGCCATTGCCAACACCGAGTACCTGTTGCAGTATTTGTCGGGCACGGTCCATTCGGTGCAGGCGCTCGAATATTCCGACCACCATTATTTTGACGAAGCCGACCTCAACACGGTGCTTCGCCGCCTGGATGCGATGCCCAGTCAGCGAAAAATTATCCTGACCACCGAAAAAGATGCCACCCGCCTCGAACTGCACCAGGGCTTTTTGTGGAAAAACGAACTACCCGTTTGGGTGCTACCCGTGGAGGTGGAGTTTTGCGACAACGATGAGCCGGAGTTTCAAGCCGAGGTGAAGCGGTTTATGCTGGATTTTAAGGTATAACTACTACTGCCCGGAAAAAGCCCGTACGGCCTCGCGCACGCTGCCGTGTTGCAGCAACAGTTCCCGAGCCGCCGTATAGGCCAGCCCGGTGGCCTGCACCACCATTTGGGCGCCGCGGTCCACCAGTTTGACGTTGCTGAGTTGCATGTCCACCATTTTGTTGTCTTGCACCCGTCCGAGTTGAATCATCACCGCGGTGGAAATCATGTTGAGCACCAGTTTTTGGGCCGTACCGGCTTTCATGCGCGTGCTGCCGGTCACAAATTCGGGGCCGGTCACCACCAGGATGGGGAAATCGGCTTCGGCCAGGAGGGGGGCTCCGGGGTTGCAGGTGATGCAGGCGGTGCGGATGCCTTGTTCGCGGCAGCGCCGCAGGCCGTGGATCACGTAGGGCGTAGTACCGGAGGCGGCGATCCCGACAAGCACGTCCCGCTCGTCCAATTGGTAGGGCAGGAGGTCTTCCCAGGCTTGGGTGGTGCTGTCTTCGGCGCCTTCCACGGCTTTGCGGATGGCGCCGTCGCCGCCGGCGATGAGGCCCACCACCCAATCGGGCGGGGCGCCATAGGTGGGCGGTATTTCGGAAGCGTCGAGGATGCCCAGGCGCCCGCTGGTGCCGGCGCCGATGTAGAACAGCCGGCCGCCCTCGCGCATTTGGGGTACGATGGCCATCACCAGGGCTTCAATTTGGGGAATGGCTTTTTCGACGGCCAGCGGCACCGTCCGGTCTTCGGCATTGATGTGGGTGAGCAGTTCCTGCACTGACATTTTTTCGAGGTGCCGGTACTTGGAGGCGCTTTCAGTGATCTTTTCCATGTCCTGTTTTTTTCAAGTGCAAAGAACGTTTACACTTCATTGACAGGTCTTTGCAGGCCATTCAATTTTTTAACAAATTTTCTGAAAGCCATAACATCTTTTAAAAGCGGGATTGCATCGCAGGGGCGCACCTTTCGGTCATACTTTAAAAAAGACGAAAGCCATGATTGCCCGCATCCGTTTTTCCGCCCTGTTTATCGTGTTGAGCCTCCTGTTAACGGCCTGCCATACCGCTCAAAAATTAGTGGAAAGTGGCGACTACGACCAAGCCATTTCCTATTGCGTGTCCAAACTCCGGGGCAAAACCAAAAAGAAAACCGAACTGGTACAAGGCCTCGAACTCGCTTTTCAGCGTGCGCAGCAGCGCGACCTGCTCATTGCCAACCACCTGGCCGATGAAAACCGCCCCGAGAACTGGGAGAAGGTAAACAAGATCCACCGCCAGATCCGCGAGCGGCAAAACAAGGTGGCCCCGCTGATGCCCCTGGTGTCCAAAGACGGCTACCGCGCGAAATTTGAATTCGTCAGCATCGAAAAACTGGAAAGCGAAAGCCGGCAAAAAGCCGCCGATTTCTTGTACAACAAAGCCGAAGACCTGCTTTCGCAAGCCGACCGCGGCGACCGCCGCGCTGCCCGCGAAGCCTACTCCGTATTGGCCGACCTGAAACAACGCTACTTCAACACCTACAAAAACAGCGACCAGCTCCAGCGCGAAGCCCGCAGCCTGGGTACCACCCATATCCTGTTTGAAATCAAAAACCAAAGCAACAAACTGCTGCCCCGCGATTTTAACGACCGCGTGCTGGCCATCGGCAGCTACGAACTGGACAGCGAATGGAAGGTGTTTCATTTCAAACCCGAACCTAGCCAAGCCATCGACTACCGCGTGGTGTTCAACATCCGACAGGTGGACATCAGCCCCGAACGGGTGAATGAACGCAGCTACGTGGACGAAAAGGAAATCAAAGACGGCTGGGAATACGTGCTCGACGGCAAAGGCAATGTCAAAAAAGACAGCTCCGGCAACGACATCAAAGTGGACCGCTACGTGCGGGTGCAAGCCCGGGTGCTGGAAGTTTTCCAGTCCAAAGCCGCCCGCCTGACCGGTAGCCTGGAAGTGTACGACGCCGACCGGAACAACTGCCTCGACGTGTGCGATATCGGTACGGAAGTGTTGTTTGAAAACTACGCCTCCACCTTTACCGGCGACCAGCGGGCCCTCAGCGACGACTCCCGCCGCCGCATCGGCAACCGCCCACTACCCTTCCCCCACGACGAAGATCTCCTCTCCCAAGCCGCCGACCGCATCAAACCCGATATCCGCGAGGAACTCCGCCGCAACAGAGCAATTTTATAAATAAATGTGGCCAATGTGATCAATGTGGCCAATGTGATGGAATTGATTCAATTCAAAAATTTTTTAATTTTTTTTCATTCCACCACATTGGCCACATTGATCACATTGGCCACATTTATTTAGTTTTTTTCTTGGCGGCGGCAGCGGCAGCGCTGGCGCGGTCGAGCCAGGGTTGTGCTTGGGCAGGTTGGCCCATGTCGCGGTAGGCGGAGCAGATGTACTGGAGCAGAGTGGCGTTGTCAGGTTCGTATTTGAGGCCTTCCTGCCATTGTTCGATGGCTTGCGGAAACTGCTTTTTCATGGCCAGCACGGCGCCGAGGTTGCGGCGGGCATCGATAAAGCGGGGGTTGAGGGCCACCGATTTTTTATACACGGTTTCGGCAGAGTCCAACTGGCTGCGGAGGAAATAGATAAAGCCGAGGTTGGACAGCACCTTGTCGTCGTTGGGCCGGAATTTCAGGGCTTTTTTGTAGTCTACAAAAGCGCTGTCGTATTGGCCCAGGCGGAAATACGCCAGGCCACGGCTTCCGTAGGCGTCGTGGTATTCGGGGAATAATTCGATCGCCTTGGTGTACGATGCGATGCCTTTTTTTACCCAACTGCTGTCTTTGACCACGCCGAGGTCTTCGTTGACGCCTTCTTTGGTCGTTTCTATACCGATGTGGTAGCGCAGTTTGGCGCAATTGGGCGAGTTCGGCACGTCGGATTTGTACAGGGCAAAACTGTCGTACCAGGCCGGATTGCGCTCGATGGTTTTTGCGCTGTAGGCCAGCAAAATAACAATAGAAACCGCCCAGAGCACTGTGCCTTGCGGACCGGGTTTGGTGATCTGATCGGCCAGGGGCACGCCTTCCTGTGGCTTGACGCGCGCCAGGGTCACCAGCAGCCAGGCCAGCGCCATGGCAAAACCCAGCGAGGGGGTGTACAGTACCCGTTCGCCGTAGGAAGTACCGATGGTGATCAGTACGTTGCTGAACAGCGAAAACGAAATCAGGTAGACCAGGATGGCGTATGCCAAAAAGTGTTTTTTGCCCAACTGAGTGATCGCCCAAACAAACATGCCGGCATACAGGAAGAAGCCAGCCAGCGCACGCCAGTCGCTGAACGGCACGGGCTTCATTTGCGGATACCCCAGATCGCTGATGAGCGGATGTGGCACCAGCATGACCCACAGGTAGCGGCCGCACATCATAAAGGCCGAGGCCAACCGCGAGGCGGAATCTTTGGCCCCTACGATAAAATTGTCGAGCGCCGAATACACTTCCGCATAGGGTTGGGCGGCCAGCACCTGGTGCCGGATGAGCAAAAACAAACCTGCGGGAATGAGGAACGGCGCGGAAATACGCAGAATTTGCGACAGGCTTTTATTGGTAAAAAACCAAATCGTGAGGGGGAAAATGGCCAGGTACGTAATCGAACTTTCTTTGGAAAACAAGGCCAGCGCGTACGAAATCACCCCCCAGGTCAGCCATTTCGTTTGGTTTCGGTCCATATACCGCCAAATGCAGTTCAACGACAGGGTGCCGAACAGCAGCGACAGCATTTCATCGAGGCTCTTAATGTTGGCCACCACCTCGGTGTGTACCGGGTGCGCAATGAAAAACAAGGTGATCAGGGCCGGTAAAATCGGCGGATAGCCTACCAAGATGCGCCACCAGGTGACCCACAGCAGCCAGCCGGTAAGGCCGTATACCAGGGCGTTCATCACGTGGCCCACCATCGGGTTGTCGGGCGAGAGCTGCCATTGCAGCGAAAAAATGACCAGCGAGAGGGGCCGGTACAGCGAGCCGGGACTGTTCCAGGCCCCGTAGCGGTACTCGGTCGAAAACATGAGCCACAGGTTCTTAAGTCCGCCTTTGGTGACCCAGTTTTCTTTGATGACAGAATAGTCATCCAAACAATACAAATGGCCGAACGTGTTGATATACAGTGCGAAACCCAGTGCAGCGGCCAGCAGGCCCACCCAGAGTGGCGGGCGGGCGATCAGCGACGTGGCCGGCGCAGTTGCTTTGGGTGGAGTAGTTGCCGATTTGGTGTATCGAACAGTTTGCGGAAGAGGTTTGGATAGTTTTTGCTTTGACATGGTCCGTATCCGTTCATTTTCCGGCGAAAGTAGTTGAATTGACCGAAATGGACTATGTTAAGATTTACAAAATGAAATTGGAAATTCCGTCGATATGCGTACTTTTGAAGCCGCTTTTAGACTTTAACTTGATTCACAAAAGTTGTTTCCGATCATGAAAAAAGGACTTTTCCTTCTGTCGTTCTTCTTCGTTTTGGGTGTGGCTGCTGCCAACGCTCAATCCTGCCAGGCTGCCGGCAAATCCTGCTGCGCTTCCAAGGCTTCCAAAGCCGCTTCGGTAGATGCCAATATTGAAAAACGCATGGCCGACGACGGTACGCTGTCGTACGTACGCAAAGAAGCCGATGCCCAAGGCAATGTAAAATTCGTAAGTGTTCAGTTTGACGAAGCCAGCAATACCTTCGTGAACGTAGCACCGAAGTCGATTTCCAACGACGACAAAGCCGGCCTCACGAAAAAAGCCTGTGCTGCTTCCGGCGAAGGCAAATCCTGCAGCCCGAGCGAAGCCAAAGCCTGCGGCGCTGGTAAAGAAGGCAAAGCCTGCTGCGCTGCCAAAGCCAAGGTTGAACAGAAGTAATTGTAAATACGCAAAAAAAAGCGGCCGTTTCCCCTTCCGGGAAGCGGCCGCTTTTTTTGTGCCCGGTACGGTCAATCCTTTTTCAGCAAAAACAAAACAGGAATGTTCAGCCGCCGGGCCCAGGCCTTTTCGGAATGGTCTTCGCCTTCAAATGCCCGGGTAACCCAGTTGTTGGACGAAAAGCCGCGGGCTGCCAGCAATACATCGGCTTGCTTTTGAAAAGGCGGATACAGCGCATCCAGGGTGGCTGTACCGTAGTCAAAATACAGGCGGTGCGTCCTGGGCGCCGGCAGGTGATCGCGCAGGTAGCCCAGCACCGCAGCCGGCAGCGGATTGTTGTCGGCCTTGAAAATACCCACCCAGTGGGTCGACAAGCAGGCCGCCCCGCCGAACACCTTCGGGTACTCACAAATGGCATACATCGAAATCAGGCCACCCATGCTGGAACCCGCCACAAAGGTGTGTTTCCTGCCCTTCCGGGTGGAAAACGTCTTGTCGATGAACGGCTTGAGTTCCTGAACCAAAAATTTCAGGTAGCGGTCCGACAAGACACCCTGCTCCCACACTCCTTTCCCAAACAGGGCCTCGACGTCCTTTTCCAGCAGTTTTTTATCGTCGTCCCGCAGGTAGCGCATCGCTTTTTGCGGCATATACTCCTTCCAGCGCAGCGAACTGATGTTCCACACGCCCACCACGATGCAGTCCCGGATCTGCTTATCTCCCAGCAGTTGGCTGAGGGTTTCGTCGACGCCCCATTCCTGGTGGTTCCAGGTGATGGTCGAATCGAACAGCGATTGGCCGTCGTGCATGTACAGCACGGCATATTTTTTTCGCGCATCGTAATCCGGCGGCAACCACACGTCCACCGTACGGGCATCCACCCATTTCGATGGAAATTGCTCGAAGCGCCGAATCGTACCGGCCGACACTTTGGGTACTTGCGCCAGCGCCGTGTGGCCGAGCAACAAGAAGAAACTAAACAAAAATAATACGCGCATTGGGCTGGCTATTTTGTGCATTGAGCAGCCAAGATAAGCCCTGCACAACCAGTAAACCAACCCTGGCCTACGCCCGTTTGCGGTAGCTCCACACCGCCAGGCCGTTGACCACTGCGGCATAACCCAGCACGGTGAAAAAGTTTTGCCGGATATCGGCAAAGCCGGCCCCTTTGAGCAGCACCAACCGCATAAATTCCACGAAATATTTCACCGGGTTGAGCATATTGAGGTATTGCGCCCATTGAGGCATGCTGTCGGTGGGTGTAAACAAACCGCACATGAGGATAAAAATAATGAGGAAAAACCAGGCGGTGAACATGGCTTGCTGCTGCGATTCGGCAAAATTGGAGATCAGAAAGCCCAGGCCGAGCATACAGGGGGCGAATACGAGGGTGTAGAGAAAGACGAGCCGCAAATCGCCGAGCATGGGAATCCGGAAAATGAGCCAGCCGACGGTAAGGCCAACCGTCATCATGACCAGCGAGATCATCCAGAAGGGGAGAAGTTTGCCCAGGATAAACTGCCACTTTTTGATGGGGGTCACGTTCAGTTGCTCGATGGTGCCCACCTCGCGCTCGCGCACGATGTTGAGGGCCGTCAGGAAACAAATGATCAGGGCAATGATCTCGCCCAGGATACCGGGTCCCATGAAGGTTTTGTAGTCGAGCCGGGGGTTGTACCAGTTGCTGTACGTCACATCGATGCCGGCAGCCCGCAGCCCGCTGCCAGCGAGCGACTGGTTGAAATCGCGCACCATGCCGTTGGCATAGCCCAGCCCCAGGCCGGCCTTGGTCGCGTTGATGGCATTGGCGGTGATCGACACGGCGGCGTTGCCCTCGCGCACAAGGTCGCGCTCGAAATGCGGCGGGATTTCGAGGATCAGGTCGGTGCGGTCGCGAGCCAGATCTTCGTCGGCTGCTTTGGCCGAAAACGAGATACCCTGCACCTTGAAATAGCCCGAGGCGCCAAACTTGGCCACCAATTGCCGCGACAGCGGCGACAAATCGTGGTCCACCACGCCCAGCGACAGGTTTTTGATTTCATAGTTGGCCGCAAACGACAACAAAACCGTCTGCACCACCGGCATCACCAGCAGCATCGGCAACATGAATTTGTTGCGGAAAATCTGCAAAAACTCTTTCTGCACCAAAAAAAATACAATTCTCATCGTCGAGGGTTAGAGGGTTGGAAGGTTGGAGGGTTAGAAGGTTGCCGTCCGCCATAAAGGTTTGAGATTCACTTCAAATATATGATTATCAGTTACTTAAGCATTTCTTTCGTCTTCTTGGCCAAATTTTATCAAAGTAGAGCCAAACTAAACCATCATTTAGT
>JADLDL010000161.1 GCA_020846655.1 Saprospiraceae bacterium | reverse complement strand
TTTACCAAAACCTGGGAACAGGCCTTACAAATCGTCAAACAACTGTCCGAGTCCAATACCTGAGCGATGGAGCCCTATTTTGTAGAACACGACATGCCGCTCCTCTGCGTCGAAGCGAAGTCGTTTCCCGCCGGCGTCCTGGCTGCGCACCAGCAACTCCACCGCCTGCTCGACGGCCGCGGAGCGCGGCAATACTTTGGGGTTTCCTGGCCGGTGGCCGGCGAAATCCGCTACAAAGCCGCAGCCAATGCCCTGCAGGCCGGCGAAGCCAGCACCCTGGGTTGCGAGCCCTGGCTGTTGAAAAAAGGGGAATACATCAGCCTGCTCATTCCGAATTACATGGATGACATCCCCGCCATTGGCCAGGCCTTCGGGCAGTTGCTCGCGCACCCGCGCATCGATCCGCAGGGCGCCTGCGTGGAAGTGTACCTGAACGAAACAGATGTCCGCTGCATGGTTCGGCTGGTGGATGAGGGGTAATCGTTTGTTTTCGGTGCAGCCGCTCGACGCGCTTATTGCTTGATGAGTTTACCCACTTTGGAGACGCCCCTGTCGGTTTTTATTTCATAAAAATACAAACCGGGGCGCAATCCGGATAAATCCCAGTTCAAGTGCCGGCCCGACCAGGCTTGGGTCGCAACCCTTGTGCCGGACGGGTCAAATACCTGTACCTGTGCCCGAACAAAATCCAGGCCCTCCAGGCCGAAATGCACCGTGGAGGAAAAAGGATTGGGAAAGGCGAGCACTGCAAAAGGATCGCTTTGGCCGTCATTGGTGCTGCTGACGCCAATGTTCACCAGCCGGCACAAGGTATCGGCACTGTTGGCATTACTGACCACCAGACAAACGCTGTACAGCCCCTGTTGGGCATAGGTATGGAAAGGGCTGGTGTCCTGGCTGCTCGTGCCGTCGCCAAAATCCCAGTGCCAACTCGTCGGCGCGTAGGCAGACAGGTCGGTGAAGGTAATGTCCAGCAAGGTGCTGGTATCCTCTTGTTCCCATCGAAAATTGGCCAGGGGATGGTTGTCCAAACCTGCGGTATCGCAGGCGCTGCCATCGATGGGGCCAAGGCGAACGTTGGGGTGGTTGGGGAGGCCTTCGTTCATGTACACCGGGAATTCAATATCATGCTGGCTAAACATACAGTTCAGGCCGTTTCGCGTGGGAAATCGGACCTGGTGCCAGTGAAACGTGCTGATCCAGGAGCTCACATAGATTCGTCCATCGGGTGCCGTTTGTGCATATAAAAAATAAGTACCGTATAAACCGGATACAAACCCGTCAAAGGTACCGATAAGCACTTCAGTAGAAAAGATGTCAGCAGCCTCCAGGTCATACTGGTACGCCACGGTCGTGTGAAACGCGTACAGATACCGGGAGTCAGGCGATACGGCAACGCCGATCCCATAATTGGGCGAGGCATCAATGTAGTGCGTGCGTTGTTGCGAAAAAGTGCCGCTACAGCGGTCAACATCATACACATGAATAGCGGCAGGCTGTGTGAAACTGACATCATCCGCTACAATATAATGTCGCCCATCGGGCGAAAACGTCACCTGCCCGCCGCCCTCACTCACCGGCAAGCCCACACTGACGGTATCGATCGTGATGCCCGTTTTTTGGACAAGACCTCTGTACAATACGTTGGTTTCCAGTTTTCTGATAAAAAACCACCAATCGTTCCCGTTTGCGTGCCGGACGGCGCCGAGCCGGCCAAACGCAAGGCTGTCCTGCACCAGGAGCTGGCGCTTTTCAATCACCCGCCCCAGGCCGTTGTTGGCCGACATATCAACGGTGGTGCGGAACAATTTCCAGCCAAAACCAGCCGATGGGTAATTTTCCGTATGAATCAGGTAGTATAGATGGCTGCTGCCCGGTTTGTTCAGGATCAGGGCGCCTTGCCCCATGTAGTAGCCGTATCCCGTCGGGTCTTCTACCAGTCCATCGCCATTTTCCATACGTTGGTGTTGATGGTTGTAGAGGACTTCGCCGTTGGTGTAGAACAACAAATTGCCAGCAGGATCACAAATACTGGCGTTGGTGATGTCAAAATTCATGTCGTATTCCTGCGCATCCTGGATGTCCGGCCGGTCGATGGGGTTAAAATCAAAAATAATATTGCCAAATTCATCATCGGGCGGCGATTGAGCCCCGCCGCCATAGCCCATGAACCAGACATGATCTTGTTTTTGGGCATGCAAAACGGAGCTCAGGATAAAAAGCGATAACAATAAGGTTGAATACTTCATAAACAGGGAGTTATATTATTTGACAGATAAATTTATTTCCTGGCCAGGACCAACAAATCTGTAGTAGTGCCGCCGTTGGGAGCCGGGTATTGTTTGCGTTGCAGGTCGATGAGCGTCAGCCCATTTTCCCGAAGAGCCGCTGTAAGGTAATCGGCCTGGTGAAAAAACATGTACAGGGGCTCGCCTTTGCTGCTGTACTGGATGCCCGATTTGCTGTAATCATCCTCCATCGTGCTGAAGTACAAGACGCCTCCAGGGAGCAAGGCCCGGGCGGCGTCAGTGATCCATTGGAGGGCATCTTCCCTGGAGAGGTAGGGCAGGCCAAAGCCGCAGAGGATGGCGTCATATTGCTGGCCCTGGCGGCCGACATCCCGGACATCCAGCACCTGAAACGTGGCGGTGGGATTGTTTTGCCGGGCCAGTTCGATCATGTTGGGCGCCAGGTCGGTGCCCAGGATTTGGAGATCGGGCCGTCTGTTCAACAGATAGGCCGTGACGTTGCCGGGGCCGCAGGCCAGTTCGAGCACATTAGGGTCTTGCTTTTCGATACTGCTACAAAACAGGTCGAGCGAATCGGCGTAGAGATCCACGTTCATGTATTTGTCCTGGTAGTCGCCGGCGCGCAGGTTGAAGAGTTCGACGGCCATTTTTGTGGTATCCATGGTGGATGTTTTGGAAAATGAAGATTCCTCTTGGTGAAACAAACATAACCCGCTTTCCTGCAAAATCGTGCACCCCTTCCCGGCAGCCTGCACAAGAATTTATCCCCTATCTTTGAGGCGCATATGGAACAACAACCCAACAATCCGCTGCACGGCAAAACGCTGCAAGCCATTCTGGAAGAACTGCTGGCGCTCTACCGCTGGGAAGGCCTGGCCGCCCAGATTGATATCAATTGCTTTAAAAGCGATCCCAGCATCTCGTCCAGCCTGAAGTTTTTGCGCAAGACGCCCTGGGCGCGGAAAAAAGTGGAAGAACTGTACCTCCGTTCGCTGCCCAAGTGATACCGATTTGTATTATTTGTACGCATACCTGATTTCCTTGTTGGCAGTGGCAGGAGCCAAAACGATCTTTGAGTTCTGTATCGAACCGTATTGGTAAGCCCTTTTCGCCCAGCACCTGTACACCTGCTATGAAACGAATTGTTACCCTCCTCCCTGCTTTTTTCCTGCTGGCTACACTGGCGCAAGCCCAACACTCGGTGGCCCGTCGCTGGAATGAAAAAGTGTTGCGCGCCATCAGCACCGACCTTGCCCGGCCCACCGTGCACGCCCGCAACCTGTTCCACACGTCCCTGGCCATGTACGACGCCTGGGCCGTGTACAACCCCGCTGCCAGTACCTATCTGCTGGGCAAAACGGTGCATGGCTTTACCTGCTCTTACCACCAGGTACCCGCCCCAGCCGACATCCGGGCAGCCCAGGAAGAAGCCATGAGTTTTGCGGTGTACCGCATTTTGCAACACCGCTTTCAAGGCTCGCCGGGCAAAAATCTACTTTTCCAGGAAATAGACGCGTTGATGGACGAACTGGGCTACAACCGCAACAACCGCTCCGTCAATTACAAATGCAGCCCCGCTGAAATGGGCAACTACATCGCCCAGTGCATCATCGAATACGGACTGCAAGACGGCGCCAACGAAGCCAACGGATACGCCAACCAATACTACAAACCCGTCAACCCGCCCCTGCTCGTGGCCGCTCCCGGCAACCCCGCGATCCTGGACCTGAACCGCTGGCAACCCCTGCAATTTACCCAGTTTGTGGACCAAAGCGGCAACACCTCGCTCAACGCAGTACCCGCCTTCCTGAGCCCGGAATGGGGCAACGTAGCGCCGTTTTCTTTGCAGCCCGCCGACGCCGTCATCCGGCAGCGCGACGGGCACGACTACCGCCTGTACCACGACCCCGGCCCGCCGGCGCTCCTCGATACCTCGGCCACCGGCGGCCTTTCCGACGAATACAAATGGAATTTTGCGCTGGTATCCATCTGGGCGGCCCTGCTCGACCCCAAAGACGGAGTCCTCATCGACATTTCGCCAGCCAGCATTGGCAACAACACCAACTACCCCACCGACATCCCCGGCCTGCGCGATTTTTACAACCTGTTCGAGGGCGGCGACGACAGTCCGGGCCATCTCCTGAACCCCAAAACCGGCTTGCCCTATGCCCCGCAGATCGTGCCACGCGGCGACTACACCCGGGTGCTGGCCGAATTTTGGGCCGACGGCCCCAGTTCCGAAACCCCGCCGGGGCACTGGTTTACCATCCTGAACTATGTGAACGACCAGCCCGACCTCGTCCGCCGCGTGCGCGGCAGCGGCCCTCTCTGCGATCCCTTGGAATGGGACGTGAAGGGCTACTTTGCCCTGGGCGGCGCCATGCACGATGCGGCCATTTCGGCTTGGGGCATCAAAGGCTACTACGACAGTGTGCGGCCGGTATCCGCCATCCGGGGCATGGCCGCGCGCGGCCAAAGCAGCGAGCCCGCCAAGCCCCGCTACCACCCGGCCGGCCTGCCCCTGATCCCCGGGTATATCGAGCAAATAGAAGCCGGCGACCCGCTGGAGGGGCCCGCTGGCATGAATATCGGCCAGATCAAACTGAAAACCTGGCAAGGGCCGGCGTTCATCAGCAACCCGAAAAACGACGTGGCTGGCGTCGGTTGGATACTGGCCAGCAACTGGTGGCCCTACCAGCGGCCTACCTTCGTGACGCCGCCCTTTGCCGGCTATATTTCCGGGCATTCCACCTACAGCCGGGCCGCCGCCGAGTTGCTGACCGCCTTCACCGGCGACCCCTATTTCCCGGGCGGCATGGGACAATTTTTTTGCAAACAAAACGAATACCTCGTGTTTGAAGACGGACCCAGCGTCGATATCACCCTGCAATGGGCCACTTACCGCGACGCCTCCGACCAGTGCAGCCTCTCGCGAATCTATGGGGGCATCCACCCGCCGATGGACGATATCCCGGGGCGCCTGATCGGCCGGACCATCGGCCAGCAAGCCCTGGATGTTGCAGAACAATATTTCAACACCCCGGCGCCACCGCCCGACAGCATCACCGCTTTCCAGATTTTTCCCAACCCAACCGATTGCGCGGTACAGATCGAACTGCCGTTCGAAGGCGCCATGCCCCTGCTCGTGTACCACGCCGACGGGCGCCTGGCCATGTCCCTCGATCTTCCCTTTGTGGACGGCATGGCCGTGCTCGACTTGGGCAGCCTCGCAGCCGGCGTATACCTGGTGATCGGCTTGGACGAGCGGCAGGAACGCCGTTTTGTAGAACGGATCATCCGGTATTAGCGCCGCTTGGCACTTGTATCGAACTACCGGATCAATGCTTTTTTAAAGGCATTAGTCGCACTGCACGCGGGTAAACGCATCTTCCCATTTCACCTGGCTCGGGTCTTTCAGCGTCAGGTGGCCGTCTTTGCCTTCCTGGAGTTCGCCGTAGCCCCGATAGGCTTTGTCGCCCTCAATTTTGATCAGGATCTCTTCCGTTTGTTCGGAGCCTTCAATACTGTAATTCCAGGTGGCTGAAATCACGTTGTCCGTCAGGGTGCCCGTGAAGGTGCCGTGGGCGCCGTCCTTGTCGGTAAACGTATAGTCGAGGATGCCTACAATGGTCTCGTAGTACACCGTGTAGTGCAGGCTGAACACCGAACTATCGGGCAGGTGTTGTTCAAAACAGTGCACCGCAAATTTGGCTTTCGGCACGGCCGGCGGGATAGCCGGCGCAGGAGCAGTGGTTGCCGTGGCGGCGGATTTTTCGCCTGAGTTACAGGCAGCCATCAGGGTGAGGCAAAACAGAGCAAAGAGGAAGTTTTTCATATAAAGGTCAAGATACGTGGGTTGCTATTTCGGTGGTACATTTTTTAGCCCTCAGTCCTCCCCCCCGGCCGAGCGACTCTAAGTTGCACGCCTAAAATCCGATACCAATAATTGGCGTGTAGGTGCAGCGCACCGAAACCTATTGCGGTGCGCTGCACCTCCAGCACGCCTCGTATTGCTTAACTACAAATCTTCCGGGGCGCTGCCCCTGCACAGTCCAATTCCAGGGTACAACTTTATTGCCGGATTTTAGGGGTGCAACTTAGTGGCCTAAGGCCCAATTGTGTCAATTGCACTACCAGGTTTTGAAATGCTGGAGTTGGGTGTAGCCGCAACAAATCCTGACTAATTTCCTGTTCGATTTGCGTCCGCATAGCATTCAGGTATTCAAATGGCCGGACAAGTGGTTGTCTCTCCAGAGTCGGAAAAAACGGTGGGGCAGGCTGCTGCTGTTGCCGGGCATACACTTGGACAAGCAGCCAGGTATATACCGTTTCGGAATATTGGACAAAGAAGCCTTCGAAGTCGAACCCCGCTTCAACCCTGCCAATTTTGGTCGCAAGCATATTGTGCAACGTGGGTGCGTAACACAGCCTGGTAATTTGAACCACCAACGGCCAGTTCTATCGCATTAAATTTCACTTCCTTGTATAAATGAAAAGTCTTGGTCAGCCCTGACGCTGCCAACTGCAAAATCGTGCTCTTCCCGGTCCCGTTTTCTCCCACCAGAATATTGACATCCGGGTGCAGGCGCCAATCTACGTCATCGCGCCCCCACAACTCGAGGTATTGTCCAGCCAATTCGTTTTCCATACGTTCGGTATTTGTGCGGCCCAATCTGCGCTACAAAATTAACCCAAAAAATATCGCCCTCCGGATTTTTATGCCTCACTCGTTCCGCAAGGACTCCACCGGATTGGCCAGCGCCGCCCGCACGCTTTGGAACCCCACCGTGGCTACCGCCACCAAGGCCGTAGCCCCCAGCGACACCAGAAAAATGCCCGCGCCCAGCGATACCCGGTAGGCATACTCCTGCAACCAGGCATCCATCGCCCACCAGGCCAGCGGCGCCGCCAGCACAAAGGCCAGCAGCAGCAGGCGGGTGTACTCTTTGCCGAACAACCACAAAATGCCCGGCACCGTGGCGCCCAGGGTCTTCCGGATGCCCACTTCCTTGCGCTTCCGCGACACCATGAACGCCGCCAGGCCGTACAAACCCAGGCAACCGATCAAAATGGCGATGCCGGCGCCCGTGCGCACCAGGCGCGCGAGCATGATCTCCGTTTCCAGAAACTCGCCCAACTGCTCGTCCATGAAGCGCTGCTCGTAGAAATGGTCGGGGTACAGGGTCTCCCAAACAGCGCGGACCTGCGGCAACACGGCGGCCGGATTGCCGGGCTGGAGTTGCACCGCACAGGTAGCGTACTGGTTGTTGCCGCTGCCGATCGTGATCGCCGAAATGGGCTGCGCCAGTTCCCAGTTGTGAAAATCGCGCAGCACCCCGACGATGGGTATTTTTTTGCCTTCCAAAACAATGGTCTTGTTCAGTACCTCCTCCGGCGAGGCCAGGTTGAGTTTTTTCACAAAGGTCTCGTTCACCAAAAATTCGCGCAGGGTATCGCTGGCTTGCAGGTTGCGGCCGGCCACCAGTTGGAGCCCAAAGGTCTCGACGTACTGCGCGTCAGCGGGCTTGTTGTTCACCAGCCAGGCCTCGGGCTCCGGACGGCTGTCGTACTGCACGCCGGTTTGGTTGCTCGAGCCGGAGGCCGGCGGTTGGTAGCACAGCGACACGCTTTGCACACCCGGCAACTGCGACAATTGCTGTTGCAGGCTGTTCATGTTGTTGGCTTTCGGTATGGGCAGGGTGAGCACCGCACCGGGCCGGAAACCCCAGTCGGCCTCCTGCGCGTAGCGCATCTGGGCGGTCACGACCGTCGCGCCGATGATGAGGATCTGGGAAATGGCAAACTGGGTGGTCACCAGTACCCGCCGCAAGGGGAAGCCGCCTGCGCCGCGTGGCACTTCCGTAGCGCCTTTCATCGAGAGCACGGGGTTGAAGCGCGCCTGCATCAGGCCCGGGTAAAAACCCGCCAAAAAGGTCAGCACCGCGCCCAGCAGCAGCGAAAAGACCGCCAGCGCGGCCAGCATAGGCGCATCGGGCTGGAGCCGGGTGTCGAGCCAGGCATTCAGGTAGGGCAGGGCCACCCAGGCCAGGGCCAGGCCGGCGAGCAGCGACGCGCCTACGATCAGGCCGGTTTCGGCCATAAATTGCCAGAACAACTGCCCATTGGTGCTGCCCAGCGATTTGCGCACGCCCACCTCCCGCACGCGGGTGAGCGCCTGCGCGGTGGCCATGTTCACAAAATTGACGCAGGCCGTGATCAGCAGGAACAAGCCGATGCAGCCCAGGGCCCAGAGGAATTTTTTATCCACGCCCCGGCCATAGTCGGAGTCGAAATGCAGGCCCGCGAGGGCTTTGGCTTTGTAGGTGAACAGGCCCTTCAACTCGGGGTGGGGGTGTTTTTGGTTGAACGCCGGCAAAAAAGCCTCCATCTCAGCCAGGGTATGCCCGGTTTGCAGGAGCGCAAAACAATAGTTGTCGCCCCGGGCTCCGCCCCAGGACTCGGTGCCTTTGGCGGACTTCGGGTCGGCTTTCAGGGTAGCCCAGGAGGCAAGAATTTCCTGCGGGTAGTCGGTGTTTTCCGGCAAATCGCGCAGCACACCCACCACGCGCAGGTCGATTTCATTGTCCAGGCGCAGGGTTTTGCCGATGGCCCCGGCTTCGCCGAAGTATTTCTGCGCCAGGTGTTGCGCGATCAGTACCGTACGGGGCTCGGCTATGGCCCGCGCATCGCCCTCGACGAGGGGCAGGTCAAGAATATCGAGGTATTCCGGCTCTATCCAGGCAAATTCGCGCTCCTCTTTGTATTTGTCCTTGTTGCCGCCGGCATTGAGCACGCTAATCAGCACCTCTTCCTCGCCCGAGCGCATGGCGGTTTTTTCCACAAACGAACACTCCTCGCGCAAGGTCTGGGCCATGGGCGCCGGCACCCCGGAAAACGGCATCAGGGTTTCCGTTTTCACGTCCATCACGATGCGCACAATCCGGGAGGCCTTCGTGTGGTAGGTGTCCACGCTGCTGTGGTGGCGGATGAGGATAAAAATCAGGAGGCTGCACCCCACGCTCAGGCTGAGCCCCAATACATTGAGCAAGGTGTAGTTGCGGTGTTTGGCCAGTTTGCGGAAGGCGATTTTCAGGAAATTGGACAGCATAGGAGGCGCTTTTTTTGTCGAAAAATAGTCCATTTCAACGTGCCTGCGGCGCGCAAACTCTTTCCAGTTGCACCCGGACCGTAAAAATGTTCATCCGGAAGGTACTACTCCAATTGTTGTGCCACGGAAATATTCTTTTGAAAACCAATGTTTTACACAACTGTTTTGGCGAATGCCTGTCCATTTTCGAACAGCGGGTGTGCGCCGCCGGACAAACAGGCGGCAACATTGGCCTGCGCCGGCAAACGATTGGCGGAAAACATACCCCTGCCTTGGCGGAAAACACAGAACTTGGCCACCCAATTCCTTTGCAGCGACAAGCAACCTGCACCAACATGGATATTCGAAAACATTCTTTTTTTAAAAACCCGGAACAAGACCTGGCCTGGCTGGAACAATGGGTGGCACAATTGGAACGCCTCAACAACCGAAACTACCAGCGCTTCTCCCTGGACACGACCCTCGGCGAAACCCATGTTTGGGGCCTGCATACCGACGACCCCAGCCGCGACACCCTGGTCATCTTCCCCGGCGCCCGCACGACGGCCCTGTTCTGGGATTTTGACCAAGGCCTCGACCACTTCGACCATCCGCTCCGCATCTTCCTGGTCGAAACCAATGGCTTGCCCAATTTTAGCGACGGCTATTCCCCGGACATTCACTCTTTGGACTACGGCCACTGGGCCGCAGAGGTGCTGGACAAACTCAATATCCAACAGGCCTACATCGCCGGCGCTTCGTTTGGCGGACTCATAGCGATGAAACTCGGCATCGTACATCCGGAAAAAGTAAAAGCGGCTTTTCTCCTGAATCCGGGCTGCCTGCAACCCTTTTCCCTGCGCCTGAAAAACCTCTACTACAACCTGCTGCCCCTGCTTTTTCCCAAACCCCGGACCGTGCAGAAATTTCTGGATCAGGCTGTTTTTTGCAAACCCAGCCACCAACTTTCGGCAGCCGCCGAAAAACTGATCGTGGCGTACGAATTGTTTGCCATCACCCGGTACCAGGACAATACGCAAAAACCCTACTACATGGACGAACAGTTGTCGCAGGTCCGCGTGGATACGTATTTGATAGAAGGCGATAAGGACCTGTTGTTTCCATACGAACAATCTATCCGCAACGCAGAGGCAAAGATCGGCACGCTGAAAGCCGTCCGGGTGTTTCCCAACGTCGGGCACGGCATAGAAACCTACGAGCCGGCCCTCCGCTATGTGGGCCAAACGATCCGCGAGTTGTCGGCGGGCCAGTCTAACGCAGGGCCGCTTTGAACTGCGCTTCGTATTGCTCCACGGCCTTCAGCGCATTGGCGTCGTCTTGGCACCGGTTTTTCAATTGCTCAAACAATTCCTGCCCGCGCGGATCGGCCAGGGTAGCGGCCAGCAGGGCGTTGCTGAACAGGTCGTTGATGTTGTTGTCGGCCATAGCGCTTTGGAAGCGCGCCCACACTACGGGGTAGCCCTCGGCGCCTTTGCCCAGGGCCACCAGGGTTTCGGCGGCGGCAATGCGGTAGTCCCAAACGGGCGTCGCCAGGGTCCAGCGCGCACCCGCCTGGGCATCGGTCAGGGCTGCCAGGGCCAGCTCGGCGCCGCGCGGGTCGCCGAGTTCGCGCAAGCCGTTGAGGGCCGAAATCAGGCTCTGGTTTTTCCAGGAAGGCTTGTCTTTCAGTTGCAGCAGGGCGGCATAGGCCTCGGGACTTTTACTTTTGCCCAGGGCATTGGCGGCGGCGTTCACGACGCGGTCGCTGGGGTCTTTGAAATGGCTGATGTAGAGCGCGGCGTGGCGCGGGTCGCGGGTTTGGCCCAGAAAACCGATGGCCGCCGCGCGGTTCCAGGAGCCTTCGTTTTGGATCACTGCCAGCAGCATCGACACCAGCGATTCATCCAACGGCTGCGCCGACACCATGCCCTGGAGGGTCAGCATCGCCGAGTAGCGCAGGCGCCAGTATTGGTCGCCCAACATCACGGTTCGGAAGGCCTCTTGGATGGCTGCTTTGTCCGCTGCCGGAGTTATTTCCAGCGCGTACAACCGCGCCAGTTCGAGCATCGCCGCGCGGCGGCCCAGGATGTCGCGGTCGTGCTGAAACTGGTACAGTCCTTCGGCCAGCGTTTTTTCAAATTTCATTTCCTTGATCCAGGCGCCGCCCGGGTCCACATGCACCAGCCGGGGCTCGGTGTCCGCCGAAAACGTAAAAACATTGTCGGCTTTGGGCTCCAGCCACACCTGCTCGGTGCGCCCGTCTATTTCGATGTCCATTTTTCCCTGGAAAAATTCGACCTGCGGGTAGGCGTTGTGCCGGTCCGGTTGTTGGGTCTGGCGGAGTTGCAGGCGCAGTTGGTGTTGCGCGGCGTCGTAGGTTTTGGTCACTTCAAAAATAGGATGCCCCATTTTGTAGAGCCATTGGTCAAAAAACCAGTCCATCGGCTGCCCGGTGGCGGCCTGAACGGCCCGGCGGAAATCTTCGGTATCGACAGTCTGCCCGGCAGAGGCCCTGACATACTCCCGGATGGTTTTTTGCCAGAGCACTTCGCCCAGGTGGTGGCGGAGGAGGTGCAGGACCATGGCGCCCCGGAGGGCGTAGTTGTCGCGGGTGGGGGTGGTTGGGGCGTCGTACTGGCGGGTCACGATGGGTCGGCGGATGCCGGCGGCCCAGTCGGCCAGGTAGGTGGAGAGTTGAAATGGCCGGTTCCACAGCAGCCGTTCGTCGCGGCCGTTTTTGTGTTCGGTGTAGAGGTCGGCCAGGTGCAGGGCAAAGGATTGGGCGAGCCAGGCGTGTTCCCAGTCGCGGGGCCG
>JADLDL010000160.1 GCA_020846655.1 Saprospiraceae bacterium | reverse complement strand
TCGGCAAAAAATGCTTTGACGTAGGCTTCCGTATCCTGCAGTACGGACGTATTGGAAAGTGTCATAAACGAAGCGTTGGCTCGCAAAGGTAAAAGATAGTTGATATAAACATTTACTCATTCGGCGGTGGTATGCCCAATTCGCGCCATTCTTCCGGCAAAATTTGGGCATCGGCTGGTTTAATGTCCGCCAGAAGTGCCTTCAAATCGGGCCAATGTACGCCAGCGCGGGTAAGATCGCGAAAATCTTTCAACAACACCTCCCAGGGGTCGTTCTCCGAATAACCGCTTTGCAGAAAATTCCGGTAGGCTTCCAGGGCTTTTTCCCGGTCGCCCGCTTGCTGACGGAGCCAGTACGCATGTGCCAGGTTGGTTTGTAACAGCGGCCGGTTTGGCAGGATAGATGAAATCGAATCCAGTGCCACTTGGGCCGCCGTAATATCTTGAATCGCCTTGCTTAACAAACTGGGGTCGTTTTTGCTGACATACAACAAGTAATACGACTGGTTGAGGTGACTGTCGAGCCAACGATACGGCCAATCGAACGAATTGTAATTTTTCTGGGAAAGCCCCGCTGTAGCATGACCTAAGGCTACAGTACTCCACCGGTAGGCCGAATCCCATTGCTGGACGGACCGGTAGAGTTGAATATACAACAAGGCTTTGCTGTAGGCCACGCCCAAGGGGTCAATCGTTTCGCGGGTGGCCAGCCGGGCTTCGCGCACCATTTCGGCTTGTCGCAACAAAAATGACCGGCGGGCCGGCAACAAGGCCGCCATCCGCTCCAGCTCAAACAAGGCCTGGCCCAGCGACTCATCGTCGTAAATATCACCGTATTGGAGGTAGGCATCCAGGGTGTCGCCGGCCAGCAAAGCGGCATGCCCGGTATACAGTCCAAAAATTCCACTGCTGGATGCTTCATTGGCCTGCGTGAAGGCTTGCTGGCTGCCACCCGTATCGCCTTTCATCAGGTGAATCATTCCGGATTTGATATACAAATTGCTGACAATCTCATTGTTAATATTGTAATACAGAGCAGAGTCGGCGCCTACCTGCTGCAACAAGCGTTGCGCCACTTGCAAACCTTGTTGCACGGCCTGCCCGGCCTCTGATAGCCGCTCGGCATTCAGGTGCAATTGGGTCAATTCCAGGTATCTCATCGAAAGATCAGCCAGGCGTTGGCGCTCGCGGGCTGGCGTAGTAAAGGTACCCGGGCCTTCCAGTTGCCGGATGGCTTGCTCGTAGTGCAGGAGTGCTGCTGCCTGGCCCGCCTCAAAATAGCCCCAGTCGGCATAGCCTTGCGCCAGGGCCAGGGTTATTTTTTCTACGCTGTTTTTATAAAATGCCGGGTTTTGCCGTTGCAATTGCCGGGCAGTGCCGAGGGCTTGCTCCAGCATTTGTATCCTGCGCGGGTGGTTTTTGACCTCCGGGGCAGCATTCAGTTGTATAAAAACCGCCCAGCGGAGCTGCGTCACAGGGTCCAGCATAGCCATCGATGCGCCTTCCGGAACATCGGTACACACCGAACCAAAGACTGGGAAACTGCCGAACAAATCACAAAAACCGCTCAATTGGGAGGCTTGGATCAGGTCGTATTCCAGCAACTGGCGGATTTTATATTGCAGGCTGTCCAGCGGACCGGTTTGCAACACGCCAGTGACCGAGGCCTGGTCGGCAGTGCGCAGCGTCCAATCGGCAAACAAGCGGACAGCAGTGCGTTGGTCGTTTCGGAGCAGCGCCGAGAACGCTTCGGCCTGGATAGTGACCAGTGGGTTTACTGCATTTCGCTTGAGCACCGCACGCACCTTTTCCGCATCGGCAACCCGGTTGCGCAGCAACAGTTTCCAGTGGTAGTCTTCATACATTTCCAACAAAATAGGCCGCAACATCGCTTGGGTGGCTTTGTCGATCTGGTCAAACAGGATGGAGGCCCGCTGACAGTAGTTGCTGATTCGCTGGATATTGTTGCCGTTGATGGCCGCTTCGCGGTAATAATCGAAAAAGGAGCGAATGAGCGGCAGGTCATCGGAGGCTGCCAGGCGGGTGAAATTATTGGGGTAGTCCAGGGCTTGTTCGAGGTTGTAATCTCGAATCTGGTTGGGCGAAAAAGCGACCAGTTTTTTAAACGGCGTTTGCAGCCCAGAGCGAATGAGCGCCAGGTCCACGTCTCTGGTCAGCAAGATATTGCCGCTCAGCAGGATGTGCAACCGGCGCCCATCCGGAGTAAAGCGCAAGCGGCGGACCTCCGGGAAGTTGTTTTCTTCGGACGACACCGGCTTGGCCCAGGTAAAACGGGCAAGGCCGGTATTCAGGTCCCAAAAAACGACAGATCCATCGTCATAGCCGGCGGCCAGTTTTTCACCATCCGGATCAAACGACATGGCCGTCACCATGTGTGTCTCATATTGGCGGATTCGGATGGATTCGTCCAGGAGATCATTTTGGTGAAATACCCGGATATCGATCCCATCCGTAAATGCCATCATGCCTGTCTGTGCCGAAAAAGCCACCTCACGGGTGGTATAGTCATGCAAGCGCAGGGTAAGCACCTGGTCGGATGCCGGCGACCACAATTTGACCACCGTGCGTTCGGCAGCCAGGTGCTCCGGATCGGCCAGTTGCACGATCATGATTTCATTGGTGCCGGGTACCATATGCAGCTGTAAAATGGCGTTGCCAAACGCCCGCGAGGCCACTAGTTGCCCATCGGACAGGGAGCGCAGCGCAACGGTGTCTTCGCTGGCCAGGTAGGCGACATAGGCATCGTCCGCACTAAAGTCGACCAGCAAGTCGCCGTAATACCCGGCAGGTGAATTGAACTGCCATTTTGCTTTTCCGATCTGGTCCGTCACCACCACCTCTTCCATGCCGGTTCGGTAAGCAACCCAGTTTTGGCCGGCTTTTAAATATGTAGTTGTTGCTGCCGGTATTGAAGCGGCCTGCACGATTGTCTCGGGGGCTTTGGTATCCAGCAGTACCAGGGAGTCCGTTTGCCAGGAGAACAGGTACTGGCCGTCGGTATTAAAATCCATAAAACCCGAGGGGGCCAATTGGCGCCTGGACTGGTTGGCGCCATCGCGGAGTTCCCAGATTTCCAGTTTGCCGCTGGTGGTGGTGGTGGCGAGCAGGCCGCCGTCCGGCGAAAATACTCCATTCGACAGTTGCGCATTCGCCTGTTCGTTGCGCAGTAGCGCATTGTATTCTACCTGTCCGTTGTGGGCGTTGTAAATGACGAGCCGGCTATCCAGGTCGAATAAAGACAACTGCTGGGTGGCTATCCGGCTCATATCCCTGGATATGGCCACCGGCGTGCCACTCAACTGACGTTCGGGTTGAACTGCCCCGGTATTTACCTCAGGGACCCGGAACAGTAAGACTTCCGAATCGGTGGCCAGGATCGCACTTTTGTAGGCCGGCTGGAGGTACATGTACGGCTGGTTACCTGTGTTTTGCGCCGAGTCCTGGTAGTCCAGCCGAATTATTTGTTCCTGCACGAAGTTGCTGCCGCTGCCCGGGCGGCCGAGTATTACGATGCTATCGCGATAGCCCAGCCACAGTTTGTCCTCCTGGTAGGCCATGCCGAGCAGGCCGTACCCGATTTCGGGCGCCACCGCCCGGGCAGCAGCCCGGCTACCGTACCCTTTCCCCTGCGCAAATGCATCGCGCAGGTTGAGCCGGTATACCCGCATGTCCTCTGGATTTAAATAAAAAAACTCCCGGCCATTCGGGCTAAAGCAGTACGGGGCAACGGCTTGTACCGGCAGGCGAAAATTGCTGGTGCCGGCCCTCCAGAACACAAAAGCATTTTTAGAAAAAAACAGCAGGGTACGCCCATCGGGCACCACCGTCATGCTCAGAAAAGTAGTATCCTCGAGAAATACCGGCTCTTTGGGCTGAAAACTGCTGGCATCCCATTCGAACAGCAGGTGGCGCGAGCGCGCAAAGGCATAAATCGAATTGCCTTTGCTACTGTTCGAAAAAGTCACCTCCAGGTCGCTATCCAGGTTGTCGCCCAATTGGTAGCAAAACGGGATATGCAAGCGCTCGTCGGCCAGTTCGGAATGTTCAGAGGGTGTATAGTACAGGGCATCGAACATCGCCTGGCGGCAGGCGTCGTTGTCGTCGGGCGCTATAAATTCATTTGCAAAATCGGCCAGTCGGTAGGCAAGTGATCGGTCGAGGTCGCGCAAAAGTCGTTGTGCGTCGTTGGCACGGTTGGCGGCCAGAGCGTGGCGGGCCTGGCGAACGGCTTCCTGCTCTTTCTGGCGGAGCTCGTTGTCGGCTGCCAGCCGGCAAGCCTCAATGCGCTGGTTGGCCGCTTTGCGGTCGGCCTGGTCTGTGTCGTGGCAGTTTTTGGCAGCGCGGAACAGGGCAGCCGCATCGTCCCAAAAACCGCCCTGGTAGGCGCGTTCGGCCTCCTGGCAGGTGATGTCGAAGCAAGCAGGTTTGTCATACAGCAAAAACGCCCGGCTGGGCTGGAAATGGCGGGTTCGGCGGGTTTCGCTGCCGCTGGCCAGTTTGGGGCTGCGTTGCGGGCTTCGGGGTTGCAGCGCGGTTTTACTTTGGGCAATCAGGCTATTGAGTTTCTCCAGGCGTTCGGGGGTGTTCAAGGCCTCCGGACAACTGAGGGCCTCTTCGAACCAATCGATCGCTTTCCTGAAATCGCCATTTTGCTGGGCCGAAACGCCTGCTTCCAGTTTGTGCTGGTAGCAGTCGAGTGGCAGTTGCACCTGTGCTTGTTGAATGTAAAAGGGCGTTTTTTGCTCTTGAGCAAAAAGACGAAACCCTGCAAGGAAAATCAAACCGACAAACCGGATGCGCATGGTAGGAGATATTTGGATGCTTGGCAAATTTCCATGCAAAAAACGGTTTCCCCAAAAAGCAGCGCCTCTATTACAGAAAATCCACGTCTACGGCATAGGGATAGCTCATCAGGAACTCCAGGGCTTTTTCTACCGGCAGGTTTTCAAACACAACGGCATGGAGGGTGGAGGTGATGGGCACGTGAAGTTTGTATTGGCGGGCCAATTGGCGGGCAATGCGGAGCGTCCGCACCCCTTCGGCCAGTTCAGGCATGTTTTCGCGAATTTGTGCGGCGGTTTCGCCTTTGGCTAAGCGGGTTCCAAAGGTGTAGTTCCGGCTGTTGATACTGGTCGCTGTAGCCACCAGGTCGCCGATACCGGCTACTCCGATAAAAGCCTGGCTGGAGGCCCCCAGTGATTTGCCAAAATACACCATCTCCGCGAGGCCCCTGGCGATCAGCAAGCCCTGTATATTCCGGCCCAGTCCCAGGCCGCCCAGCACCCCGGAGCCCAGCGCCACCACGTTTTTCAGGGCGCCGGCCAGTTCGGCGCCTAAAATATCGTACGAGCCGAACACCCGGAACCGCGGGCTGTTCAGGGCCGATTGGCCCGCCTGGATCACCTCCCGAAAGCGGCTGCCCACGAGGGTCGCCGTTGGCTGGCCAGCCATAATTTCGGCGGCCAGGTTGGGGCCCGACAAGCAGCCCACCCGCACCACACTGCTTTCTTCCAACACCACCTCACTCATCGTGCGCACGTTGGCGCGCGTCACCACTACCCCGTTGTTGTTCAATTCCTCCTCTTCGAGATCCTTCAGGTCAAAACCCTTGGTGCCGTGGATGATAAAATGATGCGGCCGCAAATGAGGAGCCAGGGCGTGCATCATGCGGCGAAAACTGGTCGAGGGAACAATTGGAAAAATCAGGGTACATTGTTTGGCCAGTTCGGCCAGGTCGCTGGTGGCCGTCACACGCGGTGAAATATCCACACCCAGGTGGCGGCGGGTCCGGTTGATCTCTACGACCGTTTCCGGCCGGCGGCTGAACAACAGCACCTCCGCGTTGTGTGCCAGGGAGTTGGCTACCGCTGTACCGAAACTACCCGCTCCGATTACCCCCACGATATGAAATGGTGATGCCATACTAGTAAATTATGTACCCAGGTGTTGTACTGACAAAAAAATCGGGGCGCATACGGCCCCTCAGAATAGCCTAATGGCTCAATTCCCAATTCTGATCGGCGGCAATGCGTTTGTGCCATTGCTCCTCCCCTTTGTAGTTATAAACGGTAATGTCCAGGTTCCGGTTTTTGCGTGGACCGCTAAAGCGCAACATCGAAAAATTGTGCTGCGCCACCACGGTACCCTCCACCCGGAAACTGTTCTCTTCGTTCGGGCCGCGCGTATTGACACCGGCGGTAAGCGGTGAGGTCGTCAGGTCATACACCCAGTTGCCGGCCGTATTTTTCAGGGCGCTCAGTTCGGTGAAATGCCGGTCGCCGGTCAGAAACACCACGCCTTTGATACCAGCCCGCTCGATATAGGCCAGGATACTGTCGCGCTCAGCCTGATACAGTCCGGCAAAGGTTTCGTCGTGGGCATTGGACGTAATAAATTGATTGCCGACGGCCACAATTTTAAACGGCGCCCGGCTGGCGCCCAGGGCGCTGAGAAACCAATCTACCTGCTCCTGGCCCAGCATGGTGCGGGGGCAACCCGGGCACACGTCGGGCGTGCGGAAATAGCGGTCGTCGAGCAGGAAAAAATCCACATCGGCATATTGAAACCAGGTCGTACAGCCTTTCCGGCCGTCCACCCCAAAGGTGGGATTGCCCCAAAAAGCGCGAAAGACGTCCCAGGAGGTTTCCTTGTGCGGCCAGGTACGGTCGCTGTTGTCAGGGCCGAAATCATGGTCGTCCCAAATGGCAAAGTGGTGGGTGGACGCGAGCAGGGGCTGGAGTTCAGGCAGCGAGCGCGAATGGGTATAGCGGTGCAGCATACCGGTTCGGGTGGCCCAATCCGGCTCGCGGTAGTAGGCGTTGTCGCCCAGCCAGAGCATCAGATTGGGTTTTTGCTGGTGGATTTGGGTAAATATCTCATAGTCGCTGCCGTAGGGTTTGCCCGGACGGTCAAACTCCGTTTCGTTGATGTAGGCACAGCTGCCGGTGACCAGCGAAAATTCGGGCGGATCAGTACGCCACTGCCAGAGCGCCTGCGTCCTGAATTGGGTAGGATAGGGCAAGGCAACCGGCAGTTTATTGATAAACACGCGGTATTGGTAGCTCTTGCCCGGCTCTACCTGATCGGCAATGCATTTGGCGGTATAGCCAGTGGCTTTTTCGGTGCGTAGGCTGCTGGTTTTGTATTTCCGGGCAGGCTTGTCCGTATCCCAGTATTCCACATACACAGCGGCGGCTTCACGGGTTTGCACCCAAATGAGCGCCTCCCGCATGTCTACATAACCCAACATTGGGCCCGATTGCAACAGGGAGCGGCTTTGCGCGCTGCTGCGCGCCGCAAAGCCGGGCAAAGAGAGGAGCAAAACAATAACTGCGTGGCGCATAATAGGATATGGTTGAGATCCGCCAAAAAATATCGATCGGTTAAAGTTTTCTTAAGTGGCCGAAGGCACCCAGCGTTCGCTACTTCTTTTTCGTCTAACAGAATATCGGCGAAGGTACGGTAAACACATCTTAATCTTCTGATTTCCAAAATAGTCAGAAAATACAAAGCCTAATAATCGCCGTGTCATTTCCTGGATTTGAAAATTATATTTTACAGTTTGCTTGCTTTTGCCGAAAAAAAATCTTTAATTTGAATCAATAAAAATAGGAGGTTTGCCATGACAAAACGTACCGTATTACTCGTACTCCTCCTGACGTTCGCGCTCAGCGCATTCGCTCAGACCACTGAGAAGACTTTTACCAAATCCTTCAACACCGAAGGTAAAACGCACCTGAAATTTGACCTGCCCGGCACCATCGACCTGAAGGTCTGGAATTCTCCGAGCATCCGGATCGAGATCTTCGTTAGCCTGCCTGCCGGCAACGTGTCGATGCTCGACCAACTGGCCAAAGTTGGCCGCTACAACCTGACGGCTGCTGCGGCAGGAGAATCCCTGAACATCACGGCACCCAATCTCTACAAAGTGGTGAAAGTAAAAGGAGAAGAATTACACGAAAAAGTATCCTATGTAGTCTTCGTTCCCAAAGATATGCAGGTTGAAATGCATACTCCCACCGCCGCTGTGGAATTAAAAAAATAAAACGCACCCGGCGTTCGCCCGGTTACTTTTAAGGCCCTTGCCGTTTAAACAGGCGGCACAACGTACGAAGCGCCTGCTATCCATACAATTTGGTAGCAGGCGCGCGTTTTATACCTACTTTTGTGGCACAAAAATTCCCGTAACATGATCAAGCGGATGATTGCCGTATGCAGCAGTTGTTTCTTCCTGGGCCAGCTCTCCGCCCAAATGGAACGCACGGTTTACCAAGTATTTGAGGTGGATTCCATTCAGAACATCAGCCTCGACATCGTGGGCTTTACCTATCCCGAACTCCACGTATGGGCCGGCAACAGCATCATGACGGAGGCCAACATCCAGGTCTGGGAGGCGGCCCCCGAAGTGGTCAACGAATTGATCAAACAAGGGCGCTACGCTTTCGAGTCGGAAAAAACCGGCGATCTGCTTCGGGTGTTTACCAAAGTGCGCAAACGCGAAGATTTTAAATTGCCGGGCATGAAAACCAAATGCGTGGAGCAAACCACCGTCAAGGTCTTCATCCCCGATATTTACGAATGGGACCCCGCCGAATGGACGCCCGAACAAATCGACAAGCCTAAAACCTTGCGCCGGAAACCCAATACCAACTGACCGTTTTTTGTTGACCCTTTTTCCCGATAAATACGGGACATTGATCCGCTATGCCTACCCTGCTTGAATTGGTGCTCCAGCCCGCCGAGCGCTACGACGACAACCGCCTGCGGCAACTTGCTGCCCGCCAGGCCGGCCTCCTGCCCAACCAGATCAGCCACCTCGAAATCCTGAAATCCTCGCTCGACGCCCGTAGCCGCGAACCCGTTTTCCGCTTGCGTACCGAAATCTACGGCCCCGGCGAAGTTTTCCAGCCCGAGCCCGCACTGCTCGCGGGCTTCCGGCCCGTCGACGGCCGAAAAGGTCGGGTCCTGATCGTTGGCGCCGGCCCAGCCGGCTATTTCGCCGCACTCGAACTCCTCGAACAAGGCATCCAGCCCATCGTGCTCGACCGCGGGAAAGACGTCAGGGCCCGCCGCCGCGACCTGCGCGCCATCCAGCAATTTGGCGAGGTGAACCCCCACTCCAACTATTGCTTCGGCGAAGGCGGCGCCGGCACCTACTCCGATGGCAAGCTCTACACCCGCTCCGACAAACGCGGCAACCTCCGCAAAGCCCTGCGCCTGCTGGTCGAACACGGGGCCCAGGCCGATATCCTGAGCGAGGCCCATCCCCACATCGGCTCCAATAAACTTCCCGGCGTCGTGCAAAACCTCCGCGAAACCATCCTGCACTACGGCGGCGAAGTGCATTTCGAGCAATTGGTCACCGATCTGGTGCTGGCCGATGGCCGGATCCAAGGCGTGGTTACGCAACACCTCGGAGCACCCGAGTCTGGCCAGGCTTATAGCCGGGAATGGCTGGCGGATGCCGTCGTGCTGGCTACCGGCCATTCGGCTCGCGACATCTACCGCCTGCTGCATGCCCGGGGCGTCCGGATCGAAGCCAAGCCCTTTGCCCTCGGGGTGCGGGTCGAGCACCCACAAGGAATGGTCGACCGCGTACAATACCGCCAAAGCCCACGCGACGAACATTTGCCGGCGGCGAGCTACAGCCTGGTGTGCCAGGTGCGCGAGCGCGGCGTGTTTTCCTTCTGTATGTGCCCCGGCGGGCTCATCGTACCGGCCGCCACTGCGCCGGGCGAAATTGTGGTCAATGGCATGAGTATGAGCCGCCGCGATTCGCCTTACGCCAATTCCGGTGTGGTGGTGGCCGTAGAACCCGAAGACCTGGCGCCGTGGCAATCGCACGGGGTATTCGCCCACCTCGAGTTTCAGGCCGAGGTAGAGCGCCGGATGTTTGCCGCCGGCGACGGCGGCCAAAAAGGCCCCGCCCTGCGCCTGCCCGATTTTGTCGCGGGCCGGCTTTCTGCCAGCCTGCCTGCCAGTTCGTACATACCAGGCCTTTTTGCTGCGCCGTTGTATGATCTGTTGCCCCCGTTTATTTACCAGCGCCTGCGCGACGGCCTCGCCCAGTTTGGAAAAATGATTCGCGGCTACGACACCGCCGAGGCAGTGGTGGTCGGCACGGAAAGCCGCACCAGCGCCCCGGTCCGAATCCCCCGAGACCCCGATACGCTGCAACACCCGGATGTGGCCGGTTTGTATCCCTGTGGCGAAGGCGCCGGTTATGCCGGCGGTATCCTGTCAGCAGCCATGGACGGGCAGCGGGTCGCCCGCGCGATCGGCGCGTAGTTCGGGGAGCGTGTTTCGGGGTGCGTGTTTCGGGTTGCGTGTTGCGTGTTGCGTGTTGCGGGGTGCGGGGTGCGTGTTGCGTGTTGCGAAACACGCAACACGAAACACAAAACACGCAACACGAAAAAACATGAAATACTGGCGCATAACCGGAATCGTCGCAATTCTTCTGCTGGTAGTGTTGGGCTTTTTATACCAGGCTGCTCCTTACATGATCCTGACGCCCCGGAAATTCAATTTGGCACAAACGCCGGCCGATTGGGGTTTGCCTTTTGAAAAAATAACGATACCAACCGCCGACAGCCTGCAATTGAATGGGTATTGGATACACCAGCCCGGCGATACCGGCAAAACCACCATCGTGCTGCTGCATGGAGTGGGCGGCTGCAAGGAGCACTGGCTGCCCACTGCCACCTGGCTTTGGCAACAGGGATACGAAACTGTACTGATGGATGCCCGGGCGCATGGCGAAAGTGAAGGGGCGTATTGCACCTATGGTTATTTTGAAAAAAAGGACGTCGCCACAGTGGCTGCCTGGCTGAACAACCAACATCCTGGGGTTTCGCTGGGCGTGTGGGGCAACTCCATGGGCGGCGCCATTGCCCTGCAAGCACTGGCCACGGTGCCGCAATTGCGTTTTGGCATTGTGGAAAGCACATTTGCTGATTTCAGGACCATTGTGTTCGATTACCAGCGGCATCGGCTCAAAATTCCCTGGCGCTGGTTTGCCGACAGCGGTATCGCCCGGGCCGCCGAAATGGCACATTTTGAGCCCGATTCGATCCAGCCGGCTGAGTCGGCCCGACACATCCGGCAGCCCGTCCTGCTGGCGCACGGCGACGCCGACACTCGTATCCGGGTCGACTATGGCCGCCAGATTTTTGCCAACCTGGCCTCCTCACAAAAAGAATTGCACATTATCCCTGGAGCCGGTCATTACGACGTAATGGCCCGGGGCGGCGATACCTACCGGGCTACCTTGCTCCGGTTTTTGGCAGCCCACACGAAGTAACCCGCCCGCAGCCCGAAACACCCACCCCGAAACACGCGCTACTTCTTGCCCGCGCCGCAATGCGAACAGAACGGCAGGTGCGCAAAGTGCTTTTCGCCGCACTGGGTGCAGTTTTTGTACAGTTCAAAGCCGCACTGCCGGCAATAGTTGGAGACCTGGAGGCCTGCATCCGCAGGATTCTGGTGGGCTAGTGTCCAATTTTTGAAAATAAAATCTTTGCCGCAGGACGGGCATACGTGTTGTTCGAAAGCCTTAAACGCCGTGTCGAATTCCACTTTTTCAGCGCGTTCTTCGGTCGATTTTTGCAACTCGCGCTTCCGCCACTCCATGTAGGCCCGGATGTTATTGATGGCATAGTAGCCCCCCACCGTAGATAAAATAATGCCTACCGAATACCGGACATACCCGCCGTACGACGGCAAATAGGGGATCAGGCCCACAAAAAAGGCATACAGCGAATACAGGGTAAAACCCAGGAACAAGGGCCAGTATTGGTGGTTTCGGAATTTTACATAAAAGTAAATACCCAGGAAAAGAATGGGTAAGATAAACAGGAGCCGGATCAAAAACACCTTCAGGTCGTACTGCTGTTCGGCGCGGTAGGCCAGTTTACCGGCGCGTTCCTCCTCCTGAGCGACCGAGCCGTTCACCTGTTCGATGGCGTCCCGGTAAGTTTTGATCGTGTCCTGGATTTTGGAATAAGCCTGGTTCCAGTCCTGCTGGATTTTGTAATAGCCGTCCAGGGTTTCCGTTTTGGCAATCACTTCCCGGTCTTTGGAAGGTTCGCCGAGCACTTTCCGGGCCTGCAACCAGTTCTCAAACGACTCTTTGGCCGTCTGGTAGTTTTGTTGGGCCAGTTCGGAGGCTTTAGTCAGTTGATCGGCTTTGGCATCGTACGATTCGACAATCCGCGTCAGGCTGTCGCGCTGCAT
>JADLDL010000159.1 GCA_020846655.1 Saprospiraceae bacterium | reverse complement strand
ACTGATTGCCGAAGACCAGAGCTTGTTTGAGCGCGGCACCTATTTGCAAGAAAACCCGATCCTGTATAATTACCAAATGTTGTGGCGGCTGGGGCCCTTGCCACCCGTAACATATCTGGTTTCTACAGATGAGACGGACCTGTTGAACACCCTGAAACTCACCACCCGCAGCAAGGGAAATTTTCGTTTCGGGGTGTACAACGCAGTTACCGGACCACTGAAAGCCTAATTGTATAGCACCGCCACCAGCCTTGTGCGGGAAGAAAAACTCCAGTCGGCCACCAACTACAACTACCTGGCTGCCGAGTACCTGCTGCCCAACAACGGCTATATCCACCTGGCCAACGCCAGCCACCTGGCCGGGCCGAGTATGAACACCTTTGAACCTTCGCTGGATTTCCGGGTGCGCGACCGCAGCAACGGCTACGAGTGCGCCGGCACCCTTTACCTCAGCCGGGAGCAGATAGACACCAATACCTACCAGGGCAACCGCCTCAACCTGAGCATCGGCCGCATCAACCGGCGCTGGGGTTGGCGGCTGTCGCACAATACCACCGATTACCCGGTGGTGAGTACCATCCGGATGCCTAGTATACGGTTTGCCAATTCCAGGGCCGAAGTGCAGTACCGCAGTTTTACCCCGAAATATGGATTTTTAAATACCACGGCTACCGGCGGGGTCCAAAGCCAATGGTCGATGCAGGAAGGCCAACAAACCCTCCTGTCGTTGTATGCCAACATGCGCGTGCTGGACCGGAAATTCCGGACCCTGGGCCTGGGGCTTTCGGTGATTCCTTACGAACAAACCCAGCGGTACCAGACCGGCGGCGCCTACCTGAACCGCAAACTGGCGCCTCGCCTCGAGGGATCGCTGGATGTTGCGTCGGACCAACGCAAGCGCTTGTTCTGGAGCGCCCACCTGGACGGCGGCATCAGCACCCGGCGCGAATTGCCGGAGTTGAACACCGAGCTGGCTGCCACCTGGGTGTTTCATCCCCGCTTTTCATTCAAAGCCGGCTTGGCTGTACAAAACATCTTTGAATTTACCTATTTGTTGCCCGCGCCCGGGCGCTGGCTCTTCGAACGCCGCAACGAGCAGAAAAGTCAGTTGACCCTGGACCTGAATTGGTATGCCACCCGCAGCCTGGGCCTGTTTGGCGGCTTTGGCTGGTACCGGTATAAATTCTCCAACCGAGAGGCGCTGGAAATTCAACCCGACGGCCAACTGGAGCCGGTGGCCTACGAATTGCCCATCCTGAACAGTTTTAGCGAAGGCACGCTGCGGTTTGGTTTTCAATATTTTTTCAAGGACATCAGCCAGATCCGGTTTTCGTATGGCCTGAACCCGGATGCCAATTTCTTTGAAGCCAACATAGGCCCGTTTTATCCGAATATTTACCAGCGGGCCGACCTGAGTATGATTTGGCTTCTGGGCAACACGGGCAAGCGCTGAGCCAACGGCGGCTTTCGGCGGAGCAAGTGCCGGCGCCGGCGGGATGTGGAAAACTTAGGCCCCGCCCGGTGTGTCTTTCTCCGCCGGATAGTCGTACTTTTGCAAAGCATGAGCAACTTCATTGTTTCCGCCCGCAAGTACCGCCCGCAGCGCTTCGAAGACGTCGTCGGCCAGCAACACGTCGCCCAGACGCTGAAAAACGCCCTGGCTACCGACCACGTGGCGCACGCGTTTTTGTTTTGCGGACCACGTGGCGTCGGCAAAACCACCTGTGCCCGTATCCTGGCGAAAATACTGAACTGCCAAAACCGCAGCGCTGATTTTGAAGCTTGCAACGAATGCTCTTCCTGCAAATCCTTCAACGAAAACGCCTCGTTCAACATCATCGAACTGGACGCCGCCAGCAACAACTCCGTGGAGCATATCCGGGCGCTCATCGAGCAGGTGCGCTTTCAGCCGCAACAAGGCAAGTTCAAGGTGTTTATCATCGACGAGGTGCACATGCTCTCCAACCAGGCCTTCAATGCTTTTTTGAAAACCCTGGAGGAGCCGCCGCCCTACGCTATTTTTATCCTGGCCACTACCGAAAAACACAAGATCATCCCCACCATCCTGTCGCGCTGCCAGATTTTTGATTTCCGGCGCATCAGCGTGGGCGATATGGTCCTGCACCTGAAAAATATTTGCCTCAAGGAAGGGCTCGAAGCCGAGGAAGACGCGCTCCACATCATTGCCCAAAAAGCCGACGGCGCACTCCGCGATTCGCTGTCGATTTTTGACCGGATCACCAGTTCGGCCGCCGGCCACAAAATTCGCTATGAAGACGTGATCGAGAACCTCAACGTGCTCGATTACGATTACTATTTCCAACTGACGGATGCCTTGCTGGCCGAAGATGCCCCCGCGCTGCTCAACCTGTTTGACCTGATCCTGCGCAAAGGTTTCGAACCCGAAGTGTTCCTGACCGGCCTGGCCGAACACCTGCGCAACATCCTGGTTTGCAAAGACGAAACCACGCTCGCCCTGCTCGAAGTGGGCGAGAGCCTGCGCGAACGCTACCGCCGCCAAGCCACCCTGAGCCCGGCCGCGTTTCTGCTCACCGCGCTCAACCTCGCCAACGACTGCGATATCCATTTCAAAATGGCCCGGCACAAGCGCCTGCACGTCGAAATGGCGTTGCTGAAAATGTGCTACATCAACCGGGCAGTGTCGGCTACCGCGAGCGCTCCCCTGGAAAAAAAAACTCCTGAACGAACGCTAAGCAGCCAACCGCCTGTTCCGGCGCCTCCTCCGGGGGCTGCCAGTTCGGTTGCCAGCACCGTAGCCACGCAGGCACCGGTGTCGTCCAATGCCTCCGAATTGAGCAAGGAAGCCATTTCGGACCTGCGCAGCGAACTGCGCATGGGCCTCAAACGCGCCGATAAAATATCGCTGCGGATGGAGGATTTTGAAGAAGCCGTGGCGGTGGAAGATGCCGAAAAAGCCGGCCTGGAAAGCCGTTTTACCCTGGACAATGCCCGCTCCGAGTGGGCAGCGTTTGCCGAACTCAATCCCTCGCCCATGCTCCGGCAGGCGATGAACGGCGCCGTGCTGCGGCAGGAAGACAAAGTGCTGGTGGCTGTTGTGGGCCTGAGCGTGCACCGCGGCCTGATCGAAGAAGAACTGAACCGCCTGCTCGATACCCTGCGGGCGCGCCTGCACGACCCGGCGCTGAAAATCCGGGTGGAAATCGACGAGGCCCGGGCGGCCGAAATTCAAGCCTCGGCACAAGCCAAGAAGCCCGTGACCACCAAGGACAAACTCGACAAAATGCAGGAGCAAAACCCTTTGGTGGCGGAATTGTTACAACGCTTCGACTTGAAACTGGACGAGTAGTATGCAAGCACTCTGGCACCTCGAAAACATCGACGTCACCCATATTCTGTGTCCCAACAAACTCGGGGATGCGAACCTGATGGCGCAGCATACCCACCGTTCCTATGCCAAAGGCGAAGCCTTTTTTGTGCCGGACGACCTCTCCGACCGTATTTTTTTTATCAACGAAGGCCGGGTGAAAATTTCAAGCATGAACGAGGAAGGCAAGGAAATCACCAAAGCTATCCTGGGCAAAGGCGAAGTATTTGGCGAACTGGCCCTCGTGGGCGAAGCGCGCCGCCGCGACTGGGCCGCCGCCCTGGAAAATACCGAAGTCTGTGTGGTTACGCTCAACGAACTCCGCGACCTGATGCGCGAGCGCAGCGACCTCAACCTGTTTTTTATGAAAATTTTCGGCTCGCGGCAGTTGGAAATGGAACGCCGGCTCGAATCGCTGGTGTTTCGCGACAGCCGGAGCCGCATCGTCGAATTTTTGGTGGAACTCACCCACAACAAAGGCCAGCGGGTGGGTTTTGAGTGGGTGATCCGGAAACCCATCACCCACCAGGAAATCGCCAACATGACCGCCACCAGCCGCCAAACAGTCACCACCACCCTCAACGACCTGCGCTATAAAAAACTCCTGAGTTTCAACCGATCCCGCCTGCTGGTGCGCGATTTGGAAGGCCTGAGTGCCGAGATTCGTTCCTGAATGTTGATCTTTGCGGCCTCCAACCCGCAACTATGTATCGACTCGCCAAGCCTTTCCTATTCCTGCTCTCGCCCGAAACCGCCCACCGCGTCACCGTTTTTTTTCTCGACCTGGCTGCGCAAATCCCGCCGCTGCGCGCCCTGCTGCGCCGTTGGTATTGCCTGTCCGACAAGTCCCTGGAGCGCCAGCTCCTCGGCCTGCATTTTCCCAACCCGGTGGGGCTGGCTGCCGGCTTCGACAAAGACGGCAAGCACATCGAAGGCCTGGCCTGCCTGGGTTTCGGATTCATCGAGCTGGGCACTGTGACGCCCCTGCCGCAGGACGGCAACCCGCAGCCCCGCCTGTTCCGGCTGCCGGCCGACCAGGCCCTGATCAACCGCATGGGCTTCAACAACGAAGGCCTGGACGCCCTCGCCGGCCGCTTGCAGCGCTTGCGCGCCAAAAAAATGCCGGGCAATATCCTCGTCGGCGGCAACATTGGCAAAAACAAACTGACCCCCAACGAGGAGGCCGAGTCGGACTACCTACGCTGTTTTGAGGCTTTGTTTCCGTATGTCGACTACTTTGTGGTCAACGTCAGTTCGCCCAACACGCCTGGCCTCCGCGCCCTCCAGGAAAAAGAGCCCCTGACCCGGCTCCTCCTGCGTTTGCAGGAAAAAAACCGCGCCCAGGCACAGCCCAAACCCCTGCTGCTCAAAATCGCCCCCGACCTCAGCGACAGCCAACTCGACGACATTGCCGCCATTGTTGCCGATACCGGTCTCAGCGGCCTCATTGCCACCAACACCACCATTGCCCGCGAGGGCCTGGCCACCCCCGCCGCCGCCGTGGAAGCCATCGGCGCCGGGGGCCTCAGCGGTGCGCCGGTGCGCGCCCGCGCCACCCAGGTGATCCGTCATTTGCGCCAAAAACTGGGCCCGGAGCCGGTGATCATCGGCGTGGGCGGCATCGATTCGGCGGAAGCCGCCCTGGAAAAACTGGCCGCCGGCGCCAACCTGGTGCAGGTATATTCCGGCCTGGTGTACGAAGGGCCGGGTTTGGTGCGGAGTATTTTAGGAGCGATGAGAGATCAGGCGGAATAGAAATAAAAAACGGGCGGCGCTTTCCAGCGCGCCCGTTCATTTTTGTGTCCAATTTTAGGTTCTGCAATCAAATTTCTTATTGGGGCAAACTGGGGTTCCAGGCCAAATACCGGCCGATCGCTCTTACCATTGCCACAGGTCGTGTTCGAGGTTAAACAGGGCGTCCTTGATGCGGCCGGCTTCCATGAGGCCGTCTACGCCGGTCAGGTAATCTTCGATGCGGCGGTCGTAGGGGTTGTTCTCTTTGTACACCACGGAGGCGAAATGCCGCATTTCGAATACATCTTCCCAGGTAGTGGTGGCCGAGAGGTTGCCCTCCAGGGTGTAGGCTTTTTGCCGGGCCAGCATAGGGCGTGCAGTGGGGTAATGCACCCAGAACATGGGGCGTTCGTAGAGGAAATCGCCGTTGCTGTTGGTCACGTTCATCAGCGGGGCGATGCCCAGAATCCGGAAGCGCAGGGTGCCTGTGCGGGTGTCGAAGAACCAGGATTCTTTCAGGCGGAAGCGCTTGACGTTTTCCCAGTTCAGTTCGTTGCGCACTACTTTGACCGTTTCTTCGCCCGTTTCCACGTTAATGGTCATCAAGGTGTCGTTTTTGAAAAGCGATTGGGTGAGGGCCTCGATGCTCATGGGTTTGGAAAAATGGTCGTCTTCGGGGTCGTACACCCTCAGGTCGCCGTTGAAAGCGGCTTCGCCGAAAATCTGTGCCAGCGGAGCGGGCGGGTAAGCGAAGGGGAAATTCATCTTTTCGCGGAGGTCGATCACACGCCAGATGCGTTTTTCCCACAAAATATCGCTCTCGCGCAGGGGCGCATAGGTCAAGACCTTGTGCTCGTCGATGACGGCGCGGTTGGTGATGTCGTCCAGTGGTACGCCGCTGGGGTCGAGGGGGATGGGGTCGGTCACCTCGGTGGGTTGTGCCGATACCAGGCAGGCAGAGAGCAACAGGCTGCCCAGGCAAACCCGCACGCGGGTTGCCGGCATGAAAAGCAGGAGTTTCATGTCAAAAATGTGTTTAGTAATACCGTGAATTAAAAGAAAATGCCGTGCTGTGGGATCGGAAATGGGAAGGAAGGCCGGCAAATAATGATCGCCGGTGCAACAGGAAAGGATTTAAAAAACCCGGGAGTGGGTTGTTTCGCGGAACAAACAGGAACAAAACGGGGCGTTCTGCCGCAGTATTTTAGTTAAGAAAAATTTAACGTTTTCGGGGTAGCCGCCCTACGCGGCGCTTTACCCGGAATGCCGCTCCCAATGGCGGGCAAAGGCCAGCAGCGAGTCGAAACGCAGGTCGATGGCCATGCCGGCCAGCCGCTCAGTTTCCTCTTCTTTGCCGGTGATCAGGGCGGTTTTCATGCCCAGGCGCTGGCCAAATTCGATGTCGCTGGCCGAGTCGCCCACCATCCAGGCCTGCTGGAAATCGATGTCCGGAAAATCGGCCTGCGCTTGCAGGGCCATGCCCGGCGCGGGTTTGCGGCAGCCGCAGCCGGCGGCGCTGCGGTGCGGGCAATAGTAGGCCCGGTCGATGCGGCCGCCGCTAGCCGCTGTCAGGTCCAGCATCTTCTGGTGTACGGCCAGCAGTTGGGCCTCGGTCATCAGGCCCCGGCCCACGCCGGCCTGGTTGGTGACCACCACGATCCGGCCGAACAGCCGGTTCAGCAGTGCCAGGGCTTCAAAAACCCCGGCTGTTGGGATAAACGCGTCGGGGTGTTTGACGTAATCGCCGGGTGTGCGTTCGTTGAGGACACCGTCGCGGTCGAGGAAAAGTGCGGGTAGGGTAGGCATAGCGGGGGCAAAGAACGGGATTATTCCACTACCACCAAACCCGCCGTTGCCACCCCTTTTTCTGTCGGACAAGACACCCAGTACGTGCCAGCCGCCAAGGCGCCGGCTGGGATGACGGCCCGGCGGCTACCGGGCTCGAAGGGAAAATACCCCGCCAGTCGGCCGCCGGCATCCCACACTAACAGCGGCCCGGAAGCCTTGCCGCTGCCCGGCGGCAGCTCTACCAACACCGGAGATTGGCGCCCGGCCGGATTGGGCCACAGCTGTAGCCGCGCCGCCCGCCCGGCCGCCGTCGCGTGGGTACCTACAGCGGGCAGGGCCAGGGTGGCGAAAAAGTTGGTATAGGTGGTATAGATGCTGCTCGGCGTGTTGCCCGGTATGGTGGCGTTGAGGATGGATAGAGAACTGCTCGAAAACGTGCCGGACAGAAACAGCCGGTTGCCGGGCAGGGCCTGGATTTGGTACAAGTTCTGCGTCTTCGGGCCGCCGATATGGAGCTGGTACAGGGGCTCGCCGCTGCCGGAAAACTGGATGGTGGCATTGTCCCAGTTGTCCAGACTGGTCAGGCTTTGGCCGGCATACTTCAGTTCGCCGCCGAAATTCAGGGTGGTCCACACCCGGCCGCTGGAGTCGCTGTCGAGGCCGCGCATCGACAGGATGGTATCGGACGTGAAATTTTGAATCCAGCGCAGCGCGCCGTCGGGGTCCAGTTGGGCCACAAAAGCATTTTGATACACGCCGCTCAGGGTGGTATCGGCGTAGGAGGCCTCCAGGCCGGCGTATTCCACACCCCAGAGCAGATCGCCCGACGCGGTACGGCCCAGTTGTCGGGTGATTTCGTTGCCCTTACCCCCGGCGGGGCGCAGCCATTCCAAGGCCAGGTTTTGGTCCAGTTTCAGGAGGTAGGCATCCGTGGAGTAACCCGGAACGCCCGTGTTGTCCAGGGAGTCGTTGTCTATGCGGAACATAGTGCCGTAAAAATACCCGGCCAGGTAAATACCGTCATCATCCAGGGTGACGGCGCCGCTGCAATAATCCCAGTAGTCGGACCCGAAGCGTCGGGCGTTCAGGACGGCCCCGGTGCTGTCGAGAATGGCGGCAAACACGTCAGAATCGTGTACGTGGCAGGCGATACAGGGCAGGTGGAAGGGGCCCAGGTCCATACTGCTGTTGCTGGTGGTACCGGCCATCAGCAAGCGGCCGCCGGAAAGCGGCCTCAACCAAATCTGGTTTTGCGGCTCTGGTACGGGGTAGCGCCAGCAGGATTGCAATGTGCCGGACTTGGAAAATTTGGCAATGCAATGGTATTTTCCAGGTTCAGTATCATAAAACAAGGTGTCACTATTTACAAATAAATTTTTGCCTTGATAGTAGAAGACGACATAATAGCTGTCTTGAGTAGATAAGATGTCTTTTTGGTAGATGATGTTCGAAGAGAACATAGAAATACTTGAATCGCGCGTGTTAAATTCGTTGTAATTCAACATGTTGCAATCGGTGCTAAGTATTGTAAAAAAGGCTGAGTACCTATTTATTTTGTTGTTTTTGTGCAAAATAACATGCCCGTCAAGTAAAATAGAGTCAAGGTTTGTGACAGACCAGAACGTTATTGTGTTATTCTCATATTTAGAATTATACCCGGCGGAAAATGGTTTGCGAAAATCGAACATAATTTAACTTTGCAGGATGATACACCTTGATGCTAAAACGATCAGCCGACTCCGAGTGATGCAGCGGAAGGAGAAAGACAAGCGGGT
>JADLDL010000158.1 GCA_020846655.1 Saprospiraceae bacterium | reverse complement strand
TCGGAGAGGTCGAACCGGTCTGATCGGGCACAAAAAACAAACGTTCGACCTCTCCGAGGTCGTGCAAATCTTCATTTTTGACCATTCTACCTACGTTTGACCTCTCCGAGGTCAGTTGCGATTTTTTCAGATCAACTTGTGGGTAATCGGGAGCCCAAAAAAGGGAGGGGTTCTTTAAAACGAAAAGTATTGTTTTGATAATCAAATTGTTATACCTACTCTTCGAATCCCTCCCCTTTTTTGGGGAGGGGCAGGGGTGGGGTTCTCTCGGCGCGAAATGCCAAGAACTTGCCTTATCCGGGATTACTTCGTCCTGGCCAGGCGGAAGCCCGCGTCGTAGCCGCGGACGCCGGGCGTGAAGCCGTTGCGGAACGCCACACGGCAAAACTGCGGGTAGTCGCTCCACGACCCGCCGCGTAAGACACGGCCGGAGCCCGAAGCCGGGCCGGAAGGGTTGGGTTGGGAGCTGGTGGGGTAGGTGTCGTACCAATCGGCGCACCATTCCCACACATTGCCTGTCATATCAAAAAGACCCAACTCATTGGCTTCAAAACTACCCACCGGGGCGGTGGCAGCATAGCCGTCGTTGTAGCCCACAAAAATAGTCGTTGCGTCTTTTGTCCATTTGAATCGGGTAGCGCCGCTTTCATCGGCCAGGTTGCCGCCTTTTTTCCCGGAGGGTGGGCCATCGCCCCAACTGTAGCGGCTGTGGCGGCTGCCGTTGCCTGCGGCGTATTCCCACTCGGCTTCGGTGGGCAGGCGGTATTCTTCCCCGGTTTTTTTGGAGAGCCACTGGCAATAGGCGGTGGCGTCGTTCCAACTCACATTGGCCACCGGGTGGTTGCCCGGGGCGGGGTTGCCTTCGGGGTCATGCCGCCAGTTCCGGCCTTTTATTTTTTTCCATTCGGTACCCTCATAGCCCCAACTGCTGTCTCCTTTTTCTGCATCGGTTTGGTAGTGGGAGTCCTCCACAAAGGCTTTGAATTCCGCCACGGTCACTTCAAATTTGCCCAGATAAAAATCGCTGAGCGTGACGGCACGCAGGGGTTTTTCATTATCCTCGCCCTCGGTGCTGCCCATCTGAAAGGTGCCGCCCCGCACGAGTACCATACCGGCGTCTTCAGGCGCCGGCGCGGCGCCGGGAAAGCCGCAGGTTTTAAAAAGGATCCAGCACACCAACAAACTGCCCAGCCCCAGCCCGCCGATCCAAGCACTCCGGCTTGGCAAGGGTTTGGAGGCTTTCACCATCTCCTGCCCCCCGCTACGCCCACTGCTACTGCTACTGTTATTGTTATTGCTCCTGCCCTTCGCTACCAAATGCCCGATGGCATTCGTCACGGTGGCCCAGGCTTCTTTCGGGCTTTGCCAGACCCGGTCGGTCACCGGTCGGATGCCCTGCCCTTCGTAGGCTGGGAGGGCCTGGAGTTGGCTGAGCACGGGGTCCCAGGTCCAGGCGCAGTGTTCTACGATGATGGGCACTACGGTAGCGGCGCCGCTTCGGGCTTTTTCGAGGGCGAGGCGGAACTCCTGTTCCTGGATAAATTCGGAGTTGAGCGAGGCTGGGCTCACCAGCATCAGGATGAGTTGGCTGGCTTTGAGTTCTTGCAGGATGCGGGCTTCCCAGTGTTCGCCGGGCTGGATGTCGCCGTCGTGCCACACAGAAATGGCGCGGGCGTTGAGCAAGGGCCGCAATTGCTGGAGCAATTCCTTTTTGTGGGCCTCGTCGGCGCGGGCGTAAATGATAAATGTCTTCAGCGGTTCAGGCATTCCGGATTGGGTGTTGGCAACAGCAAATATATAAAAAATGCCCACTGCCCTGCCCACTGCTACTGCCAACTGCCCCTCTGCTACTGCCTCCTGCCACTGCTACTGCCAACTGCCAACTGCCCCTCTGCTACTGCCCCTGCTACTGCCACTGCCACCTACAGCCCCTCGCGCCGGCGTTCTTTGGCCAGTTGGATGCCCCGGGCCTGGAATTCTTCGCGCAGCGCTTCGGGCATAAAATCGAGGGTCAGGAGGTAGTGTTCGCCGCTGGTCCACCAGGCGATGTCGGTTTTTAGGTCGTCGCGGCTGAGGCCGGTGATGACCGTTTCGGGTTCGCGGCCGGGCAGGCCCCAGGGGCAGCGGCTGGCGGCGGCTTCCACGGCTTCGCGGAGGTTGGGCAGGCTGGTGCCGCTGTCGAGCAGGAGCGAGATTTCGGCCTGCACCTCGGCGCCCATCGGCACATTGATGATGGCACCTTCGGTCATTTTGCCGTTGGGAATGATGATTTTTTTGCCGAGGTCGGTAGTCAGTATGGTGCTAAAAATTTGAATTTCAGTGACGTAGCCAATTTTTCCATCCAGGTTGAGCAAATCGCCCACGCGGTAGGGCCGGAACAAGAGGATCAGCACGCCGCTGGCGAAATTGCCCAGGCTGCCTTGCAAAGCCAGGCCCACGGCAAAAGCAATAGCCGAAAAAACGGCGATAAAAGACGTGGTTTGAATACCGACCTGGCCGGCCACCATCAGCAACAAGGCCACTTTCAGGGCCACGTCGATCAGGGAGGTGAGGAAGGGCCGCAGGCTTTCGTCCACCTTTCGCTTTTGCAAGGCCATTTGAAAAGTGGCCGTGATGCGCCGGATCAGCCACAAGCCCACGATCAGGAGGAGGATGGCCGCGAGCACCTGGGGGCCGTATTGAAAGATGGCCTGGTAAAATTGTTGGATGTACGTTTTTTGCTCCATGAGCGTTTTGAAGTGTTAATGGCCTGAAAAGCGCGTGGTTTAAGCGAATTGCGGCGCAAAATCGGCAAAAAGCCTCTAATCTTGCAGGCTAATTCTCCGGATGGCCCGGCCCGGGAACCCGTGGCGCCCTGTGTATCCGGATTTTGAACTTGCTCTCAACTTTTCACTCATGTTAAATGACGATCTGACTCGTATGAAAAACCTGCTGCTCCTGGCATTTTTGGCCCTATTTTTTGTCCAGCCGGCTTGTACGCCCAAAACCGGTGAAAAAACAACGGCGGTGGCTACACCCGCCCTCCCCGCCGAGTCGGCCCAATGGGATACCCTCGGCAAACCCCTGAGCGGCGATGAGACCGATACCTCCGACGAGGAAGAAGAACCCACCGAGTACCATTTTATGGACGAAGCCGAGGTGACACCGGACGCAGACAACAGCGAACTCCCGGATTCTCTGCCGCCCTACCAGGCCTCCCACACTTTCGAGCAGGATTTGATCCACACCAAGATTGAAATTTCCTTCGACTGGGCCAAAAAACACGCCCTGGGCAAGGCCACCCTCACGCTGCGCCCCTGGTTTTATCCGACCAGCGAACTGACCCTCGACGCGAAAAATTTCGATATCCACGCCGTCAATTTTGAAGGCCAAACCGCCCCGCTGAAATATACCTACAACAACGCCCAACTGGTCGTCAACCTGGGCAAAACCTTCACCCGGACCGACGAGTATAAAGTCGTGATCAGCTACACCGCCAAGCCCGACGAGCGCGAATCCATCGGCGGCAGCGCCGCCATTACCAGCGACAAAGGCCTGTATTTCATCAATGCCGACGGCGCCGAGACCGACAAGCCCCGCCAGATCTGGACCCAGGGCGAGACCGAAAGCAACTCCTACTGGTTCCCGACCATCGACAAGCCCAACGAGCGCTGCACCCAGGAAATGTACATCACCGTCGAAGACAAGTACAAAACCCTTTCCAACGGCCTGCTCCTGTCGTCGAAAAAGAACGCCAACGGCACCCGCACCGACTACTGGAAACTGGACAAACCCCATGCACCCTACCTGTTTATGATGGCCATTGGCGAATACGCCGTGGTGAAAGACAAATGGCGCAACATCCCGGTGGAATACTACGTGGAGCCCAAGTTTGAGCAGTATGCCCGCGATATTTACCCCTACACCACCGAAATGCTCGAGTTTTTCTCCAACAAACTCGGCTACGCATACCCCTGGCCCAAGTTTTCGCAGGTCATCGTGCGCGACTACGTGAGCGGCGCCATGGAAAACACCACGGCCGTCATTTTCGGCGAGTTTATGCAAAAAGACAAACGCGCCCTGCTCGACGACCACCTGACTAACGAAAAAGTGGTGGCGCATGAAATGTTTCACCACTGGTTTGGCGACCTGGTGACCACCGAAAGTTGGTCCAACCTGACCCTCAACGAAGGCTTCGCCAACTACTCCGAATACCTCTGGCTCGAACACAAATACGGCCGCGACGAAGCCGATTTTCACGAGATGAACGAACGCCAGGGCTATGTCTACTCCGCCATGGGCGGCGGCCACCCCCTGATCGATTTCGGCTACGCCGACAAGGAAAACATGTTTGACGCCCACTCCTACAACAAGGGCGGCGCGATCCTGCACATGCTGCGCACCGAAATCGGCGACGACGCCTTTTTTGCCGGCCTCAGCCGCTACCTCAAACGGAACGAATTCACCGACGTGGAAGCCCACGAACTGCGGCTCGCCTTTGAAGACCTGACCGGCCAGGACCTCAACTGGTTCTTCAACCAGTGGTTCTTTAGCGCCGGCATTCCCAGCCTCGATATCAAATACGACTGGGACCCGGAAACGAAAAAAGCCACGGTCAGCATCAGCCAGACCCAGGAGCCCGCCAAAAACGTGCCCTACATTTTCGAACTGCCGCTGAACGTCGATGTGTACGACCCCTCGGGCAAAGTGCGCACCGAATCGATCCGGGTGACCAAACGTAACCAGAGCTTTACGTTTGATGCGCCGGAAAAACCAGCCCTGATCAATGTAGACCCCGGAAAAGCCCTGCTGGCCGTCAAAGCCGACGACCATACCGAAGAAGAGTGGGCGTTCATGTACCGCCACGGCTCGCAGTTTCTTGACCGCTGGGAAGCGCTGGAACACCTCCAGAACTCCAGTTCCGAACTGGCCAAACAAGTGCTGAAAGAGGCGTTGCAGGACAAGCACTGGTCGATCCGCCAAGCCGCCCTCAGCAAAGCCGACCTCGAACAAGCCGACGTGCAGGACAAGGTGGCCAAAATAGCCGCGTCCGATTCCGAACCCGCTGTGCGGGCTGCCGCCATTGCCGCCCTGGGCCAAACAGGCGACAAAAAATACGTGTCGGTGTACGAAAAAGGCATGTCACCCGAACAAGCCTACAGCGTGTTGGGCGCTTCGCTGGAGGCCCTGAGCAAAACCGACCCGGATGCCGCCATTGTGGCTGCCAAAAAACTGGAAAATGACGAAAATGAAGGCGTCATCATGTCGCTGGCCAGCCTCTATGGCGAGCACCCGTCCTTGGCCGTGTTGCCCTGGTTCCAAAAACACTCGGCCAAAATCGACAACATGGCGGCCTTTGGCTTCTTCGATGCCTACACCAAATGCCTTGTCGGTTTGAATGACCAGGCAGCCCTGGACCAGGCGGTGGATGCGTTCAAAACCGTATCGCTCGACGACAAAGCCAGTTTGTGGCGCCGCTTTGCCAACACCAAAGGCATCGCTGATCTGCGCAACAACTACCGCGAACAAGCCAACAAAGCCAAGGCGGATGAGTTGAGCGCCCTGCTGAACACCATCAAAGAGAAAGAAACTGACCCGACGCTGAAACTGTACTACGGGATGTTTGATCAACCCTGAGTTTTGTCGGTTTCAAATACAGACAGCCGGTTGGCAGCCTTGGGAGGCTGCCAACCGGCTGTTTTTTTATGCTGAAACCGGCGGCGCCACGACGGCGATGCATTTCAGTTCGATGGCAATCGGCGTCGGCAACCGGTCGATCCCGACCGTCGTGCGGCAGGGCTGGTTGTCCTGAAAATACTCGGCATACAGGCGGTTGAAGCTGTGGAAGTCCCGTTCCATGTGGGTCAGATACACCGTCACATCAACCAGGTCTTCCCAGCGGGCGCCACTGGCTTCCAGTACGGCCCGCACGTTCCGGAAAACGGAATGCACCTGCGCCTCGAAATCAAATTCCATAAAATTGCCCGTCGGACTGCGTTGGAGTCCCGGCACCCCGTCCGATTCGGGGTCGCGCGGGCCAATGCCGGACAGAAATAACAAATTACCCACCCGCCGGGCATGCGGGTACAGCCCAACGGGCTTCGGGGCATTGGTCGCGTCAAATTTTTCAGAACTTGCCATGCAGGAGTTGGATGTTTGAACGTATGGTGTTGGAAAGAGCACGTTTCCAGGGCGAAAATAATTTACTATTAAAAATTCAACGGGCTAAACGAACTTTACCCGCATCAACCATCAAATTCTTCCACATGCACCTTTGGGGAATAGACCTGGGCGGCACCAAAATAGAAGGTGTTATCCTGGAAAGTCACAAAAATCCGCGCGTGCTGGCGCGGCACCGGGTCCCGACAGAAGCGGACCAGGGCTACGAGCACATTATCAGTCAGGTGGCCAAAGTCGTGGGGCTCTTGTCCGATGAAACCGGCCTTCGGCCCGGTCACATCGGCATTGGCCACCCAGGCACGCTGGACCCCAACACCCAGGCGATCAAAAACGCCAACACCACTGCCCTCAACGGCAAACCCTTCGACAAAGACCTGAGCCACCGGCTTGGCATCCCGGTCAGACTGGCCAACGACGCCAACTGTTTTGCGGTAGCGGAAGCCCTGCTGGGCGCCGTGCCGGAGGTGTTGCCTGCGGCGGAAGTCGTGTTCGGCGTTATCCTGGGCACTGGCGTCGGCGGCGGCTGGGTGGTGCACCAAAAAGTGCTCAACGGCCGCCAGGGTATAGCCGGCGAATGGGGGCACAACTACCTCGACGAGAGCGGTGGCCGCTGCTATTGCGGCAAAATAGGTTGTGTGGAAACGGTGTTTTCCGGTCCGGCGCTCGAAAAATTCTACGCGCAGCTGAGTGGAGAAGCCCGCCGGCTCCCCGATATTGTAGCCCGCGCCGAAGCGGGTACCGATCCGGCAGCCGCCCAAACGATGGACCGCCTGATCCATTATTTCGGCAAAGCCATTGCGGTGGTCATCAACATCATGGACCCCGATGCCATTGTATTGGGCGGCGGCGTCGGCAACATCGACCGGCTCTACACCGACGGCAAGGCGGAGGCGCAAAAGCACCTGTTCAATACCCGGATTGATACGGTATTTCTCAAGCCCAAACTGGGCGATAGCGCGGGCGTTTACGGCGCGGCCTTGTTGTAGGCGGCCACCAAACTACACGTGCCGTTCGGCATGGTAACTGGAGCGCACCAGGGGGCCGCTTTCGACGTAGGAAAAGCCCCTGGCCAGGCCGGCCTCCCGGTATTCTGCAAACACGTCGGGGTGCACAAATTCGGCCACCGCGATGTGCATTTTGGTCGGTTGCAGGTACTGGCCGATAGTCAGGATATCGCAGCCGTGCGCCACCAGGTCGTCCATGATCTGAAACACTTCGTCTTTGGTTTCGCCCAGGCCCACCATGATGCCGCTTTTGGTGCGTTTGCCGTAGTCTTTGATGCGCTGGATTTGTTCGAGGCTGCGCTCGTATTTCGCCTGGGGCCGCACTTTCCGGTACAGGTTCTGCACGGTTTCCATGTTGTGGCTCACTACTTCTTGGCCGGCGCTGATCATCCGCTCCAGGGCTTCCCAATTGGATTTCACGTCGGGGATCAGCGTTTCGATGGTTGTTTCGGGGCAGCGCTCTTTCACGGCCCGCACGGTTTGGTGCCAGATTTCGGCCCCCCGGTCTTTCAGTTCATCGCGGTTGACGGAGGTCAGCACCGCGTGTTTGACCTTCATGAGCCAAATGGCTTCGGCCACCCGCCGGGGTTCGTCTTCGTCGTATTCGTTGGGCCGGCCGGTTTTGACTGCGCAAAAGGAGCAGGAGCGCGTGCAGACATTGCCCAGAATCATAAAGGTAGCGGTGCCGGCGCCCCAGCACTCGCCCATGTTGGGGCAACTGCCGCTCTGGCAAATGGTGTGCAGTTTGAAATCGTCAACAATGCTGCGCACGTTGCGGTAGTTCTCGCCCATCGGGAGCCGCACTTTGAGCCAATCGGGGCGTTTGGGCCTCGATTCGGAGGTATTTTCGACAATTGGAAGTTCAAGCATAACCCATCGAGGCTAAGGGTGAAGGGCAGTTCGGGTTGGCGTTCAGGCAATATGTTTGCCTGCTGGAACGGCGTAGAAGTCAAAATGTTTCCACTTGTTCATATCGGCTGCTGTTTCGATACGCGTCACGGGGGTATCGGCAAAAAAACCGTCGATGTGAAACAGGCTGTACCCCAGTTCGGCCAGCAACTGGAAATGCTCCTGGCGTTGCTCGGGAGTGGATTTTCCAAAACATTCCGAAATCACAATGGGCTGATAGGTAGCCAAGAGGCCGCGAATGGATTTGATCACCTCCCGGTCGTAGCCTTCGGTATCGATTTTTACCAGCGCCAGTTTCGACATCCAGTCGGGGTACTGCTCGCGCAGGAGCTGTTCGAGCACCACGCCTTTGATTTTGGTTGGCAGTTGGAAGCGACCGTGAAAATCGGATTCTTCTTTGGAGATCCCGCCGTTGTTGAAGGAGGCTTCGGAAGAGCGGTAAAAGAACTCTTCGGCCTGGTCGGTTATGGCGACATTCAGCGGGTGGATATTGGTTTTGTCGGGATTCAGTCGGGCATTGACCTCCAGGATACGAAACACGTGGGGGTTGGGGTCGAACGACAGCGTGAGCCCTTCCTTGCCGTTGGCGAGGGCCACGGCCAGGCTGAAATGGCCGATGTTGGCGCCGATATCGACCACCAAATCGCCTTTTTTGACAAATTTTTTGAAAAAATTGACGTCCGTCTGCCGGATGGTTTTCGGTGCGACCAAGGGGTTTTTCCAGTTGGCAAACGAAATGGTCCCTTCTTCCTGGAGCTTAAACTGGCCTACTTCGTGCGGATATTCCTGAAACTGGCGGCGTGCCCGTTTGCGCCGGAACGACTCGATGATGTATTTGAACATACCTGAATTTGCAAATGATGAGTACCGGGGCGGCGGCCAAGAGACTTAGCGCCGTTTGCCCAGCTGCAAATTTACGAAGAAGTTCAGGAAGAACTGATTGTTCTCTTCCGTGACGAGGATGGGCACCCGTTTGGGAAACACATCGAGCATGGCGCCGATTTCGAGGGCTTTCACAAATTCGTCGAAAGCACCCCAGTCGAGGTGAAAGGCCACAGAGGCATTGGCGCCGGGCAGTACGGAGATTTCGCCGAAGCCACGCGTGAACGGAGAAGCGCCTTTGATCCGACCGTTTTCATCGAGAAACAGGTTGGCATTTTCATCCGAATATTTTTCGTGAAAAATGCGGCAATCGCCCGGGTTGTTGGGGTCCGGGTAGCAAATGGCGAGGTAGTAGGGCTTGAGCATGCCCAGGGAGGGGCCGAAGGAGTAACTGACACCGAGCGCGACGCCCTTGTGCTTGGCTTTTTCGGAATAATACCGTTTGACACCCCAGCCGCCGCGGGCCACAAAGAAGTTATTTTGTTTGCCGTAAATAAACGGCCGGAACGAGCGGCTGCGGAGCGGGTCAGCGCTCTGCCGTTGTTCTTTGGTGTGTTTGAGCTCGCCCAGGCTGATGTGGTAATAGGTGGTTTTGTAGTAGGTGCGCAAGCGGCCAAACTCCAGGCCCGGTGCAAAGCCCCGGTTGGTCGTCAACTTCATGTTGAAGGTGGTCTCGCGGTTGTAAATGACACCCACATTTTCTGCGGGTGCAACCGTAGTTTGCGACCATGCCGGTGCCAGAGCGAGCACGGCAAACGATAATATCAGGAAGAAACGTACCATTATCCGGGATGTTTGTATCAAAAATAGGCCTTTATGTGCTAAGCACAAGCGAATATGGTGCCCATTGCAGGCATTAGCAAAACTTTTTTATTGAACAGGGAATTTTGCAGGAAGTTTATACCTGCCTGCTGGTTCCAAACGCTTAACAACGCCCATTCGTCTGCCGGAATTGCCAGGGGGCCCTACGGCAACATCCGGACTTCTTTGAGCGCAAACACACGCAGGCCCTCAGTCGTGCGGATGGCGAGCCGGCCATCGTCTTCCACCTGTTCGATCCGGCCGGTGAAAACCGAGCCTTCGGGTTCAGCAAACTGCCGTTCTTCACCCATGCCCAGCAGCCGGGAGTGGTATTCCCGGCGCAGCGCTGCCGTTTGGCCGGCTTTCAACTGGAGGTAGCGGTGTTCGAGGCATTCCAGCAAGGTATCGGCTACCTGTTCCAGGTCAAACCGCTGTTGGGCAGCGAGTTGCAGCGAGGTGGCCGTGGGCAATTCGGGCGGGAATACCCCTTGGTTGACGTTGAGCCCGATGCCCACGATCGCGTATTGCCATTGGGTGCCGCTGAAAGCGTTTTGAATCAGGATGCCTGCGGTTTTGCGGCCTTGGAGGTAGATGTCGTTGGGCCATTTCAGGTGCAATGGGAAATCTGCGGGCAGGCACTGGTGCACAGCATCCCAAACGGCCAGCGCAACCGCCTCGCTCAGGCGAAAGGAAGCGCCGGGGTTCAGCCATTGGGGATACAGGATCAGGCTCAACGTCAGGTTGTCGCCCGGGGTACTGAGCCATTGGCTGCCATATTGGCCGCGTCCGGCTGACTGGCTGGCAGCCCGGACCACTGTTCCCTCGGGTGGCTTACTTTTTGCAAGTAAATCGCGGGCATAGTCGTTGGTAGACGGCAGTTCGTCGAAACGGTGGTAAACTTTTCCTGCGAAAAGAGTGTTTGCCATGGGCTTTTCGATGAGCCGGATACGGGCCGGCGTTGTAGACAGCGTTAAAGTTCCGTATCTTTAGGCCGGATTTGCAGCAGTCCTGGCTGTTTTACTTAAAAAAACAGCCAACCAGCTGCAATGTCTGTTATTCAAACGTTTATTTGATCACTTACTTTCAGACAATTTGAACCTCACAGCATTTAAGCGCACTATTTCCCGCGACCCACGCTCCGAAAAACTCAACCACCTGATTATTGAAGGTATTCGCGATAAAAAAGGCAAAAATATCCTTCAGTTGGACCTGAGGCGCCTGGAAGATGCCCCCGCAGATTTTTTCATCATTTGTGAAGGCGACTCGAATACGCACATCAAGGCTATTTCCGACAGTATCTATAAAAAGGTAAAAGACGAACTCCAAACCTCGCCCAGCCACATCGAAGGCTCTTCGAATGCCCGTTGGGTGTTGATGGATTATTTCAATACTGTGGTGCATGTGTTTTACCCCGAAACCCGGGAGTTTTATGATATCGAGCAACTCTGGAGTGACGCCCAAACCACTGAATTTGCTGAAATCTGATTCTACCTATCCTGTTTTGGGGCGCCGTAGGCAATTTTTTTGCACAGCTAGGGCAGGGGCGAATCCCAGACCCCAACAAATGCCACTCAATTTCAACTAATTATGAGCAAAGAACAGCGTAAGCGCGAAGATGAGATGGATGAACAACGCCCTTCGCGCGATGACGATAACAACTCCGGCGGCGAAAACATGCCCCGGTTTAGTTTTACCTGGATTTATGTCCTGATCGGCCTGGCCTTGCTGGCCTTGCAGCTTTCCCGCATGTTTGTGGCGCCACCCGCCACTACCTGGGATAAATTTGAGGCCATGGTGCGCTCCGGCGATATCGAAAAACTGGAAGTGGTCAACAAGGAAACGGCCCGGGCTTTTATCAAAAAAGACAGCCTGTGCCAATACTTCTCCCTCTTTCATATCGAGGATAAAAACACCGACTGCCAGCCCGACAAGCAAACCTGGGGCTTTAACCCCGAGCAGATGTACCTCACCTTCGAAATCGGTTCGCCGGAGGTGTTGACGAGCAAGCTCTCGACCCTGAACGAAAGCCTGCGTAAAGATAAACGGCCGACGATCAGCGAAACCTACCTTACTGAAACAAACTGGACCAGCACGATCATCACCTACCTCGTGCCCTTGCTCCTGCTCATGGCCATCTGGATTTTTATCCTGCGGCGTATGGGCGGTGGCGGCAGCGGCCCGGGCGCCCAGATTTTCAATATTGGCAAATCGAAAGCCACCTTGTTTGACACCAACTCCCGGGTAAACATCACGTTCACCGATGTGGCAGGTTTGGACGAAGCCAAGGAGGAAGTCATGGAAATCGTTGATTTTCTGAAAAATCCAAAAAAATATACCACCCTGGGCGGTAAAATCCCGAAAGGGGTGCTGCTGGTAGGCCCTCCGGGTACCGGCAAAACCTTGCTGGCCAAAGCGGTGGCCGGAGAAGCCGGCGTGCCATTTTTCTCTATTTCCGGTTCTGATTTCGTTGAAATGTTTGTGGGCGTCGGTGCTTCCCGGGTGCGCGACTTGTTTCGCCAGGCCCGCGAAAAAGCGCCCTGTATCATTTTTATCGACGAAATCGATGCCATTGGCCGCGCCCGCGGCCGCGGCGCCATCCAGGGCGGCAACGACGAGCGGGAAAATACCCTGAACCAATTGCTGGTAGAAATGGACGGTTTCCCGACCGACAAAGGCGTTATCCTGATGGCTGCCACCAACCGGCCGGATATCCTGGACCAGGCGCTGATGCGGCCGGGTCGTTTCGACCGCCAAATCGGCATCGGGCGCCCCGACCTGAAAGGCCGCGCACAGATTTTCCACGTGCACCTGAAAAATATCAAAGTGTCGCCCGAAGTGACGCCCAACGCCTTGGCCGAGATGACACCCGGCTTTGTTGGGGCCGATATCGCCAATGTGTGCAACGAAGCAGCCCTGATTGCCGCACGCCGCAACAAAAAAGCCGTGGACCTCGATGATTTCCACTATGCCCTCGACAAAGTGATCGGCGGCCTGGAGAAAAAGAACAAAATCATCAGTCCCGAAGAAAAGCAGATCATTGCCTACCACGAAGCCGGGCACGCCATTTGTGGCTGGTTCCTCGAACATGCCCACCCGCTGGTCAAAGTTACGATCGTGCCGCGCGGCCTGGCGGCCCTCGGCTACGCGCAATACCTGCCCAAAGAGCAATATATCACGCGGAAAGACAAACTCCTCGACGATATCTGTATGACCCTGGGCGGCCGGGCAGCCGAATCGGTGGTGTTTGACAAAATCAGCACCGGCGCGCAGAGCGACCTCGACCACGTCACCCGCTTGTCGTACGACATGATCATCAATTATGGCATGAACGAAAAAGTCGGCAACGTGTCGTTCTACTCCATGATGAATGAAAGTTACAACCGGCCCTTCTCCGAACAAACGGCTTACCTGATCGACCAGGAGGTAAAACTCATGATCGACGTGGAATACGACCGGGCTAAAAACCTCTTGCGCGACAAGCGCAAGGAACTGGACGCCCTGGCCAAAGCCCTGCTGGAAAAAGAGGTGTTGCACCGCGCCGATCTGGAAAACCTGATTGGCAAACGCCCATTCATCGATCCCACGCCGGGCGAGAGCGCCAGTGTACCCGAAGTAGAGCCCCTGCGCGGGGAAGATGACGACGACGATACGAATTGATCGACACTCGTGCCTTTTTAAAATAAAAGAAGTGCCACTCCGGATAAGCCGGGGTGGCACTTCGCTTTTGGGTGGCTATACCTGAAATCACCTGCCGCTGATGACATCGCGGGCCGATAGGATGAGTGGTTTCCAATAGGTCGAACTCGTAATATTTTCCTTGATGACACCGCGGCTGGTAGTGCTGTGGACCACGACAATCCCGTCGCGCCCCCGTTCTACGACCAGGGCTACGTGCTGGATGTTTTTTTTGCTTTTCCCGAAAATAACGAGGTCGCCCGGCTGAAGGGCCGCCAGGCTGACGGGCTTGCCTTCGGTAGCCTGCGCGGAAGAGGCCGGCGACACCCGGACCTTGAATTTGTCCAGCACAAAACTGGTAAAGCCGGAGCAATCGAAGCCGGTTTTGGGGCTTTTGCCGCCGGGCTTGTAGGTAGAACCGATGTATTGCACAGCGTAGTTGACCACTTCTTTTCGGAATTGGCGGTCGGAAAGGCCTTTCGTGTCGGGTGGTGGGGCCACGGTTTTGCGGCCGGCCGTACAAGCGGAAAACAGGGCAAGCAGCAACAAGGCCAGGGCGGCAGTGGGAAAGAAGGCAGAACGAGCAGACAACATAGAAACAGATTTTGCAGCAATAAACGCAGCGTATCGTTGAATCTTGCTTAAAATTCCTGAAGAGCGCTTTAAGGAAAAACTAAAAACGGCTGCCCGTACATAAACAGGCAGCCGCTTCATTTTTCGTTCTGCTAATAGGTAGCAATGTGTTGGTTTGGATTTTTATCTCCGAAATGGTCTTTTTTAGTTGCTGGTAAACTCCCGCTGGCCCAGCACGTCGCGGGCAAACAGGATGCGGGGGCGCCAGTAGGCAGAAGTACTTACATTTTCTACCACGACCCCGCGGCTGCAGGTGGCATGCACACAAATGATGCCGTCGGCGCTGTTTTCCACCACCATGGCTACGTGCTGGATGCCCCGGCCACGGCGGCCGAAAAACACCAGGTCGCCCGGCAGTACGTCGCTCAGGGGCACTTTTATACCCTGTCTCGATTGAAGGGAAGAGCTGCTCGAAACCTGAGCATCAAATTTTTTCAAGATGTAACTGGTAAAACCCGAGCAGTCAAATCCGGTGCTGGGATTGACGCCGGCGTAGCGGTAGCGGATGCCTACAAACTGTTGGGCAACGCCGATCATATCTTCCCGCATTTGCAACATCTCGGCGCTCAGGGAGCGGCAAGGGCGGAAGGAAGAAGCGGTAAGAAACAGGAAAATAGAGATGGGGACAAAAACAAAACGGCGAAAAAGGGAAAAGCAACAACTGGAAGAGTCGCGCATAGAAACGATTGTTTTTCACACGATACACCGAGGAATGCAAGTGGATCGCGGGTGTGAAGAATTGTTTGGATTAAAAGAAAATAGTCGTTTTGCGCAACCCGGGCGCTCCAGAATTGGACGTATGCGCCTGTACAGATGGATTAAAAAAGGGTGAGTTGCTGCGTTTCAGGTAGGGCAAAGGTAGAAAAGGAATTTATAATTACATAATTCAGAATTAAAATTGTTAAATAGCCTCTAAAATAACTTAAAATGGTCCGCATCATTCAGGAAGGGTAGATTTTGTCGATACTGCTTCAGATCTGCCAATGAAAGTTCGGCGGTATATTGTCCGGGGCGGCTACTGATGTGGCAAATTTGTTGGCCGGAGAAGTCGATAATGCCCGAATCGCCGGTATACTCCAGACCGTTGCCGTCGGTGCCCACGATGTTGGAGCCGGCTACAAAGCATTGGTTTTCGATGGCGCGTGCCAGCAAGAGGCTGCGCCAGTGGTGCGCGCGCCGGGCCGGCCAGTTGGCCACATAGAGCAGCAAGTCGAAGGGTTCGGCGCCGGGAGGCTGTCGGCTCCAGACCGGGAAGCGGAGGTCGTAGCAGATAAGCGGCCAGATGCGCCAGCCCTGCCACTCGAAGACCTGGCGTTCCTGGCCGGGCGAAAAGGTTTCGTGTTCGTGGGCGAGGCTGAACAGGTGCCGTTTGTCGTAGTATTCCAGCTGGCCGTCCGGGCGCATGAATACGAGCCGGTTGAAGAATTGGCCGTTGTCGAGGCAGATAAAACTACCGGCCAGTGCTGCGCCGAGGCCATGGGCTTGCTCCTGCATCCAGTGCCGGGTGGGCCCGTCCAGAGGTTCTGCCAGGGTGGCGGCGTTCATGGAGAAGCCTGTAGTAAACATTTCGGGTAGCAGCACCAGGTCGGTATGGCCGGCCAGGGGCTGGAGCATGGCCGCGAGCAGGCGGCGATTGGCGGCAGGGTTTTCCCAGTGCAGGCTGGGTTGTACGATGGTGAGGCGCATGGCGACAGCGTTGGGTGTAAAAGTAGAGGAGGGCCGGGGCTATTTCAGTTTTTCCAACAGCCATTCCCGGGAGGCGATTTCGGGGGTAGATTTGATTTCTTCGAAGAGTTTCTGGCGCTTGGGGTGCCGGTGCAGGGTGCCGTATTTGATGATTTTATCCAGTTTTTTTAAAAAATTGTAATAGCGGTTTTTGAAGGCCCGGCTGCGCTTGGAACGCCGAACCTTCTGGTCGAGGGCTTTCATCCTCGCCTCCAGCAGATCGCTCTGGGTTTCGAAATATATTTTAACCAGCAGCAGGTCGGCCAGGATACTAAAGCCGGGATTTTCAAACATGCGATATACCAGGCTATGTTGCGCTTCTTCGTATTGTTTTTGGTAAAAATAATATTCGGCCAGGTTCAGGCTGTGAATTTCAGCGGGATAGTGGGTACCTCCGATGCGTTCCGGAGGGTGGGTATCCAGAAAGTTTTTTACCCAATCGAATTCGCCTAGTTTTAGTGCAAAAATGGCAATGTTTCGGAAGGCGGTGAGTGGAATCAGGCCTTCTAAGTAAAAATATCCTTCTGCCAGGTGCTCTTTGTAGATGGCGAATAGACGTTTTCGGGAGAAATCGTCGCCCGCTTTATAGTACTTCTGGAGCCAAAGGAATCGAAAATATGCTTGCAGATTTTTATATTTTTCAGGCTCAACTTTGGTTTTGTTGCGGGACAGCTGATCTTCTAAATCCTGCAATGATATTCCTTGATCCTTGTTTTGCATTAGGTGAATGACCAAATGGTACATTCGATTGATAGGGATATCCAAGGGGCCATTTTCCACGGAAAGCCTAAGGACAGTAGATGTCAACTCATTGGATGAACCATGTTCAATTTGTGCATGTTGTTTTTGATACTCCAAGGCACAGGCATATTCCAATTTTTGAATGCTGTAGTGAAAATCCAGATTTTCCTCGGCTGCATTCAGGTTGATGTCGTCTTCAAACGCATTGTGCATCCCCCGAAAGGCGAGTTCTTCGCCCTCGATCCGAAATTGATCCAAATAATATTGCGCATCCCGGTACGGCATCTCCTCCTGGGCTTTCCGGGCGGCTTGCAGCGTTTGCCAAAAACGCTTGTCGAGCGCATGTTTGCGGTAAAACCGGGCCATGGCCAAGGATTCCCGGGCGGGCGTCTGCTCTGTTTCCTGGTCGATAACGTTGAGGAATTGGCGGACCAGGCGAAATAATTCGCTGCTGAGCGAATCCAGCGGGCTCTTGGCTTTTCCCGGAAAAGGCCTGTTGGGGAAAAACAGGGGGAATACAGCATCTTTGTCCAACTCCGGGTGTGCTTCGTCTGCCCCGCAGCGCAGGATCAGGTCGTAGAGCCGCAGGATATCTTCCGCAGCATAGCTACCGTTGAAAAAAGGTGATACGAGAAAAAGGCGCAGGCGTTTTCGTTCCGGCTCGGACAGGCGTTGCAGCACCTCCAAGAGTTTTCGGTTCAACATAAAAAAGTCGATTTCTTATATTTCTGTTCGCCGGCCCGTTGCGGAAAACCGGCAAAAAACGTAGGTAAAGGGCAGCGAAAAGTGCGGAATTTTTGTAGGAAAATTCTCAATGATTTATTAACGCGGAAAAATTATGAAAAAACACTTCCTTGTTCTTCTCTTGCTTTTGGTTTCGGGCCTGTCAGGTACCGGCCTGTCAGCCGCCAACGACGAAATCATTTGTAAGGTACCGGCAGAATCGACCTGCGAGGCGCCGGCGCCGTATGATTTTAAGGTAACCACCGTTACAACCTCCAGTATTTCACTGGCCTGGAATTATTCCTTCGCCGGCGTCTATTTCTTTTTGAGTGGCTACGACAATACCGCTTCGGCTCCCTTACCGTCGGTCATTACCACCGGCCTATCGTACACGTATACCGGTATCCCAGCTGGGCACAGTTGCACGTTTTGGGTAGCGGCTTCGTACTGCCCAGACGGACCTCCCGGCATATCAGTCAGCACCTTTGGCAATACCATCATTATCATCGATGACATAGCGGATTTGAACATCTGCCCGCCGAACATTACCATCACCAACCCCTCCACCTCGACGCAATATCCATTCTGCGTGAAACATTCCTCTACGGAGCCGCCCTCTACCCTGGACAATGTGTACACCGGTCAGTTGTCGTACGATGGCAACTCTCTGCGCTTCGGTATGGCCTTTGTTCCATCGGAAGACGCCGTTTACATAAAGGCCACCACTAATTTAAGCCAGCGTTTTTATTTCCCGGACACCGACAATAGCTATGCCGTTTGCAAATACGTTTTGAACACCACTACAGGTCCCGCCTCCAACGATCCCGATATATTTACAGTTGGTTGCACTGGGTATGACACCGATTTTGATGACATCAACATGCGGATTCGGTTCAATGTGTCGCTGGGCAGTTATACGTATTGTGGCAATAGCTGCCCGGAACCGGAGCCCTTCGCGCCACCGATTGGAGGCGGTGAAGCCGAGAAGGTCTTGTCGCTGGAGTTCGACCGCAGCAGCAACGTGGTGCCGGTAGTGCTGGGTTCGCCACGCCCGAATCCGTTCCAAGATGCGGTAGAATTGCAGTACGAGTTGCCGGCCGAAAGCACGGTATCCATCCAGATGTTCGACGTGATGGGCCGCTTGCTTCAAACGGTTTTGCCTTCCGAAGGCCCACAGGCGGCGGGTATTTATACCGTGCGGATTGGCGGCACTGAGCTGCCGGATGGCCAGTATTTCCTGCGCCTGCAAACCGATAGCGAGAGCCGGGTATTCTCCGTGATCAAGCAAAACTAAGGCTAGCGGGCACGTCCTGTTACAAAGGCGCCTTTTCTCCTCTGCCGGAGAAAGGGCGCTTTTCTTTTTGGGCACGGAAAACCGACGAAAAACGTGGTTTTATCGGGTGGCGAGGCCCCTCACCTTTGTTGCCAACATCGCCAATGCGGCCATGTGCAACACACTCTTTCTTACTTTTTAAAACATCTTCCGACATGAAAAAAGCAATGTTTGCCCTCCCCGTTCTGCTGATGGCCCTGGTCTTCGCCTTTTGCACCAAATCCAACGTAAAAGAAGAATTGTCGGCCACCACCGAAACCGCTGTTGCCGACCGCGGAAACTGCACCATCGAGGTGTTTACGGACAATGCCCAGTCGCTCCAGTTTTGTGGCACCAACTCCAACCTGATCGCCTGCCAAACTTGCCCCGGCGGAAACGGCAGAGGTCAGGTGACCATCAATGGCCATGGCTTCGTCAACGTCGTATCGCCGATCACTTTTTCGGTGAACAACCCGAACCTCACCGGCACCTGGGTACAACTGACCACAGGGGGCTCCACCACGGCTTGGACGTTCATTCCGGGCGGCGGTTGCCAAGCCTTTACCCTGGACAACAACTGTAATTTCTGATTTGACTGAGCTATTCCCGCGTTGCTCAATGCGGCGCCTCGGCTGGATACAGCCTTGGCGCCGCAAGCACGGGCTGAGCGGGATAGTCCGTTGAACCGGCATCCTTCCTGCCCCAAACCCCCACCGCTAAGCACCGTCCAAACACACTTCTTTTTTTCTTTTTAAAACCTTCAGGTATGAAAAAAGTACTGTTTGCTCTTCCCGTTTTGCTGATGGCTCTAGCCTTCGCTTTCTGCACCAAATCCAGCGTGAAAGAAGAACTGTCGGCCACCCCAGAAACGGCCGTTTCTGGCCGCGCGAATTGCACCGTTGAGGTGTTTGCCGACAACCTCCAGTTGCTGGAAATCTGTGGCACCAACTCCAACCAGGACAAGTGTAACAACTGTGCCGGTAACTCCACCGCCGGCGTAGAATACATCACCGGACACGGTTTCGTGACCATCACCTCGCCCGGCGATTTTTATATCACCAACCTGGGCGTCAACGGGGTATGGGTGCGCCTCTCCACCGGCGTTTCATCTACTGGCTGGACCTTCATCGCAGCCAGCGGCTGCCAAACCTACAGCCTTGACGGCACCTGCAACTTCTAGACCCACTGACCGGCAAAAAACCTCCGGACGGCACCTACCCAGAAATATTAACCTCCTGCACGGCCAAACTGAACTGGCCATTTTTGCGCTCTGATCGACCTTATAGCGGTGCCGGCTTTCCCTGCCGGCACCGTTTTTTGTTTCTAAAATTGCTGTACATTGGCTTTCCTTTTCCGACAACGGAGGATCTTTGCCCACATCATTTTAAACGACATCCAGATGAAAAGCATCCAAGACTGGCTGACCGAGTATGGCGAAAGCCACCAGAACCCCACCAACAAACTTGTCCATTGGATCTGCGTACCCACCATCTTTTTCTGTGTGGTTGGTTTGTTGTACAGCGTCAAACTCGGCGTTTCCATCGCGCCCGGGCTGCCGCTCAACCTGGCGATGGTACTGCTGGCGCTCACTTTAGTGTACTACCTGCGCCTGTCTCCGGCTTTGTCGGTCGGGATGCTCCTGTTTTCGTTGTTTTGCCTCTACCTGGCCCAACGCATCGAATCGAGCGGTTTCGTACTCTGGCAGGTATCCCTGGGGCTTTTTGTGTTGGCCTGGATCGGACAGTTTTGGGGGCACAGTGTGGAAGGCAAACGGCCCTCTTTTTTCAAAGACCTGCAATTCCTGATGATCGGCCCGGCCTGGCTGATGAGTTTTGTGTACAGCAAAATGGGGCTTCGGTACTAATAGACGCTGTTTGGCTTTTATCAACGCTTCTGACCCAATTCACATGAACGATATTACCCAACAAGGATACGTCCGCACTCAATTGACGGCGGACGGCATTGCCCACATCGAATTTTTTCACCCCAACCACAACAGCCTGCCCAGCCTGCTGCTGCAAGGCCTCGTGGATGCGTTTGCAGCTGCCGGCCAAGAACCGGCGGTAAAAGCGGTGGTGCTGCGAAGTGCCGAGCACAAGACGTTTTGTTCGGGGGCCAGTTTTGACGAACTGGTAGCCATTCGCGACCTGGAGACGGGGCACGCGTTTTTTTCCGGCTTCGGCCGGGTCATCAATGCCATGCGGCAATGCCCCAAAATTATTGTTGGCCGGATACACGGCAAGGCAGTCGGCGGCGGCGTAGGCCTGGCTGCCGGTACAGATTATTGCCTGGCTTCGCAATACGCATCGGTGCGGCTGAGTGAGTTGGCCGTGGGGTTTGGGCCCTTCGTCATCGGGCCAGCGGTGGAGCGGAAAGTGGGCACTTCGGCTTTCAGCCAAATGGCGCTCAACCCCGACGAATGGCAAACTGCCGCCTGGGCGAAAGACAAGGGCCTGTTTCAGGAATCGTTCGACACGGTCGAGCAACTGGATGCTTATCTCCTGCATTTCACCCAAAAACTTGCCTCGTACCACCCCGAAGCGCTACTCGAACTGAAAAAGATCTTTTGGCAGGGTACTGAGCACTGGGACACGCTGCTGTACGAGCGCGCAGCCATCAGCGGCCGTCTAGCGTTGTCCGACTTTACCCGGAATGCAATTGAGTCGTTTAAGAAAAAATAGGGGCCTGGTGCGCGGGGTAGTTACCCGAGCATTTGTACAAATTCATCAAACAGGTAGCGCGCATCGTGTGGCCCGGGGTTGGCTTCCGGGTGGTACTGGACCGAAAAAGCCGGTTTCCCTTTCAGGCGAATGCCCTCCACGGTGTTGTCGTTCAGGTTGATGTGCGTGGCTTCGACCAGGCTGGGCGAGTCGTACACGGCTTGTTCGAGCACGCCGAAACCGTGGTTTTGGCTGGTGATTTCACAACGGCCGCTGCGCAGGTTTTTTACCGGATGGTTGATACCCCGGTGCCCGTGGTGCAGTTTGTAGGTGGGCAGACCAGCGGCCAGCGCCAGGATCTGCTGGCCCAGGCAAATGCCGAAAAGAGGTTTGCCGTCGCTCAGCATGTGCCGGGCTAATTCCACGGCATAGTCCATGGAAGCCGGGTCGCCGGGGCCGTTGGACAAAAAGTACCCGTCGGGGTTCCAGGCTTTTACGTCTTCAAAACGGGTGCGTGCCGGAAACACTTTCAGGTAGCAATTGCGTTGGTCAAAACAGCGCAGGATATTCTTTTTGACACCAAAATCCATGACGGCTATCCGGTGTTTGGCGCCGGGGTCGCCGATCTCGTATGGGGTAGTGGTGGTCACCAGGCTGGATAATTCGAGGCCGGCCATGGGCGGCGTGGCTTCGAGGCGTTGGCGGAGTGCTTCGATATCGGTGGTTTCGGAAGAAATAATGCCGTTCATGGCGCCGCGTTCGCGAATATGTTGCACCAATGCCCGGGTATCCACATCGTCGAGGGCGACGAGGCCTTCGGCTTCGAAGTACTCCTGGATACTTCTATCGGCCAGCGCCCGGCTGTAGGGGATGTTGAAATTGCGGCAGACCAGGCCGGCGATTTTGATGCCCTCACTTTCCACTTCGTCGTTTTTGATACCGTAATTGCCGATATGCACGTTGGTGGTCACCAAAATCTGGCCGAAATAGGAGGGGTCCGTAAAAATTTCCTGGTAACCGGTCATACCGGTATTGAAGCAGATTTCGCCGGTAGTGGTGCCAATTTTGCCGGCGGCACGGCCGTAAAAAACGGTGCCGTCTTCGAGAAGGAGGAGTGCTTGTGCCATGGCGCGCAAAGGTCGGTATTGCCGGGGGGCTTTCCAAATTGCTTTTTAAAAAGCAGAGGAGACCCGCAATGTTAAGTTTTTGGCCAAAGGCTAAAATTAATACTACGGGTCTCCAATTTCTTTGAGGTTTGTAGAATAATTCTAACCACACTAGTAATCTGTATCTATGAAGAAGAAATTATCGGCACTGCTCAAGACAGAGCAGGTGGCAGGTGATGCCCGTTTCAACGACTTGTATCACGCTTACCAAGCGGCCAAAGCGGCGCTGAGCCAGGCCAAACAGGTAAAAGAGGAGGCTAAAAAGGCCCATCACCAACTCCTGAAAGACCGCCGCCCGGATGCCCATGCGGCATTTGAATCCCTGAGCGAGCTGCGCAAAACCAAATACCTGCATCAGTACCAACGGGTGGAATTGGAGTTGGCCAAGCATCGCCTGCGGCGCATGATCGACGAATTGGAAGAAGCGCCCGCCACGCCGGCAGCAAAAACGCGGAAGGCGCCGACTGCGGCTAAAGGTGCCAAGGATACGACGAGTGGCCAGCGTGGCCGGCCAGCCGCCAAGCCCAGGGCGAAAACACCGGCGCCCGCTAAAACACCCGATCAGGCCCCAAAAAGGTCTTCCGGCAGTAGGAAAAAAAAGATTGCCTGAAGCCCTCCGAAGGGTTTTATGTGAAATGCAAAGGAGACTCGAACCGGGTGGCTGCAAGTGCCGCCCGGTTTCCTTATGTTAGCTGTCGGCGCTGCACTGTTGTTTTGCAGCGACAGGGTAGTCCCCTCAGCAACACATGAGCAAACCAAACTCCCAACTATTCGACGTGCTGGAAGCCGCCGTTCGGCAATACAATACGCCCGGGTTCATTCCGGCCGACCCCATCTCCATTCCCCACCGTTTCAGTCGCTTGCAAGACCGCGAGATCATGGGATTTTGGACGGCGACCCTCGCCTGGGGCCAACGCAAAACCATCCTCCAGAGCGCCAACCGGCTGATTGAACTGATGGACGGCGCGCCGTTTGATTTTGTTCAACAGCACGAGGAACGCGACCGGGAGCGTTTTCTGGCCTTCAAACACCGGACCTTTCAGGCTACCGACACCTTGTATTTCCTGGAATTTTTGCAGCAATACTACCGCCGGCACACTTCCCTGGAACAGGCCTTTGCCCGCCACTTGCAAGCGGGCGATGCTACAGTGGAGAATGCCTTGCTGGGATTCCACCGCGATTTTTTTGAGCACCCCTATGCCCCCGAACGCACGCGCAAGCACGTCGCCACGCCCGAACGGGGCTCTACCTGCAAACGGCTCAACATGTTGCTGCGTTGGATGGTACGCCGCGACGCAGCAGGCGTCGATTTTGGCGATTGGCGCAGCATCCGGCCCAGCCAATTGCTGATCCCGCTGGATGTGCACGTTGAACGCGTCGCCCGGCGCATGGGGCTGCTCAGCCGGCCGCAAACCGACTGGAAAGCCGTCTTGGAACTGACCGAAAACCTGCGCCGCTTCGATCCGGCAGATCCGGTGAAATACGATTTCGCGCTGTTTGGAATAGGGGTATTGGAAAAGCCAGGCGACCGGTAGGATTTACTTCTTTTTTGCTTTGATTTTGAGCGACAGCGGCACTACGTCTTCCACAATTTTGTCTTTGGCAGTCCCCAACATGCCCGAACGGAAGTTGATGCCCCATTGGGTCCGGTTGATGATGAACAAAGCGGATTCAGCCTCCAGGGTATTGCCGTCGGTGCTCATCCGGACGGGCACATTGACCATATGGCTATTGCCTTTTATGGTCAGGTTGCCGCGCACCACCCAGTTGAACGAAGACAGGTTGCTGGGCAACACTTCCACTACCGTAAAACTGGCTTCCGGGTGGTTGTTTACATCAAAAAAATCTTTGTCCTTCAGGTGCGACTCGAGCGTGGCCTTTTCGCCGCCATCGTTCAGGTTGGTTACGGCAATCGTGCGCATGTCCATCTTTACCGAGCCACTGAGCAATTGCCCCTGGTTGACGAGGAGTTCGCCGCCAGAAATATTGATCGTTCCGTTGTGGGGGTTGCCAATGGCTTTTTTGGCCGACCAGTTGACCGTTCCTTCCGTCACGGTGAGGGTGACGGCACCTTCTGTCGATACAGGCTGCACCCTTATGGTATCGGGAACGGGGCCAGACTGTACCTTGGCTTTCGGAGCCGGCGTTTCTTTGCAGGAAAAAAGAGAGATGCCCAGCAGGAGTGCCGGAAAAAGAAAAAGGGATATTTGTTTCATAAGTATCGGTAATCGTAATAAAGAGATGCAAAAGTACACCGATTGAAAAAAGTTTACCCTTTGGGCAGCATTTTTGATCCTGCTACGTTTTTCAAGCGCATTTCCACTCGATTCATATTCTTGATCATGACGGTGTTTACTACGTTTCGCAGTATCCTTTTGGGGTTTGTATTTTTGTTGGGCTTGTTGGCCTGCCACAAGCCGGCGTCGACCGATCCGGATGTGGTCGTGACCCTGGACCCTGAGTTTGAGGTAGATTTGTTTGAGCAGCGGGATGCCAGTACCGGCGCGGCTACGTTTGGGTTGTGGGTGGAAAGTACACAACTGTTTGCTTGCGAAAACTACAGCATTGAAGCGCAGGCAGAAGTGTCGGCATCGGCTGTTTCGGTGCGCCTGCTCTCCATTCGGAAACCCGACACTTGCCAGGGTGAGGCTGATCGGGCGCGTGGTTTTGTTGCCATCGGGCCCTTGGCCGACGGCGAGTATCCGTTTGTATTTTCGCTCAACAATGCTATTGTAAATGAAGGGACGCTGCGGGTGCAGCAAGGGCACTATGAACTGGATCTGCCGTTGCCGAAAGCCGTTGATTTTAAAAACCGGGTCTTGGAATCGATCCCCGACAGCCTGATCTGGGGTTTTGTATCCGTGCCTTCGGAGACGGATGTACCGGTGGCCAATCAATTTTTTGGCAAACTAAAAACTATCAGCATCGAACACCAGCTCACACCGGGCTATTACGGTTATTTCACGGTGGCGGGCACGGGGCAGTTGTATTGGCATTCCAGCATGTCGCCCCCGGCTAAAAACCTGCCTTTTTTGCGGCAATTGACCGGCAGTACCGACGAATTGCGTGCGCTTTTGCAAGGTTACCGGGCCGATCCGGGCCATCCGCTTCAGATCAAATGTCTGACGGGTCTGGGGGCGTTCTGATTATTTTTTCCGCTTGCGGAAATTGCCGTAATTCCGCTTGTTGTTGCTATTGCTGTTGCTGTTGCTGTTTCGGTTTTTCCCACCGTTCTTGCGGTTGCGGTTTTGTTGCAGCCGCTGCAATTCCTTGTCTTTTTTATTGGCGCTGAACGCGAGGATATCGAGAGAACTGTGTCCTTCGTGCAATTCCAACTGGCCGTCGGAGAGGATTACCAGGTCGTCTTTGACGACATCATCGCTGACATAATGCTCGCGGTTCCAGGTTTTGTAGGCGAGTTTCATGTACGAGGCAATCACCTCCACGAAGCCTTCTTTTTTCACACTTTCCGGCATTTCGATGGCTTTTTTAACCAAGGTTTGCACGTTGTAGCCGTAGTGCCGGAGCCGTTGTGTGGTGGGCGGGTAGAGGATTTTGGTGCTTTTGGGCTTGTCTTCTTCCCTGCGGATGGTGATGCCGGCCGGCGGCGTGACGTCGAGGTCGTAGCCGGCGATGGCAAAAGCGTGGTTCCAAAGTTTTTCGCGGTAATCATCCATATTCCGGTTGCCGGAAGGGTTGAGTTGCTGCATCAGACCAACGATCGATTCCACGGTTTTTTGCCGTTTGACCGAATCGGTGATGGTCCGGGCGTAGTACAGCATTTCTTGTATGACGCGTCCGTATTCGGGATACCGGATCGTACTTTTTTCGGTATTGTATTCAATATCAACTTTATTCACAGTGCAGTGGTAGATTTTAAAAGTGGCGTAGAATAGGATTTTATTCCACCGTTACGGATTTGGCGAGGTTTCGGGGCTGGTCGACATTGCATCCGCGCAACAGGGCGATGTGGTAGGCCAATAATTGCAGCGGCACAACGGAGAGCAGGGGCGTGAGGGGCTCTTCGGTAGCCGGAATTTCGATGGTATAGTCGGCCAGTTTTGTGATCGTTTCGTCGCCTTCTGTTACCACCGCTACGACTACGCCTTTGCGGGCTTTTACCTCCTGAATATTGGAAACGATTTTGTCGTAGGCGCTGAGGTTGGTGGCGATGACAAACACGGGCATATTTTCATCGATCAGGGCAATGGGGCCGTGTTTCATCTCGGCTGCCGGGTACCCTTCGGCATGAATGTAGGATATTTCCTTCAGTTTAAGGGCGCCTTCCAACGCAACCGGGAAATTGTAGCCCCGGCCAAGGTAAAGGGCATTGCTGGCATCTTTAAATTCTCCGGCAATATACTTCACTTTTTCCTGGCAGTTTTTCAGGAGCGCATCTACTTTCCCCGGGATGAGCGCCAGTTCCTGCACCAACTTTTGGTACTGAGACTTGGCCAGGTAGCCGCGTTCGTAGCCCAGCGCGAGGGCCATCACGGTGAGCATGGTAACCTGCCCGGTAAAGGCTTTGGTGGAGGCGACGCCGATCTCGGTGCCGACGTGGATGTACGAACCGCTGTGGGTAAGCCGGGCGATCGAGGAGCCGACGGCGTTGACGATGCCGTAGGTGATCGCGCCGCGTTCTTTGGCCAATTCAAGAGCGGCAAAGGTGTCGGCGGTTTCGCCCGATTGTGAAATGGCCAATACGATGTCGCCTTCCCGTACCACAGGGTTCCGGTACCGGAACTCAGAGGCATATTCCACTTCGACGGGCAGGCGGGCCAGGTCTTCAAACAGGTATTCGGCGATCATGCCGGCGTGCCAGGACGTGCCACAGCCCAAAATAATCATGCGCTGGGCGTGGATCATGCGTTTTTTATATTCTTCCATGCCGCCCAGCCGCACCCAGCCTTCTTCAGCATTCATCCGGCCGCGCATACACTCGGCGATGGTGGCAGGTTGCTCAAAAATTTCTTTGAGCATGAAATAGTCGTACCCGCCTTTTTCCAGTTGCTCGATCTCCAGTTCGATTTCCTGGATGGTGGGCGTCATGGTCTCATTGCGCAGGGTTTTGATGGTCAGTTGGCCGTCACGGGTGACGGTAGCCACCTCTTCGTCGTTGAGGTAAACCACTTTTTTGGTGTGCTCCACGATCGGTGTGGCATCGGAGGCGACGAGAAACTCTTTTTTTCCAATTCCAATGACAAGAGGACTGGATTTGCGGGCGGCCACCAGTTTGTCGGGGTCTTGGCTATCCATAACCACGATCGCGTAGGCGCCGTGTACCTGGGTCAGCGCTTGCCGAACGGCTTCTTCCAGTTTCAGGTTTTCGCGCTGTTGAACCTCTTCGATCAGGTGCACGAGCACCTCCGTATCGGTTTCGCTGTTGAATACATGCCCGTGGTTGAGCAGTGCGCTTTTCAGTACAGCATAATTTTCAATAATGCCGTTGTGGATCAGCACCAGGCGCTGGTTGCCGCTGGTATGGGGGTGGGCGTTGATATCGTCGGGTTTGCCGTGTGTGGCCCAGCGGGTGTGGCCGATACCGGCGGTGCCGGAGATGACTTTGTCTTTTGTAAAGGCTTCGAGGTCTGATACTTTGCCCCGTTTTTTGTACACATTCAGAGAGCCGTTCTGTAGCGCTATTCCCGCGCTGTCATACCCCCTGTACTCCAGGCGGTGCAAGCCTTTGATGATAATGGGGTAGGCTTCTTTGGAACCGAGATAGGCGACAATTCCACACATAATTTACATTCAGTGTTTGGCATTTGGCACAGGTCGCCCGGGGATTCGGGCGGCCTGTGCCAAACGTGTTTATTATTGGACTTTGGTATATTTCACAGCCAGTTTGGCCGGGAACGTTGTGCTTTTGGGGCCATACAGAATGGCCCGCCGGGCAGAGCGGCTTTGCGGGTACACGTTGAGGTAAATGGTTTGCTTTTTCAGTTCGCCAGTGCTGTTATCTACCATATCCTGAAAGCGCCGGGTCAGGGTCAGGCGATATCGCTTGACGGCCGTTCCTTGGTCCGTTTCGGCTTCCGGGAATCCGCCAAACAAACTAAAGCCACTGCTTGAGGTAGGCCCCAGCGAATAAATGACATCGCTGGTGACGGTCACGGCAGTATCGCCCAATAGTTCGGTAAAGACCAATTGATCGGCGTTGGTGAGGTTAGCGTTTTCGCCAACCACGGGAGCTACTGTAAGTTCCAATTCTGCTTTATTGATCGCCACATTGGAGAGCAAGTGCGCATACGGAATTTCAATTTTCACCTTCAAGCCGCTCATGCCCTGCACATAGAACCGGTCGTCTGCAGGCTGATTGATGAGGGGGCCTACGGTTGAGCCGGTGTAGTCGTGCGAAAACTTGGTGAATTTGTTGGCTCCGTAAAAGAACAGGTCGAAGGTGTTCTTGGTTGTATCTTCTTTGTAATAAATACGGATACGGCTAAACGAAGTATTGTTGAGGTCGAAAGCCATCATGGCCCCTGGTGTTCCGGTGGGTTCGGCTTCGATGTGCAGGCCACGCAGTTTGCGCCAGAACGCGGTATCGGAGGTCAGCGTCAGGCTATCCATATTCAGAATTTCCTGTGCGAAGGCATTGTCCAGGGGAATTCGGATGTAAGGGGCTTTGGCGGAGGTGGAGGCGGTGTCGAACAAGCGGGCGCCGGTATTGGGTTTGGGCAGAAAATTGAGGAGTTCTCCAATTTGGGCGCCTACCGGCAGGCTCTGGTTGGAGTAGTAACTTTTGTCCCAACGAACCAGCGTATCCGGCCCCAAGCGGCGGACCCGAAGGCTTTGCGGCTGGGTGGTATCGCCATAAAAACCACCGGCGTCTAGCCGGAGGTATAAAATGACAGAATCTGCTACGGCATTTTTGAACCCCGGGTCGGTGTCTTCCAGCCGGAGTTGAGTAAATATTTCAGATTTGGACTTGCCAAAACTAGGGTCGTTGAGTTGCCCGCAGAGCAGGAAATCGGCGGTCGACGACACGTCAGAGGTGCCGATACTATCTTCCGGCAATAAGGTGCAGTTGAGGGTCAGGGTATCCGTGTAAGCGTAGTCTGCGATTTCGTTGTCGAGCAGATCTGCCCCGAAGGGGGTGGGTTTGGCGCATCCAAAGGCCAGGAGTAAGCCCAAAAAAGCCGTGCACAGGGTGGAGAAAAGCGGAACTGAGTTGTGTTTCATGTATGCTGGGAATGGCTGGCTAGTCGTTTTATGGCCAGACGCTTGAGTGGCTGGTTGGGTTGGGTAGCAAGCAGAAAATCGGGCAGTTTAGATAAGTATAGCGGGCGAAACTGGTTTCGCCCGCTATTGGATATGGTGGTATTCTTGTTGTTGAAGGCCGGGATCTAGGGCGACACTTCTGCCTCGGACAACTGACGGAAGAATTCCAACGAATCGGTCAGGTAATCTTCCTCGCCTTTCCAGGGCATAATTGGTTTGTCTTGTGCTACCGACAGGTAATCAACGCTCGTATCAACCGATTCGCTGCCTATGACGATCGCATCGGCGTACGTGCAGGCGCCCTTGTGGGTCGAATGGGCATCTCCATCGACATACGCCGAAAGGTCATCCTTGGACAAGTTGTTGATCGCCGCTTTTTCAAAAAAACGCTCACCGCCCTGGCGCTCGTGCTCGTCCGGGTACACGTTGTACACCACTGTCGAGTTGGCAAAAAGCGGTTCGGTTTTGTAAGCTGTTTTCAGGTAAAACGGAATGAGACCCGTCAGCCAGCCGTGGCACAAAATAAAATCGGGAGACCAGCCAAATTTTTTTACGGTTTCAATCGCGCCTTTGCAGAAAAAAGCCTGCCGGTCAGGGTTGTCTTCGAACGGTTTTCCATCGGCTTCATCAAACACATACTTGCGTTTGAAAAAGTCTTCGTTGTCGAGAAAATAAACCTGTAGCCTGGAATTGGGTAAGGAGGCTACTTTGATAATTAGGGGGTAATCGTCGTCATCTACGATGATGTTCATCCCGGAAAGACGCACTACTTCGTGTAATCGGTGACGGCGCTCATTCACTACGCCGTATCGCGGCATCAATATCCGCAACTCATACCCGTTATCCTGTAAAAATTTTGGTAAATGCGCCACCAGTGCAGAGATATGGTTACCTTCTGTATAGGGTTCCATCTCCTGGGTGACGATGAGCAAACGCTTCTTTTCCATGTATGCAACCTGACTTTATGTGTATAATCCCATCGAGGGTGCTCGCTGCGCCTTTGCGCGGCAAATCGGCTGCAAAATTATAAAAAAAATGCGAGTTATTTAGGCTGTTTTCTGCACCAGAAAATAAAAAAGGCTAAAAACCACCCGAAAATACCCTAAAATCAGCTTTCTCCAGGCTCGTTTTCGTCCTTCCGTTCCAAAATCCGAAATGTAAAGCCCCACTCGTTTTTAGCATCCGGCGCATGCGCTTCCCGCCAGGTTTCCTGCCAGACCGCTGGGTCCAGGACCGGAAAAAACACATCGCCCTCGGGGCTGGCCTCCACCTCCGTCAGGTACACTTTGTCCCACAAATCGGCGCTTTCCTGGTAAATAAGCCCGCCGCCAATGATAAATGCCTCGGTTTCGCCCTGGTCCAGGGCTATGCCCAGGGCCTCCTCCAGCGAATGGGCCACCCACACGCCGTCGGCCATGAAAAACGGATCGTGGGTAATGACAATGTTGGTGCGTTTGGGCAAGGGCCGGCCGATACTCCGGAAACTGTTGCGCCCCATCAGCACACAGTGTCCCAGGGTCGTGCGTTTGAACCAGGCCAGGTCGGCCGGTAAATACCAGGGGATCTGGTTGTCTTTTCCAATGACGTTGTTTTTCGCAACCGCTGCAATGGCAGAAATCAACATGACGTATCTGGTAAGAAATGAATAAAATAGGGTTATACCTGCTTCAACACAGTTCGGATCAGCCAACTCAAGCGGGGCTCTGCCGCCCGGGCCGTGGCAATGACATCCTCCACGGTGGTTTCCCGGATGCGATCGGGCGGGAAGGATACATTCGTTACCATCGATAGCATCAGCACCGGCAAATCCATGTGACGGGCTACCAAGACCTCCGGGAGCGAAGACATACCGGTACAATCGCTGCCCAAGCTGCGCAAGAGCGCATACTCAGCGGGCGTCTCCAGGTTGGGGCCTTGCATCGCCGAATATACGCCCTCGAAGGCCCGCATGTCCGCCTGCCGGGCCGCCGCCAGCGCCAATTGGCGCAAGGTGGCGTCGTAGGGCTTGGACATATCCGGAAAACGCGGCCCCAGGCGTTCGTCGTTGGCGCCGCGCAAGGGGTTTTCCGGCAACAGGTTGATGTGGTCGCGCACGATCACGATATCCCCACCCTGCCAATGCGGGTTGACGCCGCCCGAAGCATTGGTAATCACCAGGCGTTCGATGCCCAAAAATTTGAGCACCCGCACCGGAAACGTGACCTGCTCCATGCTCCAACCCTCGTAATAGTGAAAACGCCCGGCCATCACCACCACCGGGTGGCCGTCGAGGTACCCAAACAACAGGCGCCCCTGGTGGCTCTGCACGGTGCTCGTGGCAAAATGTGGCAGCCCGGAATAGGCGATTTCGTGCACCGGGTTTACCACATCGGTCAAATTGCCTAATCCGGTGCCGAGAATAATGCCGGTGCGCGGCTGAAAGTCCGTTTGCCGCCGGATGGCGGCTACTGTTTCCTGTATTTGATCAAAAAGTTGCATGCTTCTCCTTTGGAATAATGCGGTGTTCAATTAGTGAATCAAGGCATATTGTACAATATAAGCACCCGCGCCGGCTAAATATCCAAAAACCGCCCAAATCGAAATACGACGCAGGTACCAGCCAAAGCGAATGTTTTCAATACCCATAGCCGCCACCCCGGCAGCCGAACCAATGATCAGCGCGCTGCCGCCGGTCCCGGTGCAATACGCCAGAAACTCCCAAAAATAATGATCTACCGGATACTGCTCCAGGCTGTACATCCCTTGCGCAGCCGCAACGAGCGGCACATTGTCCACCACGGCCGACAAAAAACCGATCAGGATAGCCGTCACCGTAAGGTTGCCCACGATTTGCTCCAGCCAGGCCGCCAGCACTGTCAAAATGCCGGTACTCTGTAGCGCTGCCACAGCCATTAAAATACCCAAAAAGAACAAAATACTCGGGGTGTCGATTTTTCGCAGCGCATGCAACACCGAACGGGTCCCTTTCTCCGCCTGGTCTTTTTCGCTGTGCAGGATTTCCGTGATGATCCACAAAATGCCTACGCACAACAGCATGCCCATAAATGGCGGGAGGTGGGTATAGGTTTTAAAAATCGGGACAAACAACAAGGCACCAAGACCGCTGGCAAATACCAGGTTGCGCTCCGAAATGCTGGTCAGGGTGTTGTTTTCTTTTTCCGGCGCCTGTACCTGCCCCCGAACGCGGGTCGATAGCAGCAGCACGGGGGCCAGCAAACAAATCAGACTGGGTACAAACAGCATCAGAACAATGTTCAGAGCGGTCACCTGGCCACCGATCCAAAGCATGGTGGTGGTCACATCGCCCAAGGGCGACCAGGCGCCCCCGGCGTTGGCCGACACTACGATCAGCCCGGCAAAAAATAGCCGGTCTTCCCGGTCCTCTATCAATTTGCGCACCAGGCTGACCATGACGATGGTGGTCGTCAGGTTGTCCAGCAGCGCCGACAGAAAAAAAGTGATAAAACTAACCAGCCAAAGAAGTTTCCGTTTGTCGGTAGTCTTGATCCGGTCTGTCAATAATTCAAATCCATCGTGCGCATCGATGAGCTCCACAATAACCATGGCACCGAGCAGGAAAAATAAAATACCGGAAATCTCACCCAAATGCCCCTCCAACTGATGTACCACCTCGTGCGCATCTGCGCCGGATACAATATAAACCGTCCAGCACAACACCCCCGTAATCAGGGCCGTAGCGGCTTTGTCCACTTTTATTGTATGCTCCAGCGTGATGGCCAGATAACCCAATACAAATACCAAAATCAATACTCCTACCATGTCACAACCTGTTTGTTTTGGGCAAAGAACGCTAATTATGCCGGTACCTGCCAAACGGTGCTCACCAAAACGACCGGATTGGCCATTGCTTGATGACCAGAGCGGTGTCGGACAAAGGCATTTCCCGAAACTGCATGCCTGACCATTTCAACAACATCGCCGACTCGTGTGTCATTTCGCGCGCCGTGTCGGCCTCCGGAATCATGGCATGTTCAATATCCCGCCGAATCAGGTCTTTGACCCCGTCGCCGTCGTAGTCGAGCATCCAGGCGCCGGTTAGCACCTGGCCGCCGTCGCCGCCAAACCACTCGGCCACAGTGGTCCGGTTGGTAAAGACTTTTTGTTGGGTGTGAAAAGCCAGCAAAGACTGGTGCTGAAACCAAGCCTGTCGAATATCCACCCAAAAAAGCAAAATACTGTCGTTCAACGGAAACCTGGCCCGCCCCAACACCACGGCACTGGCCGAATCGGCCAGGTAATCGATGTCACGCATCAAGGCCGGGCCGACGAGGCCAAAAAACAAGGCATTCGGAATGGTATCCATCTCCGGCAAACCCTCGTCCTGTTCGACCTCAAACAACATCGTATCCCGCGCCGTCGGTGGAAAATATGTCAGCAATTGATCCAGGGCCGACGGCCGAGCCGGCCGGCAAAACCCTGCGCCGGCAATGACCGCCAACGCCAACACGAGTTTGAACACATGCGCCATGGCAGTTTCGTTTTTTAGTCAAAGACAACTTCCACCACGTCCTCCACCTTTAGGCCGAGCAAACTGGCAGCGCGCCCCATGTTGATGGCGATTTCCAGAAAACCGGCGCTGTTGAACAGGCAAAGTGGCTCGCCCACGGGCACCTCACAATAGTTGTTGCCCAGCAGGGTAATTGGGTCGTTGCGTTTGAAATACAGTGAAAAGGTACGGTTGTTGGCGGCTTTTTCCAGTACATCCCGCCGGATGTTGATCACCGCATTTTCAAAATTATCAATGTGAATGACCGTACCGCGGATACGCCCCGGCAAGAGCACCGGTTGGAGGCTGATGCGGTGCAACAGCGGGCCAGCCGGCTTGCCGAGAAGTTCAAACGCTTGTCCCGAACCCAAATGTGCCGCTGCGGCGGCAAAAACATTTTTTACCGGAAAATGGCCGCTTTCGGCCAGGGGCAGTTCGCGGACATCCGTGTCGGCCAAGTGTTCAAACAGCAGGGTCAGCACGCCGTTGTCGGGGGCAATAAAAAAATGACCCTTGTGGCGGGCGGCCACGAAGCGGAATTGTGCGTCGTACACGCAATTGACCCCGATCAGGTGAATCGTGCCCTCCGGGAACTCCGGGTAGGCATGTTGCACGACAAAGGCCGCCTGAACAATGTCGAAGGCTTTGATGGAATGCGAAATATCAACCAGCCGAGCCTCCGGACAATGGCGCAACAAAGCGCCTTTGAGGGCGCCGGCGTAGAAGTCTTGTGTACCGAAATCGGTGGTAAGGGTAAATAAAGGCGTAGTGGCCATCGAACTTTCCTGGCTAAAAACTTGTTGGGCAATATCGGTTTTCGTACTATTTTTGTAGGCGAAAAGCGGAACCAAATTATGAACACCGCATGGAGGTACAGGTTCACTATTTTATTGAAAATCAATCCGCTAGATCCTGTTTCCTCCCGCTGCGAATAAATGACAACCAAAATTTGAGCGAAATCATTCTCACAGTCGAGGGCGTCGATCCCGTCGAACTTTATGGCGAGAACAACGCAAAATTAAACCTTTTGCGCAAAGCCTTCCCCGATGTCACGATCACATCCCGGGGCAACAGCCTGAAAATCACCGGCGAAAAAAAATTTTCCCAAGCAGCAAAGGCTAAATTTGAATTGATGGTGCGGTACCTGCGCGAACACCAGGAACTGCCGGTGCAGACCGTCGTCGACCTGCTGGGCGGCGAAAACCCCTTCGAGGTGCGTATCCCCGTCAATGGCGACAACAATACCCTGCTTTTTGGCCGCGACGGCCGCCCCATCAAGGCCAAAACCCGCAACCAGAAACGCCTGGTCGATACCTGCGAAACCAACGATATCGTATTTGCCGTAGGTCCGGCCGGTACCGGCAAAACCTACACCGCCGTGGCGATCGCCGTGCGCGCCCTGAAAAACAAACTGATCAAAAAAATCGTGCTGACCCGGCCGGCCGTCGAGGCCGGCGAAAACCTCGGTTTTTTGCCCGGCGACCTCAAAGAAAAGGTGGACCCCTACCTGCGGCCCCTCTACGATGCCCTCGACGATATGTTGCCCATGGACAAACTCCAGTTTTTCATGGACAACCGCGTCATCGAAATCGCTCCGCTGGCCTTTATGCGCGGCCGTACGCTGGACAACGCCTACATCATCCTCGACGAAGCCCAGAACGCCTCGCCGCTGCAACTCAAAATGTTTCTCACCCGCCTGGGCCCCAGCGCCAAGTGTATCATCACCGGCGACCTGAGCCAGATCGACTTGCCCGGCCACCAAAAATCCGGCCTTCGGCAGGCCATGGATATCCTGGACGGCGTAGATGGCATTTCCGTGATTCAACTCACCACCGAAGACGTGGTGCGGCACCGCCTGGTGAAAGAAATTATCAAAGCCTACGATAAAATCGAATCCGAAGACCGGGCCCGCCGCGACCGCGCCAGGCGCAAACTCGACGGCGATTTTCGGGACGAAATTCCCGAACAGGCGCCCGAACCCACAGCCGGCGACGCGGCCGTGTGACGCCCTCCCCGGGGCCCTCTCATCAGCAACTTGAATTTTGAACTTCAGACATTGAACGTTGAACCGTTCAATTTTTAAGTACTTATGAGGCGGCCCCATTTTTTTAAAACTGCCTAAGCCTTTGATTTTCCGGCACTTTTAAGTAAACCCTAACGCGTTCTTAAAAAATTCTTTGACCTTCACCGTCGTTTTAAGAACATCGCTGGCGCAATGCCGGTGCATCATCAATCCGCCATCATGGAACTTTCCTCATCGCTCGCTGCGATCAAACAACAGATAAGCCAGGGCAACCTGGAAGAAGCATACGATCAATTGGTCAAACTGACCGATGCTTATGCGCATTACGCAGAACTGGCCGATGTCGCCCGGGTAAATCAGGCTGACCTGTACCAGCTCAAAGCGCAAACCCTGAAAGGCACCATCTCGCCGGAAGACGCTCGCATTGCAGCCAATCAATTGACCAACAATGCCTTGCAAGTGCTCCGGCACCTCGAAACCGGAAAAGTTAACCTGGAAAAAGACATCCAGCCCAATAGTTCAAAAGCCTGGCGCTACTACCTCGTCGGCGGCATCGTCACCCTGGCCGTCGCTATCCTGCTTTGGCAGTTGCTGGGCAAGGGCACAACTACCGCCGAGCCCGACGCCTGCCCGGTATTCAGCAAGGATGCCGAATTGCGGGTATTGGTGCTGCCCTTCAAACAAACCGGTAAGGAAAAAGACGTCAAGCCCGAGTTTGATATCATGGACGGCCTGAACGACCTCATCGAAAAAACCCCGGGGCTTCGGGTGCGCAGCATCGCCGATGTGTACGAAAATTACGACATCGACAAAGACTACCCCAACTCGGCACAGGCCGCCGAAATTGCCCAATACTGCCAAGCCCAAATGCTGATTTGGGGCAAAGTCAACCAAAACAGCGCTACCGACTACACCGTCGATGTGCGCTACCGCCTGCTCGATGCCGGAGGCGTGCGCTTTGCCGGCGACACCACCATCAGCCGCCTGCTGACCGTGACCGAAGAAGCCAGTTTCTCGCGCGACGTAAAAGCCATCACCAATTTGCTGTACCTCGTGCTGGCCAACCAGATGCGGGTCACCATCGCCGCCAACGTGCTGGATGAAATTAATGCCGGAAACGGCACCGTTGCCGCCCTCAAATCGGATTCCCTGCCGCAAGTTGACACCTCCCGGAGCCTCATTCTGGCCGATTATTACATCCGCAAAAACCAGAACGACCAAGCGATCGCCGAATACAACAAAGTGCTGGAATTCGACCCTTCCAATGCCACAGCACTCAAAAAACGCGGCGCCCTGCTACTGGAAAAACAAGACTACCCCGCCGCTGCCCGCGACCTCGAATCCGTGTCGCTGCACGAAGGCGACAAATCGGCGGCGCCGGCCCTGCGCGAAGCGCGCATCAAAGCCTACCTCAAAAGCGGGCAGCCCGATAAAGCCCAGCACGAAGTCGAATCCGCCAAAAAAGAAGGCAGTATCGAGGGCTCCAAGTGGAAAAAGAAAAACCAGGAAGTGCAGGACAGCCTGACTGCCCTGCAAGTGCGCCGCGACAACATGGAGCGCCTGGCCGCTGCAAAACCCAAAGACGCCGGTGCACATTTGAATGCCGCCAAGGCCAATCTCGGCCTGGGCGATACCCGCCGCGCCCTGGATTTGTCCAAAGAAGTCCTGCAACGCGACCCCAAAAACATTGAAGCCGTTCAACTGGCTGCCGACGCGCATTTGCAGCGCGGAGATACCGTCAACGCTGTTAAAACCATCGAAACCGCCGAACGCGCCGGTGTCAATGTAAAATCCATAAAATTGGCGCCCATCCAGAAATCAAAACTGCTGGAACGGAAACAATAAATCGCCCAACTAATTGGCAAAGATCATTTGCCGGGCATCTATGACGCGGCCATCAATCAGCAGTGTGTAGGCAAAAGTGCCGCGTACGCCGTAGCCGTGGGTGTACATGACCTCGTTGAGGCCAACTTGCAGTTGGACCGGAAGATGCTGAATGATCTTGCCCTGGCTGTCGGTAATTTGAATCGAAGCCTCGCGATAGGCAGGCTGTTCATTGACCCAAAACGAAATCCAGGTCGCTTCATCGAACGGCTTGGGCCGGTTCTGGAAGAGCTGGATACCAGCATTCTCTTCGGCGCCCGCTTCGGCCACACCGGTGACCAGGATCAGTTTCTCCCCTGAAAACAGACTCTCCGATCCGTTGCCGTCCACCCCTGCTACACTGACATACAAAACGCCTGCCGGAGGCGCATCAAAGCTGCCGCTGCTGGCGCCGATGAGGGTATAGACCGTGTCCCAGTCGTGGGTCGTGCTGCGCAGGGCCACCCGGTACATGCCCAAATTGGCTGGGTCAGTGATGTCGACGATCAGTTTGCCGGCGTTGGAGCGGATAGCCGTAAAATTGACGGGTGTCGGTACATTTTGCGCCGCAATAGCGGCTGCGGCGCCGTTGATAACGGCATTGCGGGCCAGGTAATTGAACTGGACAAAAAAGGAGTCGATCACCTGGTCGCCATCGGTATCTATCCCGAGAATATCATCGGAACTATGTTGGCGGTCGGTGTAGCCGGCGCCGTTGGAAGCATCGCCGTGCTCGTTGGCCGCCGTAAAGCGCATGGCGGTGTAGCCTTTTTGCCGGAACGGAATGTGGTCGCCGCCCCGGCCGGTGCGGTCTTCGGGCGTCATGATGCGGAGGTTCATCGGCACTGTTGCCGTAGGCAGGATCTGTTCCTGGTATTCGAGTTTGATAAAACGGGCCAGTTGTTTGTGTTTGGAGTTGGCGCCGCCCTGAGAAAACAGGCGTACCGAGGTGGAATCTACTTCGTTCAACCCGGAGCAGGACGGCGGTGATGAGGTTTTACCACAAATTACGCCCCCCACCACGTCGTTGTTGAGTACTGCCCGCAGCGGAATGCCATTGTTTTGGATATACTGGCCAAAGGCCTCAGCGCCCATCAGGCCTTGTTCTTCTCCAATAGTGGCCATAAACACAATCGTATTTTCAAAGGTATACGCCGACATCACGCGGGCCAGTTCCATGACCAGCGCGGTACCACTGGCGTTGTCTTCCACCCCTTCTGCCAGGCAATCCAAATCGCATAATTCGGAGCAGCGGCTATCGATATGCCCTTCGATCAGGATCACCCCATTTCGGGTGGGGTTGCTGCCGGGCAACACGGCCATGATGTTCCGGTGCTGGCCCATGCCGCAGATTGCCTGGTCAAACTGCAAGTAGGATACGAGCAAACGGCCTTCATTCGCCGCGCTGAATGCTTCAAATTGCTGGTATACCCAGCGCCGCGCGGCGCCCATGCCCGTGCTGGCCGAGAGGGTGTCAGCGCCCGTATTCCGGTTGCCAAACTGACTCAGGTGAATGATATAGGCCTTCAGGCTATCGGCCGACACCCGGGCTTGTATGCCGGCAGTGATGGCTGCCGGATCGACAATCGGCGCCGTTGCGGCGTAATCGGAGGGCTCGTAATTTCCAGTTAAAATTTGCTGCGCCAACGGGTTGGTACTCAGGATATTGGTTTGTGCAGTCAAATAAAAAGGCGACAAGATTGCCAGGACGAGCAGGGTAATGTTTTGTTTCATGTGCGAATAGGTAAGAGTCAACGTGAACAGAGTCAGTAAGAAAGGTACTATTATTTTCCATAAGGCAATATGCCAAGCAGCCAAGCCGCGAAATGTATGTAAGTCTCCTCTTTGTTCTTATCGTCCCAAACGCGTATTTTTCGTCGACCAAGACAACACGTGAAAAGCACACACTTTTCATAGTATAACCCACTCCTCCTGCTCTCCGAAATATGAACTGGAAAACGCTGGTATTGCTCACCTGCTGCGGCATAGGCCGTTTGGCTGCCCAACCCTTATCTGAACCCTGTGGAACGGATATTTTGCTCCAACGTGCGTTGGAAAACCCTTTATTCCGGGCCCAACATGAGGCTTTTGAAGGCCAGGCACTCCAATTTTTCCGAAACCCAAAGCCCGGCGCTACGCCCGACGGCGCGGTGGTCACGCTGCCCGTAGTCGTCCACATCATACACAACAACGGTGCGGAAAACATCTCCGATGCACAAGTGCTTCAGGGCATTCAACACCTGAACGAGGCGTATGCCAACATTGGGTACTACGACCAGGGAACCGGCACCAATACCATGATCCAGTTTTGCCTGGCCAAACGCGACCCCGACAACCAGACCACTACCGGGATCACCCGGAACCAGAGCCCCCTGACCGATATGACCATCGAGTCAGACAACCTCAGCCTCAAAGACCTCAACCGATGGGACCCCACCCGCTACATCAACCTGTGGGTCGTACGCGAAATGTGTTCCGTATTTGCCGGCTGCGGCGTTGCCGGGTACTCAAATTTCCCGAGCGAACACGGCTCCAACAACGACGGCGCCGTCGTGGAAGCCACCTGGTTTGGCACCAGCCCCGGCAATTCTGGCGTGCTGGTGCACGAACTGGGCCACTACCTGGGCTTGTACCACACCTTTCAGGACGGCTGCACCAACAACGACTGCCTCACCGATGGCGACCGGGTGTGCGATACCCCGCCAGACAAAAGTACGGCCTGGGTACCTTGCAATGCCGTGGTCAATTCCTGCTCCACCGACGCGCAATCCGGGTTTTCGAGCGACCAGAACGATATGATCCTCAACTTCATGGACTACACCGATTTCAAGTGTTTCCATGATTTCACGCCCGGGCAATCGGCCCGGATGAATTATAGCCTGCAAACCCTGCGGGCCAGCTTGCTGGAATCCAAGGGCTGCTTCGATCCTTGCCCGACGCCTGTGCTGGCAGCCTTTAGCCCCTCCAGCGCTACGATTGCTATCGGCCAAAACCTGGCGTTTACCAATGCCAGTCAAAATGCCAGCGGGTATTCCTGGTCTATCGGCGGCGTCCCGTTTTCCACTGCGCTGAATGCCAGTTATACGTTTCCGGCTGAGGGCGTTTTTGTAGTGGTCTTGCGGGCCGAAGGTCTGGCAAGCAATGGTTGTGGCGCCGATACGGCTTCGGCAATCATACAGGTGGTGTGCCCGGTAGTGGCCGATTTTGAAGCCAGTACCATCAACCCTAGCATCGGCGAAGCCGTCAGTTTTACCAACAACAGCCAGCAAGCCGCCCAATTCGAATGGTTTATCGACGGCGTTTCGCAGGGGCCGGCGCTCAACAGCCATGTCTTTTCGCAGGTCGGCGTGTATATCGTGCGCCTGGAGGCAAGCAACGGGTTCTGCAAACGAACAACGTTCAAGTACATCTCGGTGGCCGACAGTTGCCAAAACGTCACCTTCCAGAAAACCTGGGGCGATGCTTCCGACAACCGGGGCGTGCAAACAGCCGTGCTCAGCGACGGCAACTTCATCCAGGCCGGTGAGTCGGCCGTGGCCGGCAGCGGCACGGATATCGTGCTGATCAAAACAGCCCCGAACGGCGCCGAAATTTGGCAAAAAAGATTCGGAGGTCCCGGCAACGAGGGCGTACGGGCCATAGAACCCCTGCCCGACGGCGGCTGGGTGTTGGCCGGCTACAGCAGCAGCATGGGCAGCAACCTCGACCCGCTGGTGGTGCGTTTTGCCGCCGATGGCACCGTGCTTTGGCAAAAAATTATGATTACCGCACCCGACGTCGACTATTTCACGGATGTTAAAAAAACCAAAGACGGACAACTGATCCTCGGCGGCGGCCTTCACTCGGCCAGCAATGTGGGCTGGGGCGCCTACCTGGGCAAACTCAACCTCAGCAACGGCAACGTCATTTGGGCCCATATTTACGACAACACCCGCACCGACTTCATCCAAAGCGTCAGCGAATTGCCCTCGGGTGATTTTGCCGCTTGCGGCTTCACGATGTCTTTCGGCCAAAATGCATCCATCGTTCACGACGGCATGTTGATGCGCACCGATGCCCTCGGCAATTTAACCTGGGTAAAAGCCATTGGCTCCAGCGACAATGAATGGCTAACCCATGTTTTTGAAACCAGCGACGGCAATTTGATGGCTGTTGGCTCTACCTCGGGCTGGAACGGTCCCGGCGGAGGCGCCTATCAGGACGATGCCTGGATCGTGAAAACGACACCCTCTGGCAATGTCCTTTCCTCGATGGTACACAACTGCGACAAAAACATCGATTACGGCGCCATTGGCATCGTGCCGTACAGCGACGGTAGCATCGTTTGGGCGGCGAATGACCCGGCAACGATCGGCGCAAATGTGTCGCAAATTTTCAAAACCTATCCGAACGGGGAACTCGAATGGTCGCACCTGTTTCAGGCCAACACCACAGGCCGAATATTGGACATTGCGGCTTTGCCGGACGGATACCTGTGCAGCGGATACCTCACGGTTAACGGGACCCCTGACCTGTACCTGCTGAAAACAAACCAGGACGGGCTTGCCGGCGATTGTCCGGACCTCCCCCATATCATGAGCAGTTCAACGGTGCAACCCTTGGTGGTTGATGGCCAATTGAGCACACTGCCCGGCCCTGGTCTTCAAAATGCCAACCTGGTCACAGGCAGTATCGATTTTGCCGACTCTCTCATGTGCCCGCCGGGCTGCATTCAAGACCCGCCGCCTTGCAGATCCTTTCAAAATGCCTATGGCACCACCGACAACGACCGGGGCATCGTCGGCATTGAAATGCCCGGCGGCGGCTACCTGTTGGGGGGCAACACCACCCAAAATGGTAATCAAATGTTGCTCGTGACCCGCACGGACGCCAGCGGCAATGTCATGTGGAGCAAACGCTACGACAGCCCCGGACAACCGGATGCCTTGTTTGACCTCCAGGCCAAACCCGACGGCGGTTTTTTTATTTCGTTTACCCTTGCCAACCCCTCCGATGCGGCGTTTGCTGTATGCGACCCCAATGGCAACGTGCTGTTTTCCAGGCGCATTACCACCAATACCGGTAGCTTCACGGACGTTTTTTACGACATTATTGCCACCGCAGATGGCGGCTACCTGGCAGCGGGCGCCTTCTCGCCCGTCAACGAGAGTTTTTGGGCCTCCTTCTTTCTGAAAATGGACGCTACCGGCGCTACTCAATGGTACCGCAGTTGGAATGAAACCGGGACCGACTTCGTCACCGGAGTGCGCGAATTGCCTGGCGGCGGCTACATTGCCTCCGGCTATGGCACTTCTTTTGGCCTGGCCGGTGTGCACGACGGCTTTGCCTACCGCCTCGACGCCTCGGGCAACCTGCTTTGGACCAAAGCCTACGGCACGCCTGGCGAAGGAGGGTTCAGCGATGTGGCCATAGCCGCCGACGGCGGATTTTTGTTTGCGGCCGGCCTTTGGAATTTTGGCAACGGCAACGCGCCGGAAGGCGGCATCGTGCGCACCGACGCCAACGGCAATTTGCTTTGGACCAAACTCTACCGCCCCTCCAACAACCTGGACTGGGAAACGGCCGGCCTGGTGAATACCCCCGATGGAAATTTTGTGTTGGCTGGCCGAAACCGGCCCAATACCGGCGACACAAAAGCCTACCTGCTCAAACTCAACGACGCCGGCGATTTGCTCTGGACCCGGCAATACGGCGGACCCGGGCTGGAAACGCTCTTCGACGTGCGCGCCCTCACATCCGGCGAACTGCTTTGGACCGGTCGCACCACCAGCGTGGGCAGCGGGGGCGAAGATTTTTATGTATTGAAAACAGATGCCGACGGCCTCGCTGGCCTTTGCCCCCAAACGCCGCATACCACCGCCACCATCCCCATTCAATTTACCCAAACCAACGGCTCGCTGAAGGAAATAACGCCCCCGGTACTGACCAACCTGAGCCTGAGCGCTGTGGATATTGCGGTGATCAAAACTGAAATTTGCCTGCCCGACTGTACCGAGGACCCACCCTGCGAAGACACCTGGATCAAAACGTTTCCCACTCCAAACCTGCAAGACGGCGGGAACAATATGATACAGGCTGCCGACGGTAATTTCATCATCGGCGGGTTCCGAAATGATAGCTCCTTGCTGATGAAAATGACCCCCGCCGGCGCAGTGCTGTGGGCGCGCAGTTTCAAATTTGCCAGCGGCGCCAACGAACGCATCAACCAATTGATCGAAGACAGCGAAGGCCATATCGCCGGTTGTGGCCTGTCCGGGCAGGGCTCGCTCCGTGGGTTTACGTTCCGGTACAATCCGGCAACCAACCTGCTCGATTGGATCCAGGAACCCCCTGCCAACCCACAATCCTTTTGTTTTGCCATCCAGGAAAAATCGCCGGGTGGCAATTTTGTGGCCTTTTACTCCCACCACAACTCCCCTGCGCCGGGCAGTTTTGACGACGCCAACCTGGTGGAACTCAGTCGAAACACCGGAGCGATCACCGGCACACCGTATGCCTTTTCGTTTGGGAGTTCGGAATCTGTGCTGGATCTGCAACAACGGGGTGGGCTTTGGTATACAGCCGGCCGATACACCTATGGCAATACCTTCGGCGGAATGCGCGCAGCCCTGAGTTGTTTCGATCAACTCGGTAATGCCCTGTGGTCCAGAATGCTGTTGTTTGGAGCGGGCCCAACAGCCCGAAACTATGCCTCCGATTTTACCTTTGACGGTTCGGACATGGTGACGACTATCTACGGCGATTTTGGCGGCGACCAGGCCAGTATCACCCCGGATATCGGCATTTGTAAAACCAATGCCTCGGGCGATATCCTGTGGGCCAAACGTTTCACTATGCCCCTGGAGCAGGCTTTGCCGAAAAGTATCATCACCGTAAGCGATGGGTACATCGTGTTGGTGGCCAACCAGTCGGCCACTCAAACACCCGGCGTTTACCTGATGAAAGTCGATAAAAGCGGCAACTTTCTGTGGTGCCGCGAATACCGCGACTTCCAGATTACTCGTGGAGAAAAATTGCTGGCCGTGGCGGGCAATTACCTGTATTTCACCGCCCAACACCTGGGCGACGGCGATCTGGCGGTGGCCAAAATCAACCTGAGCAACGGCCTGTTGGGGGGCGATTGTGTGCCGGCAGGTGTGCCCGTGTCGGTAGCCGATTTACCCACGCTCTCCAGCCCGGTGAACCTGCTGCGCTACCCTAGTCCGCTAAGTCAGGCGCCCCGCACGGTGTCGGGTTTTGCAGCGGTACTCAACCCGAGCAACCTGTGTTTTAAATCCTGCTCGCCGGAAATCTGCAACAACGGCCTCGACGACGACGGCGACAACCTGTTCGACTGTCTTGATTCCGACTGCGACTGCCATACCTGCGATGGGTCGGAAACAGATATCTGGTATTTTGGCCGCAGGGCAGGCCTCGATTTTTCCACTGACCCGCCCCAGGTTTTAACCAATGGAAACACGAATACCAACGAGGCATCGGCGGTGATGAGTGACCCGCTGGGGCAACTCATTTTTTACACCGACGCCCGCACAATATTTCAGCGTACCCATACGGCGATGCCCAATGGTACTGGTCTGTTTGGCCACACGTCCTCCAGCCAGACCGTCATTGTGCCCCATCCCGGCAATCCCGCGCAGTTTTATGTGTTTACCCCGGATAGTTACGACAATGGGCCGCAGCACGCGGTGTCGTATTCGGTGGTTGATATGTCGCTCAATTTTGGCCTGGGCGATGTGCCGGCCGGCCAAAAAAACCTTCCCCTGACGCCCAATGGCGAATTGGTGGAACAATTGTGCGCCGTGCGGCATTGCAACGGGACCGATTTTTGGTTACTAAACCACCGCAAAAACAGCCAGGCTTTCATGGCTTTTCTGATCGATCAAAACGGACTGGACCTCAACGCAGTGTACAGCAACACGGGTACCGGCGGACCGGCGCCCAACGGGAATTTTGATGTGATTGGGCAAATGAAAATATCCCCCGACGGCTCGCGCCTGGCCCGCGCCTTGTACCATACCAACGCCGTTGAAGTATTTGATTTTGACGCCGCCACCGGTGTCGTCAGCAATCCTTTGTTGTTGAAATTGCCAGGCCTGAAAAACCCCTATGGCGTAGAATTTTCGGCCAGTGGGCGCTACCTGTACGCAACCGGACTCAGCAACCCATCCAGCCTTTACCAGTTTGACCTGCTTGCGCCCAATGTGGCGGCTTCCGCCGTGGCTCTGGCGAGCTTCCCGGGCATTTACCACTACGGCCAGTTGCAACTGGCCAAAAACGGCAAAATCTACACCACCAACAGCGGCCCGGGCCAGTTTACGACCCAACTGGGTGTTATCCACCTGCCTGAGGTGGCCGGAGCAGGAAGCCTGTACCAGGAAGGCGGCCAAAGCCTGACCGGAACGCCGGGCACCAACCTGAGTCTCCCGAATTTTTTGGTCAACAGCTTCTGGAAACCAGCCATTTGGTTTGACCAAGACAATCTGGACGACACCCTCTGCCAGTTGCCGCTGGAACAAACGTTTTCCCTGAAAAAACTGCCCTGCGGCGTGCTGTCGGTCGATTGGGCCATCAGCGGTACCGGCACTATTACCGGCCAAACCAGAGAAACCGTGACCGTTCGATTTGACCAACCCGGGCAGGCCCAAATCATTGCCCATGCCAATTCGGCTTGCGGCGAGGCCGCTGATACCCTGCGGCTCACCGTGTTGCAACCCTCGGCAGCGATACTTGAACTCGGCCCCGACCGGGTGCTCTGCAACAACGAGGTGACGGTACTCGATGCCGGACCCGGTTTCCACCAGTATCGCTGGCACGACGGCAGCACCGAGCAAACTGTTACGACCACCCTGGCCCCCGGCAAATACTGGGTGGATGTGTGGGATCAGTGTGGCAACAAGCAAAGCGATACCCTTGAAATTGGCGTAACGCCGGCCACGGTGCTCGATCTTGGGCCAGACCAGGCCGCTTGTTCGGGCTCGAGTTTTACGTACCAACTGCCGGCGCCCTTTACAGCCTGGCATTGGTACCCGGCAGATCACCTGTCTTGCGACGACTGCCCCACGGTGATCTCTGCCGCGCCGGCCAATATGAGTTATATCATTGTTGCAGAAAGCGCCGGCGGCTGTTTTTCGGCGGATACCATTGCCATTCAAATCATCGGCGATACCGTACTGATGCCGGTTCAACTCACGACCTGTACGGGCGAGCAGGCGGTTTGGAACGGTCAAAACCTGCCCACCGGCGGGCCGTATCCGTTTGTATTCGACGGCACCAATGGTTGCGATTCCACGGTGATGGTCACGGTGCTCGAGTTGGATTCGGTGCTCCAAACCCTGCAACTCCTCACCTGCATCGGCGTACCGGCAAGTTGGAATGGTCAGGATTTGCCTCCCGGCGGGCCGTATCCATTTACGTTCACGGCCGCCAGCGGCTGCGATTCCACCCTTCTCATCACCGTTTGGGAAATGGACTCCGTGCAAACGCAGGTCCAACTGAGCGCCTGCCCGGGCGAAACAGCCGCCTGGAACGGCCAAAAT
>JADLDL010000157.1 GCA_020846655.1 Saprospiraceae bacterium | reverse complement strand
ACTTCATTCCGATCCCTGCCGGCACCAACCTGACCAACTTCATCTTCACCAACGTAGGTGACCTGGAGAACAAAGGGGTAGAACTGTCGCTGAACACGCTGCCCATCAAACGCCCCAACTTTAGCTGGGAAGTAGGCGGCAACGTCACGTTCAACAAAAACAAAATCACCCGCCTGACGGCCACCGACGACCCGAACTACCAAGGCGTTGCTACGGGCGATATCGCCGGCGGTGTGGGCAACAAGATCCAGATCCACAGCGTAGGCTACCCGGCCAACTCCTTCCTGGTGTACGAGCAAGTGTACGACCTGGCTGGTATTCCGATCGAAAACCTGTACGTAGACCGCAACAAAGACGGCCAGATCACGCCGGCCGACCAGTACCGGTTCAAAAAACCGGCTGCCGACGTGCTGATCGGTTTCTATACCAGCATTACCCTGGGCAAATTCGACCTGTCGACCGGCGCCCGCGTCAGCCTCGGCAACTATGTGTACAACAACGGCCAATCGGAACAAACCAGCTACAACCGCCTGTATGCCCCGACCAATTACCTGGGCAATATCCAGAGCTCGTACACGGGTATCGACTTCAACACGCCGCGCTATTTCAGCGACCATTTTGTACAAAATGCCTCGTTCCTGCGCTTCGACCACATTACACTTGGCTATAATTTTGCACAAATGGGCTTTTTGAAAAACCTTCGCCTGTATGGCTCTGTTCAAAACCCCATTCTCGTGACACAATACCAAGGTATCGATCCCGAAGTATTTGGCGGTACTGCACCGGCAGTGTTCGGCGGCATCGACAACAACGCGTATCCCCGGTCGCGGACCTTTGTGTTCGGTCTGAATGCCAGTTTTTAAACTAAAAAATTAAAAAACAATGAATTTCAAATCGTATAAATTAGGCTCGCTCCTGTTGCTCGGCGTCACCCTGTTTGCGGTGTCCTGCTTCAAGGACCTGGATACCATTCCACTCAACCCGAACGAGTCCACGTCGGCAACCGTGTACGACGACCCGGCCGCCTACAAACAGGTGCTCGCCAAACTGTACGCCGGCCTGGCCGTGAGCGGCCAGCAAGGCCCCGCCGGCCAACCCGACATCAGCGGGATCGACGAGGGTTTCTCGACCTACCTGCGCCAATACTGGAAAGCCCAGGAGTTGCCCACTGACGAGGCGGTAATCGCCTGGAACGACGGCAACATCCAGGACTACCACCAGCAGGATTGGGACGCCAACAACGAGTTTATCGCGGCCATGTACAACCGCATTTACTACCAGATTTCGCTCTGCAACGAGTTTATCCGGGAAACCACCGACGCCAAACTGGACGGCCGCGGCGTGTCCGGCACCCTGCGCGCCGACATCCTGAAATTCCGCGCCGAGGCCCGCTTCCTGCGCGCCCTGAGCTACTGGCACGCCCTGGACATGTTCCGCAACGTGCCCCTGGTGACGGAAACCGACGCCGTTGGCGCGTTTTTCCCCCGGCAAGCCACTAAAAACGAGGTGTTTGCCTTTGTGGAAAGCGAACTGAAAGCCGTCGAAGGCGAACTGGCAGCCCCCCGCAGCAACGAGTACGGCCGTGCCGACCAGGCTGCCGCCTGGATGGTACTTGCCAAACTGTACCTGAACGCACAGACCTACCTGGGCACCGAGCGCAACTCCGATTGCGTGGCCTATTGCAACAAAGTGATCGCAGCCGGCTACACCATGGAGTCGGACTACGGCCACATGTTCACGGCTGACAACGACAAAGCCGACGGCATCATTTTCGCGGTCAACTTCGACGGCCTGTACTCCCAAACCTACGGTGGCATGACCTTTATCTGCCACGCAGCCGTGGGTGGCAGCATGAGCCCGGCAGCCTATGGCCTCGACGGCGGTTGGGGCGGCACCCGCGTGACCAGCGCCATCGTGGCCAAATTCCCGGCAACGGGCGGCAACGTGGTGGTAGCCCCCAACGAGGGCAACATCGGTTACTCGATCATCCACGCCCCCGGCAGCTACCAGGGCTGGGACCCGGCCAACAACACCACCGTACTGTCGTCGCCCAACAACGACAACACCTACGAAGGCTACCTCAACTTCACGGACGCCAACACCGAGTTTAAATTCACCCTCGGCCCCAACTGGGACAACAACTACGGTGACACGGGCGCCAACGGCACCCTCGATGCCGGCGGCGACAACATCAAAGTAGCCGAGGCTGGTTTTTACAAGGTCAACGTCGACCTGAACGCCAACACCTACACGCTCCTGAAAACCAACTGGGGCCTGATCGGTTCGGCTACGCCGGACCAGTGGAACTCCGACCAGGACATGGTCTACGACCCCGCCACAGGCGCCTGGACGATCACGCTGGCCCTGGTGACCGGTGAGATCAAGTTCCGCGCCAACGACGACTGGGGCCTGAACTACGGCGATACCGGAGCCAATGCCCTGCTGGAAGCCGGCGGCGACAACATCGCCATCCCGGCCAGCGGCACGTACAAAATCAACCTGTACCTGGACAAGCCGGACTACACCTACTCCATCGAGCGTCCGCTGTTTGACCGCCGCGCCATGTTCCACACCGACGGCCAATCGCTGGAGATCGACGACATCGGCCAGTTCACCAACGGCTACGCCATTACGAAGTTCAAAAACGTGACGTCCGACGGCACGCCGGGCAAAGACAAAGGCTTCGTGGACACCGACTTCCCGATGTTCCGCATCGAAGATGCCTACCTGATGTATGCCGAGGCAGTGTTGCGCGGCGGCTCGGGCGGCGACAAAGCCACGGCTGTGGGCTACATCAACCTGCTCCGCAACCGCGCCTACAACGGCTCGGGCGGCAATATCGTGGAAAGCGACCTGACCCTGGATTTCATCCTCGACGAGCGCGCCCGCGAACTGTACTGGGAATGCCACCGCCGGACCGACCTGATCCGCTTTGGCAAGTTCAGCACCGGCGACTATGTGTGGCCCTGGAAAGGCGGCGTGGCTGGTGGCGCAACCCGCCCGGCGTTCTACGACGTGTTCCCGATTCCGGCTTCGGACATCGGCGCCAACCCGAACCTGAGTCAAAACACCGGTTATTAATTTCAACTAAAATCAAACAATAATGAAAAAATATCTTGTTCCCGTACTATTTGCTGCCCTGCTGATTGGCAGCTGCGGAAAAGGAGAATTTGACCCGCTGCCGGTGCTGAAAGTCGGTGACGCACCTGCACTTACCGCGCCGGATTCGGCGGCTTCCATTGTATTGCTGGAAGCCAACGCCAACGATCCGTTTGTATTTACCTGGACGGCTGCCGATTTCAACTTTGACGCCGCCGTATCCTACACGGTGGAGGTCGACAAAGCCGGCAACAACTTCGCCGATCCGGTAACCATTGGCACGTCCAACGGCCTGAGCCTGGACAACGCGCTGGTGAGCAAAGTCAACAACATTTTGGTGAGCAAAGGCTTCCCGGGCGAAGAACCCGGCAATGTGGAGGTCCGCCTGGCCGCCAAAGTAAACCCGGAAGTACCGACGGTGTATTCGAGCGCCGTACCGGTAACGATCACGCCCTATACGGTGGTGATTGTGTACCCGAAATTGCAGGTGCCCGGCAGCTACCAGGGCTGGAACCCGGCTGACGAAAACACCGTCATTTTTTCGGCCAAAAGCGACAGCAAGTTTGAAGGGTTTATCTATTTCAAAGACCCGAATTCGGAGTTTAAATACACCGATGGCCCCAGTTGGGATACCAACTACGGCGATACTGGTGCGGATGGATCCCTGGAAAAGAACGGCGACAACATCAAACTGGCCGACGCCGGCATGTACCGCTTGAACGCCAACCTGAACGACCTGACCCACTCGTTTGTGAAAACGGATTGGGGCCTCATCGGCTCGGCAACGCCGGACCAGTGGAACTCCGACCAGAACATGACCTACGATCCGGTGGCCAACAAATGGACGATTACGCTGAACCTCGTGGCCGGCGAAATCAAGTTCCGCGCCAACGACGACTGGGCGATCAATTTCGGCGACGACGGCGCCAACAAATCGCTGGAATACGGCGCGGCCAACATTGCCGTGGCGGAAGATGGCAACTACACCATCGACCTGATCCTCAGCGGCGCCGTGTACACGTACAAAATCAAGAAAAACTAATCCGCCAACGGCTGAAGCGTTTTTTTTGACCTATCCCTTCGATCCCGGATTTTTCATTCCTGAAAAATCCGGGATTTTTTTTGTTATCCTGTGTAGAGCGCGCAGTTTTGCGCAGCAAACGATCCTTGGCTATGGAAGATTTTTTCAATTACCCCCTGTTGCATTTCGGTAAATATCAACTCTCTGTGTATCACCTGGTGGTGCTTGGCTTGATGGTGCTGGGCACCTGGGTGGTGCTGTTTTTGCTGCGCAAGGCCATTTACCGCTCCAAGCGGCTCGACACCGGCCGCAAGTACGCCTTGTTTCAGATCACGCGGTATTTTTTGCTGGTGGTGGTCATCACGCTGGGTTTGGAGAGCATGGGCGTCAATTTCACGGTGCTGGTGGCCGGCTCGGCGGCCTTGCTGGTGGGTATTGGCCTCGGCTTGCAGAACCTGTTCAACGACTTTGTGTCGGGCATTATCCTGCTCATCGACGGCAGCGTGGAGGTAAACGACGTGATCGAAGTAGACGGCTTGGTGGCCCGCGTGCAGGAGATCAACCTGCGGACCTCCGTGGTGCGCACCCGCGACGACAAGTACCTGATTTTACCCAACTCGATCCTGACCGGCGGCAAGCTCATCAACTGGACGCACCACGGCGAGTTGTCGCGGTTTCAGGTGAATGTGAGCGTGGCCTATGCCTCGGATGTGGCGCAGGTAATGGCGCTGATGCAGGGCGTTGCGCTGGCGCACCCGCAGGTGCTGCGCGACCGCGAGCCGTTTGTGCGCCTGCTGGAATTCCGGGATTCTGCTATGGAATTTGAATTGTTGTTTTGGACCAACGAGGTGTTTCGGGTCGACAATGTCAAGAGCGAACTGCGCATCGCGATCCACCGGGCGTTTCGCGAAAACGGGGTGGAGATTCCGTTTCCGCATCGGGTGGTGTATCATAAGGGCGGCGGCGAGAAAGTGGGCGGAGAATAGAAATGTAAAATGTAGAATGTAAAATGTAGAAGTCAAAAGGGTGTTGGCAAATGAAACCGGTATTGGTCGATTTTTCTATCGGCATGGTTTTTGGCTAATGGATACCATAGAAATATTTCCGGAACGGGCGCTTTTGCCTTCAGAAATTTTTCTACCTTGGTCGGGCGCAGCGCAAACGAGCGGCAGCGTATAGACCGAACCGAATTCTACCAGTTACTAAACCCTGATCCGATGCATAAGCTCCGAATCTTATCCGTCGCTTTCGACACGCCCATAGAACCCTGGGAACTGCGCGCTTTTCGCGGTGCAGTGGCCCGCAAAGCGGGCTGGGAACACGAGTTGTTTCACAACCACAACAACGACACCGGCGGTTTCCACTACCGCCTGCCGCTGATCCAATACAAACAGGACCACGGCCGCCCCATGCTCGTGTGCCTCAACGAAGGCATCGAAGAACTCCACCATTTTTTCTCGCAGCCCGACTGGACCCTCGACCTCAACGGCCGCTCCGCGCCCGTGCGCATCGCCCGGCTCGACGTCAAGCAATACCATCTCGGCGCCTGGGACAAAACTTTCCGCTACCATATCCGACACTGGATCGCCCTCAACGAAGACAACTACGCCACCTATATCCGGCTGTCGGGCCTGGTGGAGCGCTTGTACCTGCTGGAAAAGATCCTGCAAAACCAGATCGTAGGGCTGCTGCACCAGTTGGACGCCTCTCCGGAGCGGCCGGTGGACGTGAAAATACTTCTACAAAAAGACGAGCGCTGGGTGAGTTACAAAGGCATAAAGGTGCTGGCGTTTTCGCTGGAGTTTTCGTGCAACGTGGCGCTGCCGGATTTTATCGGGATTGGAAAAGGGTGTAGTAGCGGCTGGGGGGTTGTTCGTGCCCTGAAAAATGAAAAATGAACATTGGACATTGGACATTGGACATTGGACATTGGACATTGGACATTTCCCGACTTAGAACATTTAAAATTTATAATTTTTCAAATTCAAAGTTTTTAATTTTAAAATTATTGAATTTTTTAAATTAAAAAATGTCCAATGTCCAATGTCTAATGGGCAATGTACAAGTGGTAAAATAGACATATCATGGAAAAATCGGAACGGCAATACGACCTCGAGGACCGGCTGGTGGAATTTGCCGGGCAGGTGATTGGGGTT
>JADLDL010000156.1 GCA_020846655.1 Saprospiraceae bacterium | reverse complement strand
TGGGCGCCGGCTGAAGCGCTCAGCAGGAGGACCAGGGGCAATAACAAAAAGAACTTTTTCATAGTTAATTTCCAGTTGTGTGTGTTTTTAATGTGTGTTGTGGCATTGCGGGGTGGTAATGATTTACCCTTCGTTTTTCTTTTTGATCATTTTGTCCAGGGTTTCGATTTCTTGCAAACCCTTGTCTATTTCCTTTTTCCCTTTTTTAATTTTGGACGAAACCAGCGCCAGGGCCGCCCGGATTTCAGCCAGAGCGAGTTCCGGATCATCGATGGTTTCGGGATCTGACATTCGCGGCTGGGAAGTTCTGCTTTTGAATTTCCGGGCTTTGGGCGGGCGTGTTGCATGGGTCGGTTCGGCGGGCTTGCCGGCAGCAGGAGCCGGGGCCAGGGCAGGTAGCGGCGGAGTGGGTACTTGGGCTGGGGCCGTTTGAGCCAGAGGCTTGGCTACTCCGGGCTGCGGGGCCGTCAGCCACCACCAGGCGCCGGCACTCAGCAGCAGGGCTACGGCGGCCGCGATGGCGCGGATGGACCGGCCGATCTGGCGCTGGGGCACGGAGTAGGTCTTAGCGGCAGGGAGTTGCACGGCTTGTTCAGCCAACAAGGTCCGAAACAAGAGGGCTTCTTTTTCGAAGCCTTCCGGCGCCGGCGTAGTCTGGAAAAATTCCTTTAGCAGGCGTTCTTCCGCGAGGGAGGTTTCGCCTTCCCAGTAGCGGTCGAGCAAGTCTCGGATTTGATCAGTCGTCCAGTTCATAACAGCAGCAGTTTATGGGTTTGCGGGGTGTAATACATTGGATTCGAGCAATTTTGTGCGCAGGGCTTTCCGGGCCCGGTGCAGGTTGACTTTCACCTGATCCAGGGAAATACCGAGCACTTCGGCGATTTCTTCGTAGTGCAGTTCTTCGATGTCGCGCAGGTGCATCACCAGGCGTTGTTTCTCGGGCAGTTGATCCATGAAGCGGCGCAGCTGGGTGGCCAGGTCTTTGGCTTCGGCCGCCTGGGCGGGGTTGGCATCGCTGGTTTGTCGGTTGGCGAGCTGCTCTACCGGGGCGGTGCGGCGGTTGGCTTGCGCCCGGGTATTGTCGAGCGAGCGGTTGCGGGTCAGGGTCATGCACCAGGCTTCCCAGTTTTGGATCGCCGAACTTTGGTCGGGCGAGGTTTTCCAGACCCGCTCCAACACTTCCTGCACCACATCTTCGGCCTCGTGCACATTGCCCGTCATGCGCAGCGCAAAGCGATAGAGTTTGTGCCGGATGGGAAAAATATGTTGGTGGAAGATCGTCCAGTTCATGCCGTGCCGCCCTGCTCGGCAGGACTGTTTTTTGATGTGATCTCTGTGGTTTCAGGCGGCTTTGAAGAGAAGACGGGAAAGCCGGCGGCTGTGTTACAGGGCGGCCGCATTTTTTTTAAAAAAAACAAAGGTTTCCCGAAAAACGGCGCTGCGCGTGAAACAATGGGCCTAAGTCAGCGGTTATTGAACCGGCGGCGACGCTTCTGTATCGGTTTCCAACAACCAGGGATATGGCTAGATCCTGCTGCCTGTCTTTTGAAAGCCGCGCTCCGGATAAAATTTTTGCAGCCGGGAAGATTGCTTCGTACTTTTGAACACCAAAATTAACTCAACCCAAATGCGTTTACGCTTCAAAACTCAGTGATATGAAAAAAATAGTGCTTTTTGCCGGCCTGGCAGTCCTCCTGTTTTCGGCATGCCAGGAAACCCCAAGCGATGCCGTTACCTCTGCCAACACAAAACCTGCCGCCGTGAGCGCCGGCCTGCAGCTCAATTTGGAGGCCAACCCCGAATGGGAATACGAAAACCTGCGCTTGTACCCCATCGAAACGAGCGGTGCTGCAGTGGGCGCCAACATGGCGCTGGCGGCCCTCAAAACCCTCGACGAGGGCATGCAAACCAAGGGCTTCCGGATCACGGAGAAAAAACAATTCGGCCGCGAACGCGACAACTGGTACAACGGCCTGACCGTGCAAAACAAAAGCCAGGATACGGTTTTCCTGATGTCGGGCGATGTGGTAACCGGCGGCAACCAGGACCGGGTTATCGCCCACGACGATGTGATTCTGCCTCGAAGCGTCAAAAATATCGAGGTTTTTTGTGTCGAACACGGCCGCTCCAGTTACTATGACCCCGCGGCTTCGCCCAACGAAAAACAAGTGGGCGCCTTCCGCGGCTACTACAACGTAGCCAGCCCCCGGGTACGGCAGGCCGTGCACAGCGGCAACCAACAAGGCGTATGGGATGCTGTGGAAAAAGTAACGACGGAAAACAAGGCTCATTCCAGCACCAGCGCCTATGCCGCCCTTGAAACCGCCAACGAGCAAAAAGCCAAACGCGAGGCCTATTTGCAGTTTTTCGACGGCAAATTCAACGATCGTTCCAAGGTAGTTGGCATGGTAGCCGTTTGCAACGGCAAAGTCGTGGGCGTCGATATTTTCGGGCACCCCGAGCTGTTCCGCAAAAAATACAAAGCCCTGCTCCATGGCTATGCCGCAGATGCCGCTATTGCTGAAAAATCCGCAGCGCCAGCCGAACACAGCGTACAAGAAGCCTTCCGCCAGGTCGCTCAACTTTCCAGCCCCAAATCCACCGGCACCGAATCAGCCGGCCGCTTTGGACTCGGCGAGCACTGGTTGCACTTGTATCGGAAATAAGGTTAGAAGGTTGGAAGGTTGGAGGGTTGGAGGGTTGGAGGGCATAGCCATCAATTTAAACGTTTGAAGGCGCTTTTTTTACTTCGACATTCGATATTCTGCGGTTCGATATTTTTTAAGCCGACTACGTTGGAATATCGAATATCGAACCGCAGAATATCGAATGTCGAAGTAAGTAAACCTTAAGTTGATGGCTATGGGGTTGGAGGGTTAGAAGGTTGTCGTGCCGCATAAAGTTTTAACAAAGGCGCGACAACTCTCCAAGCATATAACTCTCCAACCTTCTAACCTTTTGCCGTTGTTGGCGTCCCCGCAAACAACATTCGGGACCTTGGCATGCCCTCGCTCCGCCGTTGCTGTTGGCGGAACCCCAACAGCGGCAAAAAAGGCGCGACAACTCTCCAAGCATCCAACCTTCTAACCCTCTAACCTTCCAACCCTCTAACCCTCCACTTTCTTCCGGTCCTTCATATCCAGGAAAGGTTTTTCGATGAAGCGCCAGCTCAGCCGGGCCAGTCCGTACGTGGCGCCAAACGCCAGAACATGGTAGATCGCCTGCACGACAGGCAGCGACCAGCCCAGCGCCTCCAGCGGCTCCCGGAATATTTTCCAGTATACCATGATAAACATTTGGTGGAACACATACAGCGCGTAGCTGTACTTCCCGATATGCCGCAACCAGGCTGCCTGACACCAGCGGTGTACATGGCTGTCGGGCGTCAGAGACAAGGCAACGAAGCCCATGAACATGATCGCCACAAACGTGCCCCGCCAGTGGGAGTTGCCCGCAACCAACATGTAAAACGTAGCAAACCCAGCCAGCACCGTCAGATCCCGGATCACATCCCACTGCCAGCCCTTAAAATGCAGCCAGCCCAGGCGCATCGACACGGCCAGCAGGCTACCCGCCGCCAGGCCGTCCATCCGGCAATAGGGCAACACATAGGAGGCCTCCGACCATTCGCGGCCAAAAACATCGTCGGTCCAGATCCGGAAAAAATAACCGGCAAACAACAGGAGGCCGCAGAGCCAGGCCAGGCCCTTGCGCGGCAACAACAACACCACCAAGGGCCACAGCAGGTAAAATTGCTCCTCTACCGCCAGCGACCACAAGTGCGCCAGGCCCACCCAATTGGTTTGCCAGGGCCAGCCGCCTTTCAGCGCGGTAGCAATGTTGGGGATAAAAGCAAAATACCAACTCAGCGAGTCGTAGCCGTCGAATACCTTGTCGTACCGCTGGTCGATCAGCAGAATCGAGGCCAACGATAAAAACAGCGAGAAATAATACAAGGGAAAAATGCGCAACAGCCGGCGCCAGTAAAACCCTGAAAAATAACCCGGGCGGGCTTTGGTATCGAGCAAAATGCCGGTGATCAAAAAGCCCGACAGCACAAAAAACAGATCGACCCCCAACCAGCCACTATGCGCCACCTGATACCACCAGTGGCCCTTCCAGACGTCCCAGAACCAAAAGTGACAAAACAAAACCATCAGGGTGGCCAAACCGCGCACACCATCGAGGGCCGGAAGCCGGGTGCCTGTGCTCATAGAGGGGAAAGGTACGGGCAGAAATGCAAGTGGCGGTGTATTTTTAGACCAGCCGGAAACTTAGACATAGGCAGTTGGCCGGCCGGAGAAGTCAGCATCGGGTGCTGTTTGTGCCCAAACGACGCTTCCCAGACCGGTATAGGCTGCAAAAATACGGTGGCCCAGCCGAAAAGATCAACTTCGCGGCGTTCGCCCGAACCTTTTCCCACCGCATAAGTTGTAAACCCTGCCTAATCATCTATTTTTGCCCCGTAAAAACGCCGGCGCAATACCTGGACCGGCTCTTGTCTCTACCCGCATTGCTTATACATTGATTTATGGGAAATAATAGTCAACTTGACGATTGGCGCCTCGAACAGGAAGAATGGCTGGAGGCCCTGGAAGAAGTCATCGAAGCCCACGGCAAAACCCGCAGCGCCGAATTGTTTCAGCGCCTGCGCCTGCTCCTGGCCCGCCACGGCGCCGCCAACGGGGGAGCCGCCCTGAACACCCCCTACCAGAATACTATCCCCGTCGACGAGCAGCCCGCCTATCCCGGCGACCTGGAACTCGAACGCCGGATCGAAAACATCCTCCGCTGGAATGCCCAGGCGATGGTGTTGCAAGCCCAGGACAAGGACCTGGCCCTCGGTGGCCACATCGCTACGTTCGCCGCCTGCGCCACCATGTGGGAAGTGCTGTTCGACCATTTTCTCCGCAAACGCAGCCCCGAATACGGCGGCGACCTGCTGATGATCCAGGGGCACGCCTCGCCGGGCATCTATGCCCGCGCCGTGTGGGAAGGCCGCCTGACCGAACAACAAGTCGCCGATTTCCGGCAGGAACTCCTCGGCGGCGTGTCCAGTTACCCGCACCCCCGCCGGATGCCCAGTTTCTGGCAGGCGCCAACCGTGAGCATGGGCCTCGGCCCTATGACCGCGATTTACCAGGCCCGGTTCATGAAATACCTCGAAAACCGGGGCCTCAAAGCCCCGAACGGCGGCAGAGTCTGGCACTTTATCGGCGACGGTGAAATCGACGAACCCGAAATCTACGGCACGATCGGCGTCGCGTCGCGCGAAAAACTGGACAACCTCATTTTCGTGGTCAATTGCAACCTCCAGCGCCTCGATGGACCCGTACGCGGCAACGGCAAAATTATCCAGGAAGTAGAACGCCACTTCCTCGGCGCATCCTGGGAAGTTATCAAAGTGGTTTGGGGCAGCGACTGGGACGAACTCCTGGCCAAAGACGAAGACGGCGCCCTGCTGGCCCGCCTCGAAAACATGGTCGACGGCGATTTCCAGGAACTCATCAACCTCGATGGCGCCGGCATCCGCAAAAAACTCGTAGCCGACGACCCGCGCATCGCCGCCCTCCTCGCCGAACTCAGCGACGACGAACTGAAAGCCCTGCGCCGAGGCGGACACGACGCCCTGAAAATGTACACCGCCTACGAGCGCGCCCTGCGCAGCGACAAGCCGGTGGCCATCATCGTACAAACCGTAAAAGGATATGGCATGGGCAAAGCCGCCGAAGGCAAAAACAAGGCCCACCAAACCAAAGACCTGAGCGACGACAGCCGCATAGAAACCAAAAACCGCTACGGTATTCCGATCACCGACGAAGAAGCCAAAGCCGCCATGTTCTGGTTCCCGGGCCCCGACGACCCGAGCACCAAATACCTGCACGAGCGCCGGAAAGCACTCGGCGGCTATTTGCCCGACCGCTCTGAGGAATACCCGCGCTTCGCCTTGCCCGACTTGTCCCTGTTCGACAAACAACTCCAGGGCAGCGAAGCCGCCGCCGGCAAATCCTTCTCTACCACTGCCGCTGTGGTCGACATCATGACCCAATTGATCCGCAACCCGGAAACCGGCAAATACATTGTGCCCATCGTGCCCGACGAGGCGCAAACCTTCGGGATGGAACCCCTGTTCAACTCCGCACAAATCTGGAACCAACAGGGACAGTTGTACACCCCGCTCGAAATCGGTATTTCCGTTATCAAATACAAAGAATCCAAAACGGGCCAGGTCCTCCAGGAAGGCATCAACGAAGACGGCGCCACGGCCTCCTTCACCGCCGCCGGCACCGCCTACAGCATCCACGGCATTCCGACCGTACCGTTCTATATTTACTACTCCATGTTCGGCTTCCAGCGCGTGGGCGACCTCATCTGGGCTGCCGCCGACATGATGTGCAAAGGCTTCCTGCTCGGCGCCACCGCCGGCCGTACCACCCTGAACGGCGAAGGTCTCCAGCACCAGGACGGCCACTCCCAGCTCATCGCTCAAACGGTGCCGAGCGTGGTGTGCTACGACCCCGCCTATGCCTACGAACTGGCCGTGATCGTGCACGACGGCTTGCGCCGGATGTACGTGGAGAACGAACACAAACTGTACTACATCACAGTATACAACGAAAACCTGCCCATGCCCGCCATGCCCAAAGGCGTGGAAGACAGCATCAAACGGGGCATGTACCGCTTCCAGAAATCGGCGAAAAAATCGGCGAAAGACGGGATCAAGGCACATTTGCTGGCTTCCGGCATCATCATGGACCAGGCGCTGAAAGCCGCCGATATCCTCGAAGCCGAGGGCGTCAGCACGGATGTGTGGAGCGTCACCTCCTGGACCGAACTCTACCGCGACGCCCAGGCCTGCGAACGCTGGAACCTGCTGCACCCCGGCGAAACGGAGCAGCGCTCGTTCCTGCAACAATCGCTGGCCGCCGAAGACGGCGTGTTTGTGGCCGCGAGCGACTGGGTGAAAATGACCCCCGGATGCCTGGCGCCCTGGATGCCCGAGGCTTTCATCGCCCTGGGTACCGACGGGTTCGGCCTCTCCGAAAGCCGGGCCAGCCTGCGCGACTATTTTGAGGTGAGCGCCGCCTACATCGCTTTCGCGGCCGTGCGTCAGTTGCACCAGCAAGGCAAGGTGAGCGACAAGGCCATCAAGGATTTTATGAAAAAATACGGCGTCGACGGCAGTAAAATGGATCCGATGAGCGTGTAGCAAAGGCCACAACTTTTTCCGGCCGGCAAAACCAGTCGTTGCCCCTTCACCGTTTTCTTATCAATAGCCCGATTCAAACAACATTGAATCGGGCTATTTTTACAGCCATTCCTTTTGTGCTCCTGTCATGCTGTTCAAAGCCCTGTTGTCCATTTTTCTCGCTACCCTGCTCCACTGCCCGCCGCAACACCTGCCCGCGCCACCGCTCTTGCCCGGCCTCGCCGGCAAATGGCGCTGGGAAAAAAATATATTCCAAACCCGGGGCATGGCCCAGGCCCAGGTCAGTACGCCAGCCTCTACCGGCATCGACATGCAGGTGCATTTTTTCAACAGCAATACCCTGCACCTGTACCACAACCAGCAACTGGTGCAGACCAAACCCTACGGCGTGTACCAAACCGTCGATTCGCACGAACTGATGTTTGAAACCAGCAGAAGCCAACTCAGCCCCGACCTGGAAACGGGGCTAGTCGCCATTTCCGGCGACACCCTGACCATCAGCGGCGGGTACAACGACGCCGGCGCCCAGCAAACCTGGATTCGGGTACAGTAGCCCTTCAGTTTTTTTGACGCGCCTGTTTTTTAAAATAGCGCCGGAACAAGACGTTGTGTTTCAAGGCTTCCATGTTTTCGTTGAACCGGGCCGTGCCGGCTTCGAGGTTGCCCAAGGAATTTTGCAAACGGGCTGCCGACAGCGAGTCTTTGAGCAGCAAATGCGCCGGGCCCTGGCCTTGGTTCAGGTCCGCCGACACGTCTTGCACTGCCCCATCCACCTCCTGCACCAAGGCGGCCATGCGCTGCGCCAAGTGGTCGGCCTGGTTTTCTACGGATTGGAGTTTGCGCATTGCCTGCTGAAGTTCGGGCAGCAAGCCCGTGTCGCGCAGGAGCGCACCGACACTCCCCTCCCCTGCCCGGATGCCGCCGACGATAGTTTGTACGTCTGTCATCGTACCGGATGCTGCTGCGGTGGCCAGCCGCAGGTTACTGAGGGCGGCTTTGAGGTCGCGCGAGAGGCTTTCGTCGTTCAGCAAGTTGGCCAGTTGGGTGCTGTTGTTGATCCGTTCGATGGTCTGGATCAATCCTTGGGAAATAGCCAGTACATTGCTGTTGGTTTGGTCCAGCGTGCGGAGCATTTCCTCGGTGCTGACCTCTTTTTGCCCCTGCAACACATCGCCTGCGTCGATAAACGCCGCCGCTGCCTCGGCTGGTAGCAGGTTGACGACCCGGTTGCCGATGAGCCCGTCGGTGCCGATGGTAGCCAGGGCGTTTTTCCGAAGCACCGTCCGCATCGCCTCATCGATGCCCAAGGTAACTTCCACGAGCGTGTCGTTGACCAGCCGGACCTCCTCCACGATACCGACCACGATACCCGACACCCGCACGTTGTTGCCGGCAACCAGGCCGTTTACATGTTCAAAATGAGCCTTGACTTCGAAGCGGGAACTGAAAATACTCTGGTTTTTGCTGAGCAGGTACAGGAACAGCACCAGCAGCACGAGTCCGGAGAGGACAAAGGCGCCCAGTTTTAGGTTATCAATGCTTCGGTTTGCCATAGGTTTTAGTCAAAATAGGCCCGAAGGTTCGGGTCGGTGGAGGCTTTCAGTTCGGCATAGGTGCCGGTGGCGTAGCATTTGCCGTCGATCAGCACGGCGATGCGTTCGGCGGCGGTTTGCGCCAGTTTCATATCGTGGGAAATGACCAGCGCCGAGGTCCGGTACCGCAATTGTACTTGTTTGATGAGTTCAATGATTTCCAGGGCGGTGATGGTATCGAGGCCGGTTGTGGGTTCGTCGTACAGGATAATGGCCGGTTTGAGGATGAGTGTGCGGGCCAGGGCGATGCGTTTGCGCATGCCGCCCGACAATTCGGCGGGCATCATGTGGGTCGTATCTTCCAGACCGACGCTTTCGAGCACCTCGTACACCATTTGGTCCACTTCTTTTTGGGTGACTTGCAACCAATGCCGTCGCAGTGGGAATTCCAGGTTTTCGCGCACCGTCATGGAATCGTAGAGGGCGTTGCTTTGAAATAAAAAACCCACCTGAGCCCGCACCTGATCGAGCGCGTGGACGTCCAGGTCCAGGATATTTTGGCCCAACACCCGGATCCGGCCGGCATCGGGGCGCAGCAAACCGATGATACACTTGATCAGCACGGATTTGCCTGAACCCGATTTGCCCAGCACCACCAGGTTTTCGCCAGCATAAAGGTTCAGGCTGAACTGGTCGAGCACCACGTGGTCGCCAAACACAACGCAAAGGTTTTCTACTTCAATGACGGCGTCTCGGGTCTTCATCGGGTATGCCAGATTAGTTCGGTAATTTGCACCGCCAGCAGATCCAGAATAAAAATCAGCACCGAGGACATGACCACCGCCGAATTGGCCGAACGGCCGACGCCTTCTGTGCCTTTGGTGGAATAGTAGCCTTTGTAACACCCGACGATACCGACGGCAAAGCCAAAGAAAAAGGTTTTGGCGAAAGCCGGCAACACATCGTAATAGGCCAGGTTGTCGATCACCTGGGTATAAAACAAGCGAAAATTCAGGACTTCGTAAATATTTACCCCGAGGAAAGAGCCGTACAGCGCAATGCCATCGGCCAGTACCACCAGCACCGGGAGCATGAACGTAGCGGCCAGGGTGCGCGTCACCACCAGATATTTGAACGGGTTGGTGCCCGACACCTCCATGGCGTCGATCTGTTCGGTGACCCGCATGGAACCCAGTTCGGCGCCGATACTCGAGCCGATTTTGCCGGCAAAAATCAGGGCCGTGATCACCGGTCCGATCTCGCGAATGATCGCAATACCCACCATAGCCGGGATTTCGGCCTCCACGCCGTAGTGCACCATGCTGGGTCGCAATTGCATGGTGAGCACCAGGCCCATGATAAACGCCGTGAGCCCCACCAGGGAAAACGATTTGTAGCCGATCACAAAACACTGGTGGATCAGTTCCTGCATTTCGTAACGCGGGCGAACGGCTTCGCGAAAAAAACGAACCACAAAGCGGGTGAAATCACCGATTTCCGACAACAACAGATTCTTTTTTGGCCGCAACATGCTGAAAATGTATTCTTTTGCCAAACCGCATCGGGCCAGGCCCAATAAAGATACCGGCACTTCCACCGGGATCGTACATCATCCCGATCATTTTTGAGTATGCGTTTGGTCACCCTTTTTGTCCACCTGTTTCTGTTGTTGCTTGCCCAGCGCCTGCCAGCACAGTCACCCACCGATACCTTTCCCTGTATGCCCAAACTCCGCTTCGTCGTTATCGGTTCTTCCACGGCGGCCGGCGCCGGCGCCAGCCAACCCGATAGTGCCTGGGTGAACCGATACCGGATCTTTTTGCAGGCCCTGAACCCGGCCAACGAGGTGATCAACCTGGCCATGGGCGGGTACAGCAGTTACCAATTGCTGCCGAGCAGCGCGGCAGTCCCCAACTACAGGCCGCACCCCGACCCGGAGCGCAACATCACCCGCGCCTTGTCGCTCGCGCCCGACGCCATCCTCCTCAACCTCCCGTCCAACGACGCCGCTTCCGGCTACAGCCTGGATGAGCAGTTGGCCAATTTCGAAACCATCGTGCAACACAGCCGC
>JADLDL010000155.1 GCA_020846655.1 Saprospiraceae bacterium | reverse complement strand
TCAACGAGTGCGGCGCAGGCGCCTGGGTAGGGCCTTTTGTATTTGCTACAGCGTCGAAAAATTGCGTGACCCTGGTGTCCAATGATGTACCCAAGGTGATTTCTTCCAACGGCACGCCAACCGTTGAGTCAAAAATACAGGTGAGCAGCAGCGGCCCGATCAGCGAAATAAAAGTGAAAACCCTCGAAGGCAACCACACTTTTTTCAAGGACCTGACGGCCAGTCTGGTGAGCCCGGCAGGCACGGCGGTGGTGTTGTTTGATAAAAAATGCGCGAGTTACAGCGGCAATTTCAAACTCGGCTTCGACGACGAAGCGCCGCAAGCCTTCGGCTGCCCGCCCCCTCAAAACGGCAACGCCTACCGGCCAGAGGGCAAACTGAGTGCCTTTGCCAACCAGGAAGCCGCCGGCGAGTGGAAGTTGCGGATCAAAGACAACACCATCAGTTCGGGCGGCCAGATCAGTGCTTTTGCCATAGAATTTTGCTCCAGCGCGGCGCTCAACCCGCCGCTGATCGTGCAGAACAAGCTGCTGCAAGTAGGGCCGGGCCAAAACGCCGTGGTGCTCAACACCCTGCTGAAAGCCGAAGACCTCAATACGCCGCCGGCGCAACTGGTCTTTACGCTTGTATCCGCTCCGCAATACGGGCACCTCGAGCGCGCCTGGACCGGCCCGATGCTGCCCGGGCAGCAGTTTACCCAAACGGATCTCGACAACGGCGCCATCCGTTATTTTGACCACGGCATCCCCAACGCGGGCGATACCTTCCGCTTCAGCGTGACCGACGGCGAAGGCGGCCTGGCGGCAGATATTTTCCAAGTGCAGCAGTTTCCGCTCGACACCCGTGAAGTCGGCAACGCCCTGGCCTTTAGTCTGGCGCCCAACCCGGCTACCGAGAGCGTGCGCCTGAGCCTGCCCGAAGCCCTGGCTGCCGACGCGCAGTTGCAGCTATACAGCGCGACAGGGCAGTTGTTGCGTAGTTGGTCGTTGCCGGCCGGGCAAACGGCGCAAGTGCTGGTGCTGGACGGTGTGCCGGCGGGCGTATACCTGGTGACGCTGCAAAGCGGGACTGAAATGGGCGTCCGACGCTTGAGCAAACGCTAAATCTCCTAAGTGCCCTACGTGCCCTAAGTGGTTTTAAATTTTTTTAACCACTAAGTGCCCTATGTGCCCTAAGTGGTTTTAAATTTTTTAACCACTAAGTGCCCTATGTGCTCTAAGTGGTTTTAAATTTTTTAACCACTAAGTACACGTAGGGCACTTAGAAAAAAGGAGGTGTTTGGTGGTCCATCGGGCGCCCGGCGGTGGCTTTTCTATTGCGCAGCACCAAAACGCAAATTGCGTACTTTTGCCCTACACCGCCCAGCCGCCAACATACCGCATGACCACTGTCGATATTTTTATTGCTTATTCGCACCAGGACCTCGCCTTCAAAAACGAATTCAAAAAATTCCTGCGTCCGATGCTCCGCGAGGGGCGGATCAGTATTTGGGATGACTACGACATCGAGGCCGGGCAGGAATGGGATGCCGCCATCAAAGAGCGGCTCTACGGCGCCGGCATCATCTTGCTGCTGGTGAGTTCCGACTCGCTGGCATCCGATTATTTCTATGGCAAAGAAGTGAAGGTCTCGCTCGAACGACACCAGAAAGGCGAGGCTGTGGTGGTGCCGGTTATCCTGCGGCATTGCGACTGGGAAAACACGCCCCTCGGCGGCCTCGAAGCGCTCCCCGAAAAAGGGCGCCCTGTGGCCGATTGGGCCGACCGCCAGGACCGCCACGATGCCGGCTGGCAGGATGTGGTGAACCGCCTGCGCCGCGTGGTGGAAACCGTGGCCCAGCGCCAGGCTGCCGCCACGGCCCGCAGTGCGCAACAGCAGCGCTTCGCCGCTGCCGTGGAAGCGGCCGGCCACCTGTTTGAGCGGGAACAATGGGCGGAGGCCCGCAAGGCCTACAGCGATGCGCTGACCCTGCACGAAACCGGTTTTGTGCCCGTGGCGGCGCTGCTCCAGCAGCGCGTGGCCGACTGCGAGCAACAACTGGACCGCCAGGCCCGGGAAACCCGCAAAGTGGCTTTTGACAAAACCTTGGCCCGTGCGGACATCCTGTTTGCGCAGGAAAACTGGTTGGAAGCGCTGGCGGCCTACCGGCAGGCCGAGAGCCAGCAGGAACCGGATTTTCCGGCCACCGAGGCCAGCCGCCGCATCGGCGAGCGGATCGCTGCCTGCGAGGCGCAGATGCGGCCAAAGGCCCCGCCGAAAGCGCCGAAGCCACCCAAAGTGCGCGTGGTTGGGCACAAGACGCCTCCCGCGCACAGTCAGGCTGGCGGCGGTTTTCAGTGGTGGTACTACCTGGCTATCGGTACGCTGGTGCTGGTGGTGCTGCTGGCTGTTTGGCGGCCCTGGCAACGCAACGATACACCGGCCAAAGGCCTGACGCCGCTGCGCCGCGAGGCGCCGGCGCAGCCGACCGGGGAGGAGCAGGCGTTTGACGTTGCCAAAAATACGGGCACCATACCGGCTTTGGCGGCCTTTCTCCTGCGGTTTCCCACGCACCCGGAAGCGCAAAAACTGTCGCGCGATTTGAAAAACCGCTTCGACCAAAAGTTGAAAAGCGCGCAGAGTTTCGAGCGAGCCGAGGAGTGGGCCTTGGCGCGGGCGCGCTACAAAGAAGCCCTGGCCCTCAACCCAGACGACAAGAAGATTCAAAACAAGTTAAAATCCTTGCCGAACAAGTAATTGGCGTACAAATAATGTGGCCAATGTGGTTTAATGTGATTTAATGTGGCCAATGTGATTAATGTGGTCAATGTGAGGGTATATTTCAGGTAGCGCGGCGTTTACGCCGCTTCGGTCAAGGCCCTTTAGGGCCGATTAATATGGATTAATGTGAGGGAATGTTTCAGGTAGCGCGGCGTTCACGCCGCTTCGGTCGAGGCCCTTTAGGGCCGTAAACACGCAGATAGTTCAAATCCAACAATAGTCATTCAAACCATTCAAACCCCCATTTACAATGAAAAACACCAAAATTTTGCTGCTGTTCTTCCTGCTTTTGCGCCCGCTGCCAATAGCTGCCCAGGACAATTGTTACGAATTTTTGTACACCAAAGGAAATATAGCCTTCGCGGACGGCCGCTACGCCGAGGCGTTGAAAAAATGGGAAGGCGCGCAGACTTGCCCCGACAAGCCGCTGAAAAACGATGTGGACGACCGCATCCGCCAGGCCCAGGCGAGGATCGAGGCCCTGGCGGCGGCGAATGCGCAGGAGCAAACAAACGCATCCGACGCCAAGCCGGAAAAGGATACAACAGGAGCCAGCAAAAAAGAACAAGATCGCCTACGGCAACAAAAGGCAGCTGAGGAAGAACGCCGGCGGCAAGCCGAAGCCGAACGTCAACGGCAAGCCGAGGAGGCAGCCCGACGCCAGCAAGCGGAAGATGCTGCCAAGAAACAAAAGATTGGCGGAAACTTGGGCAAACCTGGAACCGGGCCAAGTATTTCCGTGAGCGGTCAAGGGCTCGCGGCCAGGAAAGTCGTCAAACGGCCTTCTGCGCCGAAGGTAGATACCAAAGCCAACGGACGCGTGGCGGTGCAGGTGTGTGTGGACAGCAAGGGGAATGTAATTTCCGCCGATTACACCCTGAAAGGCTCCACCACGACAAATCAACAATTGATCGGAGAGGCACTACACCAGGCGCGTCAGTTCCAGTTCGCTACCTCGGATGTGGAAAAACAATGTGGCTCCATCTTTTTTGATTTTCGTGAAAAATAAGCGCTGCGCGCACCGGCGGCGCTGCCTTGAAAATTTGATTTTCTTGTTGAAAAAAACCTGCAACAATATGAACCGATACCCACTCCTGGCCAGCCTGCTGCTGCTATTGCCCCTGGCGGCAATGGCCCAGGACGATTGTTACAAACCCCTCTACGACAAGGGGCTGGCCGCCTACAACGCCGGCCGCTACAGCGAGGCCCTCAAAAAATGGGAGGCCGCCAAAACCTGTCCCGATGTGCCGGCCGCACAGGACCTCGACAGCCGTATCCGGCAGGCCCGCGCCAAAATACCCGCGCCTAAGCCGGCCTCCAAACCTTCCACGAAGCCCACTACCCCCAGCGCCGGCGACCAACTCTGGGACATCGTGAAGGACTCCCAAGACCCCAAAACCGTGCAAAAATACCTGGACCAATACCCCGGCGGCCGCCACGCCGCCGCCGCCCGGCAGCGGATCAGGGAACTCCAGCCCGCTGCGCCGGCCACACAGCAAGCCCCCGCAGGCTTCGCCTTTGTACCCGGCGGTACTTTTTAGATGGGCGATACCTTCAACGAGGGCAGCGAAAGTGAAAAACCGGTACATGCCGTCACGGTGTCCGGCTTTTACCTCGGCAAAACCGAAGTGACGTTTGACGAATACGATGCCTTTTGCACCGCCACCGGCCGGGAAAAACCCGGCGACGCAGGCTGGGGTCGGGGCCAGCGGCCAGTGATCAACGTAGACTGGTACGATGCTGTGGAATACTGCAACTGGCGCAGCATACAAGATAAACTTCAGCCCGTGTACACCATCGACAAAACCAGGATAGACCCCAATAACTATAGTCAATACGACAATAAAAAGTGGACCGTCAGCGTCGACTGGCGCGCCAGAGGCTACCGCTTGCCCACCGAAGCAGAGTGGGAATACGCCGCGAGAGCAACTCCCTCCCCTCCTGGGGAGGGCCGGGGTGGGGTTGGCGGCGGGCAAGTCCGCTTTGGCAATGGAAAGGACCTGGCTGACCCGTCCCAGATGAACTTCAATGCCAGGGCCGATTACAAAGCAGGCTACTCGGTGGTGGGGGAATGCCGCGCGCAAACGGTGCCAGTCGGTAGTCTCCGAACGCCCAATGCCCTGGGCTTGCACGATATGGCCGGCAACGTCTGGGAATGGTGCCAGGACTGGTACGATGCCGGCTACTATGCCCAAAGCGCTGGCGCCACGAATCCTTCCGGGCCTGGGAGCGGCTCCTTCCGCGTGCGTCGCGGCGGCAGCTGGGGCGCCACCCCGCTGTACTGCCGCTCTGCCTTTCGCAGCTACCCCGATCCGGGCGACCGCGGCCACACCTGCGGCCTCCGGCTTGCTTTGTCCCTGCAGTGAAGTGGTAGCCGGCCGGCCTGTGAGCCCGGCGGAGCCTGGTCCTGTAGCCCGGAGGCGGCGAGGGACGAAGCCGGCGAGGTGGCGGAAGGAGGGCGGGGAAATTGGGGGTATGTCGGTACCTGGAACTACGATCAGGGGCGTATGGTTACCGAACGCTTGATGTGGCGGTGTCGGGTTGTGCGGCACT
>JADLDL010000154.1 GCA_020846655.1 Saprospiraceae bacterium | reverse complement strand
TCTCTCCCCCCAGAGAGGGCCGATCAGTCCTATTGAACATACTTCAACATTGGATATTCGGAGTTCGATATTGGATATTCCTCGACGTTTTCTTTGAAAAATGTCGAACATCGAACACCGAATATCCAATATCGAAGTATCAAAACCCCGAACAGATCGTCCCTTCTCTCCCCCCAGAGAGGGCCGATCAGTCCTATTGAACATACTTCAACATTGGATCTTCGGAGTTCGATATTGGATATTCCTCGACGTTTTCTTTGAAAAATGACGAATATCGAACACCGAATATCCAATATCGAAGTATCAAAACCCCGAACAGATCGCCCCTTCTCTCCCCCCCAGGTGGCTGTGCCACCTCCCATACTGAACATCGATTACACCAGCGGCACCGCCGTTTCAGTATCCGTCAACCTGTTTTATCCATCCAATCTATTCTGCACCATGTTTGCATTTCGGGTTCTGTTCCTAACGATTTTGTTCAGCTCTTTGGCACTCCGGGTTTGTGCGCAAGCCATTACCTTTCAAAAAATTTACAACGATCTCAGCCCAGTCCTGTATCCCAAGGATATGCTGGAAACGAATGATGGGTATTTGATCGCGGGCGAGGCGCCGTTTGTGGACGACGGCACGATCGGCTCTTTTCTGATGCGCCTGGATAAGCAGGGTGAGGTGCTTTGGATGAAAACCTACGGCGGCATTGATGTAGCGGATTATTTTGTTTTCAGCCAGATCGTGCCGGCCAACGACGGAGGGTTCATCATCGGCGTCAAAATTCAAAAAACCGATTCGAGCCCGAGAGATATGGGACTGCTCAAAGTGGATGACGCTGGTTCCATCCTTTGGCAAAAAACCTACGGCGCCCCCAGTTTTTACGAAGAACAGCGGGGCAACATCATTGCCCTCCCGGATGGTTATTTTCTGTCGGGATTTAAATTTAATGCCGGCATTGCCGGTTCGTTTTTTCTTCGAACCGAAAACGATGGCGCCTTGCGCTGGAGCCGCGAGGTGCAGGCCTCCAAACAGATATTGGCGAGCGCACAATATGCCAGCGACAGCCTGGTTTATCTGGCAGGCGATTTTGACCGGAACGGCTACCTGGGCGTCCTGAACCTGAACACCGGCGCCCTGGTGCAAACTCACACTTTTCCAATAGATTCGCTGGGGATATGGTATGCCGCGCACCCGACGGCGGATGGCAACCAACTCCAGGCAGGCGTCATGGTGTCCAAACAATCCTGCCCCGACCTGTCGGTCATCGCCGGATGGGCGCAAAAAACAGATCTCCAGGGGCAGGTGCTTTGGTCAAAACGGTATGCCATCGGCGACCTGAGCAGTTTCTGGTCGAGTGTCGTGCTGCCCGACGGGAGCAGCGTGTTGACCATGTTTTATGATGCAGCGGCTACCGCGCCTACCGCCCTGGTGAAAATAGATCCCTCCGGCGCAGTGCTGTGGGCCCGCTCGCTGGGCGCGCGGGTGGCCACTACCAACGAACCCTTGCTCCACACATCCGACGGTGGATTTATCGTAGCAGGCTTTGCCGTCGCGAGCCCGGACGGACAAACCCCCAGTGGTTGTTATGTGACCAAAACCGACTCGCTCGGGCTGGTCGCCGGCTGCTGCGTCGCCAACCTGCCCGTCGAGGTCCGGGATTTGAAGGCTACCCGCAAGGCAGCCCCCCTGACGACTCAGGCGGGCGGCATGCTACAGGCGCTGGACCCGATCCCCGAATACGAAGCGTTTCCGAGCAGCCAGGATTTTTGTAACTCCAACCTGAGCATCGACCTGACGCAGACCCACTGTTTGTGTGCCGGCGAAACCGTTACCATCGGCGACTCTACCTACAGCCAGCCGGGAAGTATTACCCTGACCCTGCCCGCCGAAAACGGCAATTGCACCACCTCCATCACCCACCAGATCATCCGGTTGAATTCGCCCGAGCGCAGCGAAACGATCAGTTTTTGCCCCGGCGAAACGGTCGTACTAGGGGATTCTGCCTACAGCCAGCCGGGCACGGTCGTGCTGACGCTGCCGGCCAGCGGCGGCGGCTGCGATACGCTGGCGAGCTACACGCTGGTGCACTTGCCGCAGCCGGCGCTGCAGCAAACGATCAGTTTTTGCCCCGGCGAAACGGTGGTGCTGGGCGGTACTACCTACAGCCAGCCGGGCACGGTCGTGCTGACGCTGCCGGCCAGCGGCAGCGGCTGCGATACGTTGGCGACCTACACGCTGGTGCAATTGCCGCAGCCGGCGCTCCAGCAGACGATCCGTTTTTGCCCCGGCGAAACGGTGGTGCTGGGCGGTACTACCTACAGCCAGCCGGGCATGATCGTGCTGACGCTGCCGGCCAGCGGCGGGGGTTGCGATACGCTGGCGACCTACACGCTGAAGTACCAAACGGAAAACTGGGCGAGTGCCTTGCAATTGACTTGCCCGGTGGATCAACTGCTCGTAGCCACATCGGGCGCCGGGGCGGTTTGTACATACGATACGCCGCTGGCGGTATCCGATTGTCCTTGTCCGCCCCTGGACCTCGTCCGGCTGAGCGGCGGCGCCAGCGGCGACTTATTTCCGCTGGGCAGCAGTACCGTTTGTTACCGGGCGGAAGACGCCTGTGGCACGGCGCAAACCTGTTGTTTCAATGTCAAAGTGGAAGCGGACGAGGTATGCGACTCCAAAACGATTGGCTGCTTCCGGGCCGAGCTGCTCAGTGTGGACCGGGATGCCCAGCGGGACTGGGTGTATCGTGTGCGCCTTACCAATACCTGTAGCGATGACCTGAGTTTCGCGTACCTGGAAGTGCCGAAAGGCATGCAGGCGGTGTCGCCCCCGGGCAACAGCCTGTACACTGCTCCCAGCGGCAACACCTACGCGCTGCGCAGCCCCAATTTTTCGCCCTTTCACTCGCTGCGTTTCAAGCCCCTGGCACAGGGCCTGGCCAATGGCCAATCAGATATTTTTCGGTTTGTGCTGCCCGCACAGGCCAGTGTCGACTACCTCCATGTGGCCATGCGGCTGCGCTCCGGCGCCTACACCGAAGCCTACCTGAACACGTTTTTCTGCCCCGTTGGCCAGGAGCCGGCGGCTGTGGCGGAACGGAGCAGCGGCAGCACCGGCCTTGCGCCGGGGGCCTTGACCTTGTCACCCAATCCGACGCCGGCCGGCATGACCCTGCGCATCGGCGGCGGCGACTTTTCCGACGGAACCCTGGTGCTGCGGGATGTGACGGGCCGCACGCTGTGGGAAGGCCCGGTGGTGGACAATCAGGCGACGCTTCCGGCGACGGTTTCGGGGCTTTGTTTGTTTACCGTCTTGCGGGATGGGGTTTTGCAAGGGGGAGGAAAAATAGTAGTGTTGGGGTATTGAGATATTGGGATATTGGATATTGGATATTGGATATTGGGATATTGGGATATTGGGATATTGGGATATTGGGATATTGGGATATTTTGTCAGGGGTGGCGTCCTCGCCAACAATACAGGAGATGTGATTTAGAAGCAGTATTAATTGTTTGATAACCAAAAGATTGACCGCGTTTTGTTGTAAATTTGCCTAATTGACATACCCCGGAGACTTCTGCTCTGGGGGCGTGGGTTAATTACCATAAAACACGGTATGCTGCGATATTTTTACCTGATGCTCGGCGCCGGCCTGCTTTTGCCGGCCTGCCGGAAGCAACCTGAAAAAACCCAAGCCACGCTGGAGCGGATTTCCGAGTCGGTGTATGCCTCGGGAACGATCAAGAGCAAAAACCAATACCAGGTTTTTTCCACGGTGAGCGGCCTGGTCCAAAAAATCCTGGTCCAGGAGGGCGATGTGGTCCGCAAGGGCGACCCCTTGTTTGTCGTTCAACATGAAAGCGCCGCGCTGAACGCGCAAAACGCCCAACTGGCAGCCGATTTTGCGGCACGCAACAGCCGGGGCGAGCGGCTTCAGGAACTGACAGCCAGCATCGAAACGGCCCAAAGCAAAATGCTGAACGATTCGCTTCTGCTCGTCCGGCAGCGCGGCCTTTGGGCACAGCAGATTGGCTCCCGGGTCGAACTGGAGCAGCGCGAACTGGCCTATACGGCCTCGCTCAACAGCTACCGCGCGGCCGTCCTGCGCTACCGGGATCTCCAAAAACAACTCGACTTCGCCGCCGCCCAAAGCCAAAAACTGCTGGCCATCAGCAAAACCATGGCGCAGGACTACGTGATCCGCAGCCAAACCGACGGCCGGGTGTACAACATTACCCTTGAGCCGGGCGAAATCGTGAGTATGCAAAGTCCGGTGGCCATCATTGGCGATGCCGTTGAGTTTGTGGCTGAGCTCCAGGTCGATGAAAACGATATCGCCCGCATCCGGCCCGGCCAGCGCGTGTTGCTCACGCTCGACAGTTACAAAGGGCAGGTGTACGAGGCGGAACTGACCCGGATCGATCCGTTCATGAACGAGCGCTCGCGCACCTTCGCGGTAGAGGCCATTTTTACCAAAAAGCCGCCCGTACTATACCCCAATCTAACGGCCGAAGCCAACATCGTCATTCAAACCAAAGACAATGCCCTCACCATTCCGCGGGCCTACCTGATCGGCGATTCCGTGGTGATCCTCGAAGACAAAACGCAACGCAGCGTGAAAACCGGCCTGAAAGATTTCCGGAAAGCCGAAATCCTGGAAGGCCTCAGTCCCCGGCAAACCATCCTGAAACCCGCCCCATGAAATACCTCCTCCTGGCAGACATCGCCCGCTCCCTGCTGCTGGCGCGCTGGCGGCAATCGCTCGTCGCGGCCATTGGCGTGACGTTCAGCATCACCATGTTTATTGCCCTGCTGGGCTTTATGAACGGCCTGAACGACCTGCTGGATGGCCTGATCCTGAACCGGACACCCCACGTCCGGCTCTACACCGACATCAAACCCAACGCCCGGCAACCCGTCAGCCTATCGCCGGACTTTCGGGAAGGATATAACTTTATTCGATCCGTCAAATCGAGCGGCGGCCGGCTGGAACTGTACAACAGCGCTGCCATCCTGCAAGCCCTGCGCACAGACCCCCGGGTATTGGGCGTGGCGCCCAAAATAACGGCTCCGGTTTTGTACAACGCCGGTACCATCGACATCACGGGCACCGTGAGCGGCATCGACGTGGTGGCCGAGAGCAGCCTGTTCTTTTTCAGCGATTATGTGACCACCGGCCGTGCGCTCGACCTGAAAACTGTGTCCAACAGTATCGTGCTGGGCAAAGGCGTGGCGGAAAAACTGCTGGCAGACATTGGCGATGTGGTGCAGGTGACCACGGCCAAAGGCGAGCGCCTGCCGCTGAAAGTCGTCGGATTTTTTCAATCGGGCATTCAGGAGTTGGACAAAGTGCAGAGTTATGCCTCCATTGCTACGGCGCAAAAACTCCTGGGCAAACCCAACAACTACATTACCGATATTCAAATCAAACTGAAAGAGCTCGACCGGGCGCCGGCGGTCGCCCGGGAATACGCCCAACTGTTTCAGGCCGATGCGGAGGACATACAAACGGCCAATTCGCAGTTCGAGACTGGCAGTTTTGTGCGCACGCTGATTTCCTACGTGGTGGGCATCACCCTGCTGATCGTGGCGGGTTTCGGCATTTACAACATCCTGAATATGATGATTTATGAAAAAATGGACACCATCGCTATCCTGAAGGCCACGGGTTTTTCGGGCAGCGACGTCCAGAAAATATTCCTCGGCATTGCGCTGAGCATCGGCCTGTTGGGCGGTTTGCTGGGCCTGGCCTTTGGCTTTTCCTTGTCGCTGCTCATCGACCAGATTCCGTTCAACACGGCGGCCTTGCCGACGGTGAAGACCTACCCGGTCAACTACAACCCGGTTTTTTATACCATTGGGATTGTTTTTGCGCTGATCACCACCTATATGGCTGGTTTTTTTCCGGCCCGCAAAGCGAGCAAAGTAGATCCAGTCATCATTATCCGGGGCAAGTAACATGGCACAGGCAGTACTTCAATCCAAGCATATCAACAAATATTTCAAAGACCCGGTGACGGTGCAGGTGTTGAAAGACATTTCGTTTACCATCCAGCGGGGCGAGTTTGTGGCCGTGACGGGCAAATCCGGCTGCGGCAAATCCACCTTGTTGTACATCCTGTCGACCATGGACACCGACTATACCGGCGAGTTGTGGATCGACAACGAAAATATGCAGGGCAAAACCGAGGCGGAGTTGGCGCGCATCCGGAATGAAAAAATCGGTTTTGTGTTTCAGTTTCACTACCTGCTGAACGAGTTTTCGGTGTTGAAAAACGTGATGTTGCCGGGGCTGAAACTCCGCAAATACAGCGAGGCCGAGGTAGAGCACCGGGCCATGGAGCACCTGAACGCGCTCGGAATCGGGGACCTGGCCCTGAAAATGGCCAACCAACTTTCGGGCGGCGAAAAGCAGCGGGTGGCCATCGCCCGGGCGCTGATCAACGACCCGCTGATCATCATGGGCGACGAGCCCACCGGCAACCTGGACAAAAAGAACAGCGACCTGGTGTTTGATATTTTCAAGCGTTTGTCCGAAGAATACCAACAGACCCTGCTGATCGTGACGCACGACCAGGCCTTTGCGGGGAATATGCAGCGGATTATGGAGATGGAGGATGGTAGGGTGGTGTGAGGGGGGGGCAATGTCGGGACAAGGCAGGTTCAGTATTGGTAGAATGAGAGTATTTTCAAAATTCAGGCAAAGTGCTTGCGCCGGTTTCGGAATATGGAGCACCATTTCCCCCTTCTTTTGAGTAATGACCAATTTCACAAAAACAGGAATCGGACTTTAACCAACTTTCAATTATGTCAATCAATTGATTGAAGGGCAAACGTAAGACTCCTTTGAAAGCACACTCCCATA